>JANQLP010000238.1 GCA_028280515.1 Hyphomicrobiales bacterium
TCCCGATACCGTCATTTTCCGCAAAAACGCCGTAACGACCTGCCGTGATATTGCCCGTATGGTTGACTGTTACGATGCCGTTGTTCGCGACATCGGCCAGGATACCATCGCCGCCGGCCGTGACCGTTCCGCTCGAGTTGACCGTGATGTTGCCGCTGCCGTTGACATACGCATTGATCCCGTTTCCGGTGCCCGACGCGTTGATGCCGAACGGACCGGTATCGGCATTGATCGTGATACCGGTCGTGGACGTGAAATTGATGCCGTCGACATTCGCTGCCGGCGCGATGGCCTGGTTCAGGGTGTTGACGTTGAGGGTGGTAACCGGCGGGACCAGGAAATCGGTGCCGCTGGCGATCCCCGCCGACTGGTTGCCCTGACAGGTGGCGACGTTGCCGACAGTGATGCAGGCATCGGGTCCGGCCTGCGCCGTGCGGCCATAACCGAACATCATCGCGCCCGCGGCCACCGTGCCGAGCGCCGCGGCGCGCAGAAAGCCGGGCGCCGAGATTTGCGCCCGTGCGCGTTCCCTGCGTGCAAGCGCCGCCGCCCGTCGTCGCGCTTTGCGGTTGTGCAACGCCCCTGCTCCCTGTGACTCGACATATCATCGGACCAGAAACATCGCGAGATGATGACCGGTCAAATGTTATATCTTTTCGAATCATGAAAGACTTATCGGACATATCAGTTTTGGTCCAGCAACAAGGGCATCGGATCGCGCAACGGGCCGCGTTTTCCTTGCCGTATGTTGCGGAAAAGCAACAAGAATCACCGGTTGCAGGTTGACGCCTTCTCAACCGAAAAGGACGGGCGTGCCGGGCCTTATCTGAAGCCGGCCGCATGGGGCAGCCATGTCGCAATCGGCGGGAATGCCAGAACGAGCGCAAGAGCGATCACCATCAATATGACATAGGGCGCCGTACCCGCGATCACGTCCGCCAATGGTGCCTTGGCGATCCCCTTGATGACAAAGAGGTTCATGCCCACCGGCGGTGTGATCAGCGCGAGTTCCAGATTGATCATGAGCAGGATGCCGTACCAGACGGGATCGATGCCCAACTCCATGATCACGGGAAACACGATCGGCGTTGTGACCAGGATGATGGCAATCGTCTCAAGAAACATGCCCATGACGAAGATCACGGCCATCACCGTGAGAACGAATGCAATTGCGCCCATATCGAGAGCCACAACGGTTTCGATGAGTTCAGCGGGCAACCCGATAAGCGTCACGGCATGGCCGAACATGGCCGCGGAAGCCAGGATCATGAAGATCATGGCGGAAGACCTGACAGTGTCGTAGGCCGTCTGCCACAGATCCCGCAATCCGAAGTTTCGATATATGCCGACGCCGACGATCAGGGCATAGAGGCATCCGACCGCCGCGGCCTCGGTGGCTGTGAAGATGCCGAAATAGATTCCGCCGAGCACGACCGGCGGCATCACCAGCGCCCAGAAAGCTTGCCGCAGCGCCGCCAGGCAACGGCCCCAGCCGATCCAGGGCTCACGCTTTTGGCCCGGACGCCGCGCGGCGCTCGCCATACAGAACAGCGCAAAGATCAGAGCCATCATGACGCCGGGTATCAGGCCTGCGAGGAACAGGGCACCGATCGAGCTTTCGGTCACGATGGCATAGATGATCAGGGGGACCGATGGCGGAATCAGGATGCCGAGCGTCCCGCCGGCCGCAATCACGCCGTAACTGTCTCGATCGCGATAGCCATAGCGCTTCATTTGCGGAAGGGCGCTCGATCCGATCGTCATGGCCGTCGCGACCGAGGAGCCGGAGATCGCCGCGAACACGGTGCATGCCAGCACGGTCGCCACGCCAAGGCCGCCTCGCACGTGGCGCACCACGGCATTGGCCGCATCATAGAGATGGTCGACGACTTTGGCCCGGATCATCACATGCGCCATGAAGGCGAACATGGGAATGACCGTCAGATGGGTATTGTTGAGGCTGGCGAAAACGGTGTCGGCGACCGTGTCGACATGTCCTTCGCTGATCAGGGTCACGATCAGCGATGTCAGTCCAAGCGCGGCGAAGATCGGCGCGCCTGTCATCAGCAGAAGCAGCAGGCCACCGAGGACAAGCGCCGCCGTCAACTGCGCTTGCTCTCGTTTACAGTTGCGGCGCGCAGGGCCCGGCTGATTTTCGCAAGCGACGCCAGCAGTATGAGAGCGGAGCCGACCACCAGGAGGGATTGCGGCTTCCACAAGGGCATTTCCAGATAGCCGTCGGAATACAGGCCGAAGTTGTAGGAAAAGGCCACGGCCCGCCATGCGCTGAACAACAAGACCGCCGTGAACACGATGACCAACAGCATCCACAGGATGTGCATCGCCGTAAGCGGGCGCCCGGTCAGTCTTGAGGTGAGAAGATCGACCTGGATATGGTCGTCTCGGCGCAGCGCCTCGGCGGCGCCGAACATAACGATGGCCACGACAAGATAGCCCGACAGTTCATCAATCCAGGTTACCGGCGTTCCGACAACATAGCGCATGAAGACGCTGTAGCAGGTGGCGGCCAGAGTGATCAGCACCGCGAAGGCGGCCAGAGCCGCGCCGCCGAGACACACTATCCGGACCACCCGCTCGAGCGCGCTCGGGCCGGGACCATCCGGGATGTCGGCCCTCTCTGCCATACTCTCTTTCGCGTTCAGGCGTCCGTCCTTCATGGGTCTATTGCGTGAGCTTTTTCAAGAGCTGGAGGATCTTCTTGCCGTCTTCGCCTGTCGACTCTGCAAACGATTTGTCGAAGGCAGGCTGCATGATTGGCGCCATCTTTCCGATTTGGTCCGCCGTGTGAATGTGCACCGTGACGTTCTTCCCGGCCAGCTGGTATGGTGCCGCGCCGGCCGCTCGCTCGGTTGCGTCAAACGCCCAGTTCGCCGCTTTCCTGCCGGCCTCGGCGAGGGCGGCCTTCGCCTTGTCGGACAGGCGGTCATACCAGTCCGGATTGACGTAGCCGTGATAGAACACACTGAAGAGTGGCGTGGCCACGATCTGATCCTGCACCTCGTAGTATTTTCGCGCATAGGCGGCTGCGATATCCGTCAATCCCGCGTCGATCACACCCGTTGAAAGGGCCTGATAGACCTCGGACCCCGACATGGCGGACGGCGCGGCCCCGAGCGCTTCGAGCCCCGCATTCACGACCGGGTTGAGTCCCCTGATCTTGACACCCGTAAAGTCGGCCGGTTCGAGAAGCGGCTTCCCGTTCGAGGTGAACACAAACATCCTGGAGGTGAACATCCACGCGACGTTGCGGACGCCCTTTTCGAGCAGTCGTTTTTCGAGGAATGCAGCCGCTTCGGATTCGGGCCATGCAGCAATCGTTTCGGGCGCGTTCAGGGAATATGGCCGCATCGTCACGTTCATGACCGGCAGCGTCTTGCCCCATTGAAAGTTGCCTGAAAAAGCGCATTCAATCGATCCCTTGGCGACGGACGGAATGTTCTCCCTGGCCCCGACGAGACTGTTGGCGCCGAACACCTGGACATCGATTTCACCGTCGGAGAGCGCCTCCACTTCCGCGGCCCAGCGTTCGATCACTTTCGCAATATGGAATGTCGGGGGGAGCTGATGGCTGCACCGCATTTTTTCGGCGGCCCGCGCCGATACGCTGGCGGTTGTGAGCAAGGCGGCGAGGGCCGCAATCGCGGCAGCTTTCAGAGCCCAAACTCTCACCTGCATACGCCTACTCTCCGCATCATGACTGCCGAATGATCAGACGACCTTCACCGGCGGACCTGAGAACAGCCCGGACAACCCGTGGCACCGCGCATCAAGCCCCGGATTGTCCTGCCACAGTTGGCCACGACGGCAAGGCAATGCTCTCCCAGGTATCGAATGGATAGTCGGGGGACAAGTTGTGGCGGACCATCCTCACGACAAGTGCGGTCATTCACCGGTCGCAACCGCCGCTGTCCGGCCGCGCTTTTTGTTGGATGAGGCGCCTTCAAGTGACATCGAAAGCCGGAACTTGTCCGGCCTGAAACTCGCTTCGACATACTCGATCGGTGCGCCATCCGTATTGTAAACCGTCCGTGCGAAAGAAAGGACCGCGGTGCCCGTGGAAATGTCGAGATGGTTTGCGACGACGGCATCAGCAACAGATGCCGTGACGATCTGCTCACCGGTTGCGATTTCGTGCCCGGCCTCCTGGAGCAAATCGATCAGCATTCTCGACTCGAGCGCTGCGGGTGAGAATGTACGTCCGATCGCGATCGGCACATAGGCCGACGCGTGACAGAACGGTGTCCCGTCCGACGAACGAATCCGCTCGATGAAATAGATGTCGCTTCCCGGTTCAAGCGCAAGCTTCTCAAGCACGTGAGGCGGCGCAGGCTCTCGCGAGAAAGCCAAGAGCCGGACTTCGGACTGCCCGATGATGCGCGACTGGCCAATGAACTGGGCGGTCATCGACAACTCCGAGGACGTGTCATCGATCTGCGGGCTTCTCAAGACGTTTTCCCGGACCAGAGTGCCGCGCCCCCTTGCGCGTGTGACCAGCCCGGCTTTCGCCAGCTCGTTCAAAGCGCGTTGCGAGGTGATGCGGGACACGCCGTATTCACCCGAAAGCTGCGCTTCGCTTGATATCCGTTCGCCGGGTGACAACTTTCCGGTCAGGATCTTCTCACGAAGTTCAAAGAAGATCTGCTGATAGCGGGGCACGCCGCGTCGAGGAGCCATTGTTATGTCCGTTCAACGTTCAATTTTCGCAAACGCTATACTGTTTTCCAACCTGGTTCGCGACAACCGTCCTGGATCACCAACATGTCAGGTTGCCCGCCGACTCACACAACCGAGGATTGCAACATAGGACATTCTCGCGGTCGGGTGAAACGGTTTGATGATGCGACCTCGGAGGCAAAGACATCGTGCGCTAGACCAAACAAGTGCGAACAAACGTCTCGCATTTGCTTTACGCAGGAAGCCATCATACATGGCTGGTGCACCAAGTCACCCTCAGACCCAAGGATGACTTGCCCCCGCCTCGCATTGGTTGACTGATATGCAGTCAGGCCGAGCCGGAACGATGTCGAGCTTACCGCACAACGCCTGCCCCTGGACCGAGAACAATCGCCGGACTGCTGTTCCCGGCCCGTGTTGAGCGCCTGAAAGAGCATCACAAAGCCCAATTACGGCTCGCCTGTAACAACCAGTTCAGGGATGATATATAAATAAGATTACTATTGTTATAATATTTTTCCAGCACAACGATCCGGCAAGTGCGGCAAGGAGCCTCCATCCAGAAACGGGCGGCGGCAGGCGTTGGGGTGCGACAATAGACTCAATTGGCCACTAAAATCCCGCGCCACCTTTTGACCCAAAGCAGTCAACGAAGCGCCTGCCAAGGGAGCAAGGCAGACCGGGTGCCTGACCCATGGCTATTCAAGCGACACTCGGACTGGAAATCACGAACTTGCTTGGGAAGACCCGGAAACGCTAGGCATTTATCGAATGAAGACGCACGCCATCCGAGCCTGCCGTGCGCGACATTCGAATCTCTACTGGTGCGCGCGGGATCAGTTTCGAACTGCACATCAATCTGTTTCTCGTTAATGCCTCGGACGACATCCGCCCTGAGTCATCAAGCGGGCCAACACTCAATTGAGGTTGGTGGCCACACCTATTGCCTCACTCCTCCCGAAACGCCTTTTCGATGTGGTCCGACAGAGGCTTGAGAAGATAACTCAGGGCGGTACGGGCCTCGGTTTGCACAAACGTTTCGGCGGGCATGCCTGGAACGAGCTTCTGAGCACCAAGGCGTTTGAGTTCCTCGTCCGTCAGCGTGACATGCGCGGTGTAGAACTCCATCTCGCCGCGCCCGTCTTTGCTCACATCGGCGGATATGTGGAGGATCGTCCCATTGAGTTCAGGGGTTGTGCGCTGATTGAAGCTGGGGAACCGCACCACCGTTTCCTGCCCGATGTAGACCTGATCGATATCGGCCGGGTCGAGCCGCGCTTCGACCAAAAGCAGATCCTTCGCCGGCACGATCTGCATGATGGTCTCTCCTGCCTGGATGACACCCCCAACCGTGTGGAAAGCCATCTGATGCACATAGCCGCCAATGGGTGCGCGGACTTCAATGCGTTTGAGCTGGTCCTCCGCCGCGACCTTGCGCTCCAGGAGTTCCGAAACCCGCGTTTGCACCTCGCGCAGTTCCGTCATGACTTCCGTCCGGCGGTCTTTTTCCAGTTGAATGATCTGGATTTCCGTTTCACCGATCCTTCCTCGTGCGCGCGCAATCTCGGCGATGAAACGGCCACGATCCCCGTTCAGCTGGGCTGCCTGCCGCTTCAAGGATACGACACGTGACTTGGGAACAAGCCCCTTCTTCTCAAGGTCCCGCAAACCGGACAGCTCGTCCTCGATCAGAACGATCTCCTGATTCTTTGCATCTCGCTGCGCCTCGAGCCCGACGATCTCCTGGCGGAGTTGTCCAATGCGCTCCTGCAACTGCGACCTTTGGCCGTTCAGCGAGTCCTGGCGCGCCTTGAACAGTGATTTCTGCCCATCCAGAACGCCTGAAACCACCGCGTCGTCTTTGCGGATCAGCAGATGATCGGGATAGTGCGGTTCAGGCAGATTGGAGCGTTCGGCGTCCAGCCGTGCCTTGCGTGCCTGAAGTTCGTCGAGCTGAGTGGTGATGATGCCAAGATTGGCCTTCGCCAGGGTCTCATCGAGACGGACCAGCAAATCACCCAGTGCCACAACATCACCATCCCTGACCAGGATTTCACTGACGATACCACCTTGCAGGTGCTGAACGTTCTTTCGATGGGACTGAACCACGACCGAGCCCGGCGCGATGACAGCGCCGCTGATCGACGCAATAGCCGACCAAGCGCCCAAGCCACCGAAAAGCAACAATACCAACGAAGCACCGACCAACAGATATAGGCGGATTGTGCTGTCGTCACCTTCGCTGTTTTTTTGCATCTCACGCGCTCTTTTGCCTGATCTTGCGGACGTTGCCCTGCTCAGCCGAGCCCGAGGCACCTTGAACGTGCTCACGCAGCACTTCGTCCTTCGGACCGAAGCCAACCTGCCGACCGTCACGCAGAACCAGCAGCAGGTTCACCGCGGCGATGGCGCTCGGCCGGTGCGCCATGACGACAATGGCGCAGCCTTCCTCGCGCAGATTCAGGATGGCCTCGGTAAGTGCCGCCTCCCCTTCCGCGTCGAGATTGGAGTTCGGTTCGTCGAGGACCACGAGAACCGGGTTGCCGTAAAGCGCGCGGGCCAGCGCGACCCGCTGGCGCTGGCCCGCGGAAAGCACGGCTCCACCCTCGCCGATCCGGGTCTGGTAACCGTCGGTGAGATGCAGGATCAGGTCATGCACGCCGGCTTTTTGTGCGGCGGCAACGATAGCCTCTGCGTCGCGCTCCGGATCGAAACGGCCGATGTTTTCCTCGACCGTTCCGTCGAACAGCTCAACATCCTGCGGGAGGTAGCCGATGCTGCGGCCAAGCTGCTTCGGATCCCACTGGTCGAGCGCCGCCCGGTTCAATCGCACGGCCCCTTTCAAAGCAGGCCAAACGCCGACAAGCGCGCGGGCCAGCGTCGACTTGCCAGATGCGCTCGGGCCGATGACCCCGAGAGCATCGCCCGGTTCGAGCTTGAAGTTGATGGCCTTTAACACAGGCTCCGGAATGCCGGGAGGAGCCGCATAGAGTCTGGCTACTGACAGTTTTCCCTTCGGCTCGGGAAGTGCCATTCGCGTATCGTTTGCGGGCAGAGTTTCCAGCGCGGCCCTGATGCGCCTTGCGCCCTGACGTGCGCTGATGAACGCCCGCCAGTTGCCGACCGCCTGCTCAATCGGCGCCAGCGCACGGGAGAGGATGATCGAGGCGGCAATCATGATGCCCGGCGTCACGATCTGCTGCAAAGCAAGATACGCCCCCGTCGCCAGCATGAGGGACTGCAGAAACAGGCGCGTCACCTTGGTGACGGACGTTATGGTCCCGGCCACATCGCTGGCCCGTGTGTGCGAGCCCAGTGCCTCGCGGCGATGCGATGCCCAGCGGTCATGGTAGGCATCGCTCATACCCATCGCCCGCAGCACTTCGGCGTTTCGCCGCCCGGCTTCGGCAAGCGCAAAGCTCTTCGCCGTTTTGGCCGACGCCTCCGCCAGAGGCTTCTTGGATGCGAACTCGTTCAGGAGAGAGAGGACCAGCAGAATTGTGGCGCCAACAACCGCGACCATCCCAAGCCACCAGTGGAACATGAAGATGACCGCGAAGTAGACCGGCGCCCAGGGCATATCGAAGATGGCGAGCGGCCCCGGACCCGAGATGAACTGGCGAAGCTGATCGAGATCACGCAAGGCCTGCGTGTCGTTGGCTCCTTTGGTGGTGCGCCCTCCTCCCTTCAGGATTGTATCGAAGACCGGTCCGTTCAGAATGCGGTCGATACGCAAGCCCACACGCACCAGAAGCCGGGAGCGGATGAGTTCGAGAAGGCCCATGAAGGCAAAGAGGCCCGCGACCAGAACAAGAAGTGCGACCAGCGTCGGCACGCTTCTGCTGGTCAAGACCCGGTCGTAGATCTGCAGCATGAACAGCGGACCGGTCAGCATCAGCAGATTGGTGAAAAAGCTGATCGCACCGATGCCGATCAGCGCGCGCCGGCAGGCAGCAAGCGCCGCCGCGAGCGTCGGCCGCGGCGGCGGCGGAGTACTCTGCCCACTCATTTACGCATCGCAAAAGTGGGCCTAGACGAACCGGAAGTCGTCTTCGTGGAGGTTTGCCATGTGTACCCCGGCGAGCGTGATGCTACCGTCTGTGCCCAAGTCTATTACCGCGTCTGATCCGTTTTGCGAGGTTGCCGCAGCCACATCGTTGAAACTACTGAATGCGGTCAGCCCATCGAGTTCGATGACGTCGTCGCTGGCCGCACCTGCCTGGAAGTCGGTGATCGTGTCGTTGTCAGAGCCGACCTTGAAGACGAACGTATCATTCCCGGCACCGCCGGTAAGAGTGTCGTTTCCAGCTTCGCCAGAGATCGTGTCATTTCCACTTCCACCAGTAAGGGTATCAACTCCGGACGTGCCGACAATGGTCTGATCTTGTTCGCCGAATACGAAGTTGGCTGCCGACAGGCTGGCGCTGTCCACACCCTCCAGAACAAGGGTGTTATTGGAATCAAAGTAGACTGCGGTGTTGGGACCCCAT
>JANQLP010000239.1 GCA_028280515.1 Hyphomicrobiales bacterium
GCGCAGCAAGGAAGCGCGCGCCATCGCCGACAAGATGAAGATCAAGCGGATCAAGTCGGAAAGCCTGTGCCTGAACTGCCATTTCACGACGCAGATCAAAAAGAAAAAGAAGAAGCCGGTCGCCGGGATTTCGTGCGAGTCGTGTCATTCGGCGGGCAAGGACTGGTACAAGGTGCACAGCGAGTTTTCCGGCAAGACGGAGAAGACGGAATCGCGCGCCGAAGAAGCCGCGCGCTGGAAGAAGGCCGACAAGCTCGGCATGATCCGCCCGTCATCCATCTACAAGCTCGCCAAGAATTGTTACAGCTGCCACGTCGTACCCCATGAGACACTCGTAAACGTCGGCGGCCATCCGGCGGGCAGTGCGTTCGAGCTGGTGTCCTGGTCGCAAGGGGAGGTCCGGCACAACACCTGGTATTCGAAGGGGCAGAACAAAAAGGCCGCCCCGGGCCGGCGGCGCATTCTCTATGTGATCGGATTGGCCGTCGAACTCGAAACGGCCCTGCGCGCGGTCGGCTCCGCCACCGAAAGCAAGGACTACGCCTTTCGCATGGCCCGGCGAGCGGACGCGGCGCGAAAGAAGATGAAGGCCGTGGCAAAGGCGCTGCCCGATGTGCCGGAGGTCTCCCGGCTTGCGGACGCGGGTTATGCCGCCGGACTGAAACTTCAGAACAAGAAGGCGCTGGCTGCCGCTGCCGATCAGGTCGCAAAGGAAGCGCTCGCACTGGTTGCGAAACATGACGGCAGCCAGTTTGCGGCGCTCGACAGGATGATCCCGGGCGAGGAGAAATACAAAGGCAAACAGCCGAAAAGCAGCGGCAAACAGGCGAAGAACGAGGCCAGGTGACGCCGCTGCGCCGACCGCCGGAAACCGGCATAATTTCGCCAAAAAATCACCCATTTCGCCGCGAGATGACGCCCCACAATAACCATACGCATCGCTAGACTGATACATGGCTTCGGGGGGTGTCCCGGAATGCACGGGGAACGCGCATTCGCGCACGTCGCACACACGATCCACGCAGCCGTCAGTACAGTCGATCGTGAGAGGGAAGACGGTTGGCGAAAGTCCAGATCATAGACCGGCCGCGTCGTTGGGACGTGCCGTTTGCCAGCCGGCGGCTTCCCGCGAACGCGGTGGCCGGCATCATGCGGCTTCCCGCGTTTGCGGCGCTCGACCGCCGCGAGTTCCCCGACGATCTCCAGCCGCAGGACATCATCGCGAACGACAGCCGCATTCTGTCGTTCCGGACCGGTGACGTCATCTATGCGGCGGGCGCGTATCAGACCTCGATCTTCATCGTCCTGAACGGTGCCGTGCGGATGCAGACCGCTGTGCCTGCGCCGCCGGAAGCGCAGCGGACGGAAGCGGACGACGCCACATGGTTGCGCCGCACGTTCCTGAAAGGCCGGCAACGTCTGCAGAAGCTTGAGTGGAAACGGGACATTGTTCCGCAACCGTCCAGTGTTCTGGCCCAGAACGATATCTTTGGTGAAACCGAAGCCATGGCGCGGACAGCGCGGCAGGCAAGCGCGGTTGCGGCCGCGGACCGGACCACGGTGCTTGAGCTTCGCTGGCCGGGCGCACGCGAGTTGCTTCACTGGTCCGACGCGTTTCGGCGCCGGGTCGAAAACCTGTACCGGATACGCAGCGTCGAAGCGGCGCTCCGGCAGAGCTTCCTGTTCAACGGAATGGATGACGAGCTGCTGCGCGGGATCGCAAAGCAGTGCTTTTTCGAAACGCATGGCGGATTCGGCTGGACGCACATCTACCAGCGTCAACGAACCGAAAAGCCAAGCGGTGACCGTCCGCTGGACCACGAACCGGTGATTGTGGAGGACGGTCAGTATCTGGAGGACCTGTTTCTGCTGCGGTCCGGATTTGCGCGGCTGACGGTTCAGACGAACCATACCGAGCAGACGGCGGGCTTTCTCAAGGCCGGCGAGGTTTTCGGGGCGTCCGAGCTCGGCGAGAGCATGCGCACCGGCGGTCCCGCACTCGCATCCTTCGGTCTGCGGGCTGTGGGATACGCCGACATCGTCCGGGTTCCGGCGCACTTCATCGAGGAACGCGCTTTGCACGCCGTTGCCCAGGCGCAGCGCACCGCAGGGCCGCCCCGCCAGCGCGTCGCATACCGGGGCCGGTCGCAGCTGGATTTCGTGGTGGACAACCGCTTGATCAACGGCACCAAGGCGATGCTGGTCGACACGACCCGCTGTGTGAATTGCGATGATTGCGTGCGCGCCTGCGCCGCCACCCATGACAATGTCGCACGCTTCGAGCGGCAGGGGTTTTCACACGGCAAGTTCTCCATCTCCAATGCCTGCATGCACTGCGCCGATCCGGTCTGCCTCGTCGATTGTCCGACGGGCGCGATCACCCGCGATCAGGCAACGGGCAATGTGCTGATTGACGAAAAGACCTGCATTGGCTGCGCCAGCTGCGAGAGCGCATGTCCCTACAACAATATTCGCATGATCGATGCGCGGAACTCCTCCGGCCAGCTTCTGGTCGACAAAGACGGCACACACATTCGCACGGCAGCGAAATGCGATCTGTGCACAGGCCGAGCCGGCGGCCCGGCCTGTGTGCGTGCGTGCCCGCACGAAGCGATAACGCGTGTCGATCTCCGCGAATTGCAGACACTGACCAATTGACACTGAAACGCGGAGAAACTTGCGCCAGCTAACGCGAAATGCCGCGGTGACGATTGTTGCGATCGCCGCACTGTTCTGGATCGTCGGGCAATACGAGACCGCCCTGCGGGACCCGCGGCTCCTTGACGGCTGGATTCTGGCAGCGGCCATGATGGCGCAGCTTTCCTATCATGTCCGCAAGCAACTCCCCGCGCTCACGCTCGGCCGCGCCGCGAGCTGGCTGAAGCTGCACGTCTATGCGGGCTACTTCGTCATCGCCGCCTTTTTGATGCACACCAGCTTTTCCCTGCCCGAAACGTCGCTGGAATGGGTCTTGTGGATCCTCTTCATGGTCGTCGCGGTGAGCGGCATCTTCGGCCTTTTTCTGACGCGATCCATCCCTGCGCGGTTGCAGCACGTGTCCGCAGATCAGGTAACGTTCGAGCAAATCGGTGCGGCCCGGGCCAGGCTCGCCGGCGAGGTGGACGGCCTCATGCTCAATTCGGTGAAGAATGCCGCATCGGCCGCGCTGTCCGACTATTACGCCGACCATCTGTACGGCTACTTCCGCAAACCCCAGCACGTCGGTGCGCATTTGCGCGGGTCGCGCTATCCGTTGCAGGCCATGTGCGATGATCTCGACCGTCTTGAGAGTCATCCCAATTCAAAGGCGGAGGAGCTTCTGGAAAAACTGAAGGCGCACGTGGTCGCCAAGTTCGACCTCGATCACCAATATGCGCTTCAGGGCCTGCAGCACGCCTGGTTGTTTATCCACATTCCCGCAACCTACTGCCTGATCGCCATGTCGGTGCTGCACACCATGGTCGTGTACGCGTACTCGTCGGGAGTGCGCTGAGGTGAGTATTGCGCGGTATGTGAAGTTCTGGCGGTTCGCGGAGAAGTCCGACCGGGCGCTGCGGACAAAGCGCAACATCATTTCCGCCTGGGTCGCCGTGTTGTCCGCGGGCCTGTTCATCCTCGCGATTGCCTATGCGAGCGACTCCCGCCATTTCATGCCGGGCCCGGTCACGACGGTTCACGGGACGCTGGAGCAGTGCACCGATTGCCACTCCAACGTCTCGAAGGGACAGTTCGGTTGGCTGCACGCCGTCTTCGCGCCCGCCGATCCCGACAAGGACACGAAGTCCTGCCTCACCTGCCACATGATGGGGGAGGCGGCGCGCAACCCGCACGGGCTGGAACTGGCGCGGCTGGATGCCTATGTGCGCCGGGCCGAGGCGTCCCCCCACGCGAGCAAACGCTCGACGGCCTCGCGCATTCGCGAGGCGACGCTGCCGGTGGAGCGGACCTTCCCCGAGGGGGTGTTCTGCGCGACTTGCCACAAGGAGCACAATGGCCAGACCTTTGACCTCACGGCGATGTCGGACGCGCAATGCCACACCTGCCATTCGGTCCAGTTCGACGACTTTCACAGCAGCCATCCCGAGTTCGACAGCTATCCCTTCAGGCGGCGTACCCGCATCAATTTCGACCATTCGGGCCACTTCAAGAAACACTTCCCCGAATGGCGGACAAAGAAGAACGCCAAGGAGGTGCCGCCCGCATGCACCGACTGCCATACCGTCAGCGCCGAGGGGGGGCATATGGACATCAAACCTTTCGAGCAGATCTGTACCGCCTGCCATATCGACCAGATCACCGGCGTCGAGCGGGCGACGGGTCCGAAAGGCATTACGCTGATTTCCCTGCCGGGGCTCGACCTTGAAACGCTGAAGGAGAAGAACGTCGACGTTGGCGAATGGCCGGAAGATGCCGAAGGCGAAATCAGTCCGCTGATGCGCCTGCTCATCGGACGCGACGAGAAGCACCGCAACACACTGAAGGTGACGGACGAGCTCGACCTGTTGGACCTGACCGAAGCCTCAGATGCGCAGATCGCCGAGGTCAAGACACTCGCCTGGGAGGTCAAGCGGCTGGTTCATACGCTCACCACCGCCGGCATGACCGACTTTTTCAGGCGGATCAAATCGGCGACGGGCGCGCGTATCAGCAAAGACCTCGCCACGCAGTTGAGCGCGAGCATGCCCCATGACGTCCTTCTGGCGGCGCAACGCGAATGGTTGCCGAACCTCGCGAGCGAAATCGATGAGACGCCCGGAGAGGAAAACGAGGACACATCGCCGGTGTTCACAACCGAGACGGTTTCCGACGAGAGCAGCGGCACCGACGCCGCGGAGCAGGAAGAGGAAGACGCTGAAGAAAAGCCCAAGACGGTGAGTGCGTCCGCCGCATCTGCCGGACAATCCGGGAGCTGGCGGATCGATCCGTTCGGCCGGCTGATCAAGGGCAACCAGCCGCCCGAGGACGAGGAAGACGACGAGGCCGAGGAGGAGGCATCCGATCAAGAGGGCGAGGGCTCGGATGATGAGGTCGATACGGCGGACTCCGACGTTTCAGAGAACAATGGCGCGGAGGAGATCGAGGTCGATACGGAAGGATGGACCGAACTCGGCGGCTGGTACCGCAAGGACTTTGCGATCCTCTACAGGCCGGTCGGGCATGCCGATCCGTTCCTGCGGGCCTGGCTCGATCTGACGAGCCGCCTGTTTGCGGAAGACGAGAACAACCTCGCCCGTCCGGCGTTCGAGGAACTCACACACAAGGACGCGCAAGGGCAGTGCGCCAAATGCCACAGTGTCGACGCAACGAAAAACGCAAGCCGGGTGGTCAACTGGACGCCATCGTCGCTGGCCTCACGCGAGAGCCCGTTCACGCTGTTCGATCATCGCCCGCACTTCGGCGTCGCCCAGAAGGACGGCTGCTTTTCCTGCCACGGCATGAGCAAGGCGAAAGGCTATCTCGAGACCTACAAGGGGACCGACCCGTACACCTATGTCCCGAACTTCAAGCAGGTGAAGAAGGAGACCTGCGCCGCGTGTCACGGCAAGATGCAGGTGCGTCAGGACTGCCTGCTCTGCCACAAGTATCATGTCAACGAGATCGCCACGCCGGTTCTGACGACCGAGGTGCCGAAGAACTGAGCCTCGAAACGACCGGCAGTCTCTAGAGATCCAGCACCACGTCGCTGGTCGGCCGCGCGATGCAGGGCAGGCATTTGCCCGCCTCCGGTTCGCGCTCGGGCCGGCGCTGATACGCGATTTCCCCGTCCCGCAGCTTGACCGCGCATGTCCCGCACACACCCTGGCGGCACGAGCAACGGGCCTTGATGTTGTGCTCGATGGCAAGCTCCAGAAGCGACCCGTCGCGCGGCGTCCAATTGATGGTCCGGCCCGATTTCGCAAACTCGATCCGGAACCCGGCGTCCGCCTCGGCCTGGTCCCGCGGCGTTTCTTCGGTTCCCGGATCGCTGACGCGATGACCGAAAGATTCGGTGCGGATGTCCTCTGCGGGAACGCCGATCGCCTCCAGTTGGCCGCGCAGCGACGTCATCATGGCGTTCGGGCCGCACAGATAGATTTCGCACCGGCGCGCCGTGAGCAGCGGCCGCAGAAGCTCGGCGGTGATGTGGCCCTTGACATGATAGTCGACATTCTTGCGGCAGTTCGGTGTCGGCTGGCTGTAGGCGACCAGCAGGCGAACGTTCGGCGTATGGGCGTTGAGACGGTGCAGGGTTTCGTACATGGCGTGCTCGCCGCGGTTGCGTACGCCGTAGAAGAACCAGATTTCCCTCCGTGAGCCGGTGGCGATCAGCCATCGCAACATGCTGAGCAGGGGGGTGATGCCGATGCCGCCGCCGATGAAGATGATCGGGCGCGTCGAGGTCCGGTCGAGACAGAAGGAACCTGCCGGCGCCAGCGCCTCGACAACGGCAACGGGCTGCAGATTGTCATGGAAATGCCCCGAAATGCGGCCCCGTGGCGTGTCCGGCCCGGCCCCATGCGGCGGATCGAGACGCTTGATCGTGACGCGGTAGAAGCCTTCTTCAGTGGGGCTCTCCGACAGGGAGTAGCAGCGCATTTCGGGCTCGGCCTGACCGACGACGGGTATGGAGAAAGTGAGGAACTGACCTGGTTGGAACGACGGGATCGCCTTGCCGTCATGGGGCTTGAGGTAGAACGAGCACACATCCTCGTTGAGATTCTCGTATACGCGCTTGACGATCCGGAACCGCCTCTTGCCCTTCCAGGTCAGCGGTCCGGTCTGCGCCGCGATCTCAGGCTTTGCAAAGACGCGCGAGGATGCGGCACGAAACTGCGAGATGTATTTCTTGTTCCGGCGCGAAAGGGCGTATCGCCGCCCGGCGAACGTCACCGCACCGATCGCGGCGCGCATCGACACGGCACCGACGATCATTGTTCCCAAAAGCTCGACAAATCCGATTTGTGGCATTGCTCGTCTCCTGCACCAGACGGATCGCGGGTGCCCCGCGACCTCAATAGACAATCTGAATCTCCGCGCGTGCGCCGTATCCGTCGTCACGGCCCTCGTTGAAGGCGTAGAAAGTTTCGAACTGCAGTTGCACGTGCTGCCCCACGGCCTGCTGGAGCTGGGCGCCAACGCCCAGGCTGTCGAATCCGTCGCCGCTCAAATCGTGGCGTCCGGCGACTTCGAGAATGAGGTTGCGTCGTTTGTTGTCCCAGAACGCCTGATACCCGATGGCGCCGCCGATAACGCTGTCGGTCGTGAACGGATCGAGCTCCGCCAGGTAGGTGCTGAGATTCGGCGATGCGAACAGAATGCCCGTGTTCGCCAGCGGACCGCCGTTGACTGCCTCGCGTCCGGCCTGCGTGAAGTTCCCGAGGCCGAGGAATGAGTTGAAATAGACGATGTCGTCGGATTGCTTGACCGTCTTGGAGATCTCGCTCGTCAGCAGGGTGCCGGTGCCGACGACGTTGCCTTCGATCTCGTCCTCCAGCGCGATGGATGTGTTCACGCGAAATGCCGTGCTGATGCCGCCCCAATGTGCCAGACGCTGGATGGCCGCGAACCCGAAATAGAGGCCGTCGCCGTTGCCTTCGTCATTCACGTAGATGAAATCGTAATTGAGGGTGCTGACATGCTTGTCGGCCGCGATGAACAGGCCGAACATATCGGCTTCGTCGCGCCGCCGGTCGAAGTCGTTGCGGTCGAGGCGGTTCCACCCCCACATGCCGGAGACCCGCAGGTTCGATGTTCCGGGAAAGACGATGTTGTTGCGGATGAATCCGACCGCGTCGATCGTGTCGTTGATGAGGATTCCTTCCTGGAAGACGATCGGCTGACGCCCGACTGTGAAACCGAGGTCGATGGGGCGCGAACCTTTCTTGTCCAGCACGGGGAACAGGCTTCCCAGATCGCCTTCAAAGAACAGGGTTTCGATGTTGAAACCGAACTCCTTGTTGAACCCTTCTTCCCGCCCGTCAAAGGTGTAGCGGGTAAATTCGTCGGGCCGGTTGTTGTCGGTCGGCCGGATACCCAGCAGGATCTTCTCGGTTCCGGTGAGCTGCAGGTTGACGAAGACGTCGAGCCGGTTGGCGAGCTCCGTCTCCCGGGGGTTGCCGGACCGGCCGTCCTCGAAACTCTGGAATGCGGTACGGTTGATCGCATAGGCCCACAGCCGCGGCTGCCACACCGCACCGATAAACGGGACTTCGAAGCCCGGATGCAGATTGCCGGTGTCCAGAAAGCCGTTGCCGAGCTCGACGGCCAGCTTCGGCCGGTCCGGCAGTTGCCCGACCGTCTTCGGATCGGTGGTCTCGGTTTGGAACGGAACGTATTCGTCCTTCAGCGCCTTGACTTCGACCCGGTCGCCGAGCGGCCAGAACGCGCTGTACCATTTTCTGTCGCCGCCATAGGCGTCTTTCTGCGCCTTGGCGGTTGCCGCCCCTTGTTTTGGCACGGGAAGGGCCATGTAGTCGTCCGGCTTAAGCTTGTCCGACTTGCTGGAGACCGCTATCCGCCACGGCTGTGGCTTCGAGGACGACTCGGCGGCAAAGGACGTGGCCAGATCGTTGACGCCCAGGCTAACTGTCAGCAGCGCGATGGCGGCACCTTGCCAGAACTTTCGATTACTCGTGCAAACCTGCATTGACGTTCCTGTTGAATCTCGTCGTGTTGCTCTTGGTGCGCCGCTGCCGACAGCACGTTTCAGGGGTTCGTTTCGTGATGGTCACCTTTCCGGATATGCCGTCACCTGTTCTTGTCCTTTGCCCAGGGCAGGCTGGGGTCGGGCTTGAAGGTGCTTGGCGGCGAGAACAGAGCCGGGGCCGACTGCCTGGTCCCGCGGCGCTTGGAGGTGGTGTTGGCCGCAAGCGTCACTTCGCGCTCCCACAGGACCTGTGTGCCTGCGATGACCGCGCGTCCGACCTCACCCGGCGTCATGCCGAAGTCGAAGCCGACATCCTGTATGGCGGTGATCAGGTTGATCGGCACGGCCTGTGCCTTGAGCTTGATCGTCGCCTTGTAGGGTCCCTTGCCGGTCAGCTGGTTCGCTTCGACCTTGTACTTGGCCCAGCGCTCGCCATTGGGCTCGATGCCCTTTTTGTGGTTGCGCTCGGTGGCGGGCTCGCCGGTGAACACCAGCGAGGTGGTCGACGGCAGGACCCGCGGCAGCGCGAAGGTCGGGAACGGGATCGGGATCACGTGCTCGATCTCGCCGCCACGGCCGTTCTGGGTGACGAAGATCGACTGCAGGCTGAAGAGATACGGGTCGAGTTTGACCTTGCCCGCATGCACGTAGGAGGAGTGTCCGTCGCGGACATCGCCGTTTGGATCCCGGTCGCCCGAGCGGAAGACCGTGTTCCCATCACGATCCTTGACCGTCACGTCGAGCCACACAAGCCGCTCGCCGGTAAATCCGGTCGGGACGTTGTGGCCGTCCGTGCCGTTGCGGACCCGCACGCGGAAGGCGAGCCCGTTTTCATCCGCGCGATCAATGAGCACGTCGCTGAGAACGAACCCGTTCTTGAGAACCTCCAGACGCTTGCGCTTGGCATATTCGAGAAGCTCGAACTGCTCGTTGAGGATCTCGCGGGCGTCGTAGCGATCGTCGATGGACTCCCAGGCCTTCGGGAACTTGTAGTTGGCCGATACTTTCGACTCGAAGGCGTCGGTCCCCCAGCCCTCTTCATGCTTGAACTGCAGCCATTCACGCATGGTCTTGAAGGCGGCGGCCTTCTGATTGTGAGGAAAGATGCCCGGGTGAATGACCGGATAATCGGGGCCCGAGAACAGATGGTTGGTGATCTTCCGCGTCTTGGTCGGAACATCGCCGACAACCGCGGCAGGGCCCTGCTCGTATCCGGAAACTTTGCCCTGGATCTTGCCCATATGGCAGTCCTGACAGGTCTCGCCCCTCTTGGCCGCAGGCGACACCCGGTATTCGCTGAACGCTTCCTCGAGCCGGAACCCGTTGAACAGGGTCACGTCATGGCAGCTTCCGCAGAAGGTCGACGATTTGATCGGGTCGAATACCTTCGCTTCGTTGTGAATCTTGCGGCCCGGCTCCTTGGGATCCGTGACGACGCGGAATTTCTCCGGTTGCTCCAGGGTTTCCTTGACGCCGGCATTGCCTTCCGGTCCGAATACCGGTTCGGTCAGACCGCCCTCGACCAGGGCCAACCGTCCGCTGACCTTGTTGTAGTTCTTGTTGATGCGGTGGCAGACGACACAGGTGATGCCTTCGCGCGACGTCGGATGACGGTCGAGGTTTGACTCAAACGTGCTTTCGCCCAGGTTGGCGCCGACCGGATTGTGGCAGCGCAGGCAGAAGTCGCCGTTCGAACCGTTGCTGAGCTGGTTGATCTTGTTGTTGAGCGACAGATAGATCGGGCTGAGCTGCGCATAGGCGTGCTGGGAAACCGACCATTCCTTGTAGTGCTTGGGATGGCAGATGCCGCACGTCGCCGCGGCCGGGTAACGGTCTTCCACAAACAGCGCCAGATGCTGCTCGTCGGCGGATGCCGGTTTCTCGCCGTCCGTACCCTCGGTCTTTTTCGGCGGAGTCGACTGTTTGTATTGTGGCGTGGGCTTTTTCTTGCGGCTTTCGCTTCCCTCCGGCCCCAGCGCCCGGTCCGCTTCACGCAGCAGATCATCGGTCTGGCCGGGTTGAACGAGTGCGGTTGCCTGCGCCAGCCGGATCGGCTTTTCGGTCTTTTTGGTTCCCGGTGCGGCGAGATACCTCTCGAGCCGTTCGGAAATCCGTTCCGGACTGGTGGCCAGCGGGAAGTGATCGGCAGGGGCGGTCGGGTCTATCCCGGCCTTCGCGCCGAATGGCCGTTCAAGTATTCCGTCATGTGCCAGTCCGGCGCCGACGACGAGAACAAAAGTGACAATCAGAGTACGGATTAACTGTTTCATGTTGGCCCCCGTGTCGGTCTTTGGGACGGAAATCTCACGCGTCCGGTGTTGAGTGAAGCTGAATGCCTGATCCGGCCAGGCGGCAGGCAAAGCGGCTCCGGCCCGCGGGAAGCGGGTGCTTCGCGCGGTGTGACTTGACGGCATCAAGTCAAAGTGTGAACGGTCTGCGGCCGGTCCGAGCCAGCGATTTCAGATGATGTCCGGAAAGCGTGCTGTGGTAGCGGAACGGCCGATCAGATGGTCAGGCATGACGGCGCAGAACGGTCTTGTGGTCCTGCGGTCATAAGCCAGATGCAGTCGGGTCGCTCCGAAAACTCGGAATTTTAAGATGATTACGCGGATCGATGGTGACCATTTTTTCCCTCATAGACACTCATAGAAAAGTGTCGTCACTCAATCGGTCCTGCACCTCCGTAGTCTGCACGTTAAGAAATTTAACCATAAGTCGTGACGGAAATTGGGCTTGCAGCTGTCGCAAATGCGGTGATTTTGTGCAACCGGAACGGGCAGGGAGACGTCCGGTTACCTTGGGTGTGAACGGGCCGTTTCCGCCATCTCAAGCCGGCGCCGGACCCGGGCCTTGAAACACGGTTTCCTTGAGCCACAACTGTAAATTGACTTGGCGGTCCGGATACGTATAGTGCGCCGTCGAAACGCGCAGGTTTCATGATTTGCGCGGGTTCAAGTCGCTGCCCGGGGCAGGCCGTCGGGAACGGCCCTCGAAGACGAGCAAGACCGCGACGAGGAGCGCGGCGCCGCAGGGCGCGGATCAAGAAGGACGAACGACATGTACGCAGTTATCCGCACCGGCGGAAAGCAATACCGCGTTGCGCCGGACGACGTCATCGAGGTCGAGAAGGTCTCGGGCGACGCGGGCGAGATCATCCAATTCAGCGAAGTGTTGATGCTTGGCGGCGAAGGTGCTCCGCAGGTGGGTACACCGGCGATCGATGGCGCCAGCGTGGCCGCGCAGGTTGTCGAGCAGAAGCGCGGCGACAAGATCATCGTCTTCAAGAAGAAGCGGCGCAAGAACTACCGCCGCAAGAAGGGACATCGTCAGCATCTGACGGCTGTCCGTATCACCGAGATTCTGACCGGCGGCAAGAAGCCTTCAAAGGCGGCCGCAAAGCCGGCGCCTGCGAAGAAGGCGCCCGCGAAGAAGGCCGACGAGGCCAAGCCGGCTGAGAAAAAGGCCGCTGCCGAGAAGGCGGAGCCGAAGCCGGCCGCCAAGAAGACGGAGGCCAAACCGGCGGCCAAGGCCAAGGCGCCGGCAAAGAAAGCCGCGCCGAAGGCCGCTGCGGCGAAGAAACCCGCCGCAAAGAAACCGGCGGCGAAAAAGCCGGCAGCGAAATCAAAGGAAGACTAACCGCTCGCACTCGTGTATGAGGTTGCGGCAAGAGGATTTGAATCATGGCTCACAAAAAAGCAGGCGGATCATCGCGCAACGGACGCGACTCGGCCGGACGGCGTCTCGGCGTCAAGAAATTCGGCGGTGAGCGCGTGATCCCCGGAAACATCATCGTGCGTCAGCGCGGGACCAAGTGGCATCCCGGCGAAGGCGTCGGCATGGGCAAGGACCACACGATTTTCGCGATGCGCGAAGGGAATGTGAGTTTCCGTACCAGGGCAAAAGGACGCGTTTACGTTTCGGTGGACCCGATGGCCGCAAAGTAGCGGCGGGTTGCAAAGGGATCCGCCGGCGCTTCGTCGAACCGGGGATCTTGAAGGTCAAATGAAGGGGAGATGGAGCGCCATCTCCCCTTTTTCTTTTGACCGGAGAGGACCGATGGATGAGGACGACGACGATTTCGGAGAACTTGAACGGGGGATGCCGGCAGACGGCGGGTGTCTCCTGACGACGGGCCGGCTGATCTTGCGGCCGCCGCGTGCCGAAGATGCCGATGCTCTGGCCGGTATTGCCAATAACCGCAAGATTGCCGAGCAGACGCGCCGCATGCCGTATCCGTACCGCATGGAGGATGCGCGCAGGTGGATCGATACGTTGTCTCGCTCCGGGGAGCGCTCCTTTCTGATCACGACAAGGCACGACTCAGCGCTGGTCGGCGCGTGCGGGTTCGGGGTCGGCGACACCGGTGAGCTCGAGATCGGCTACTGGATCGGTGAGCCGTTCTGGGGCAGGGGCTATGCGACGGAATCCGCCCGTGCGGTCATCGACTACGCGTTCGCCAACACGAACGCCACGTGTCTCAACAGCCGCTGCCGTGTCGTCAACGAAGCCTCGCGCCGCGTGCTCGTGAAGTGCGGCTTCCAGCTCGTCGGCACCGGCATGAGCATGGGGCGCTCATACGGCGGGCCGGTGCCGGTTGACGAATTCGTTCTGGAACGCTCGGTCTGGGAAAGCCTGAAGGAGTGGGGCGCGGCATAGCCCGCCCTTCACCAAACCGCGCAACGCGGGTTGCGCGGCTGGCCCTGCGCCGATAGACCCGCAGCTATGCGAATGTGTGACGTGAAAAGAGCAGGCTCATGAAGTTTCTCGATCAGGCGCGCGTCTACATCCAGTCGGGAGCCGGCGGCAACGGATGTGTCAGCTTCCGGCGCGAGAAATATGTTGAGTTCGGCGGTCCGGACGGTGGCGACGGCGGCCGGGGTGGAGATGTGGTGGCCGAATGCGTCGCGAATCTCAACACGCTGATCGATTTCCGCTACCAGCAGCACTACAAGGCGGGCCGCGGTATCGACGGCATGGGCAAGAACCGGTCCGGGGCCGGCGGCAAGGACAAGATCCTGTATGTGCCGCCCGGAACCCAGATCTACGCCGCGGACAACGAGACGTTGCTCGGAGATCTGACCGAGCCGGGCCAGCGCCTCGTGCTCGCCGAGGGCGGCAATGGCGGCTTCGGCAACGCGCATTTCAAGTCGTCGACGAACCGGGCGCCGCGCCGCGCCAATCCCGGCGAACCGGGCGAGGAAACCGAGGTCTGGCTGCGGCTCAAACTGATCGCCGATGCGGGACTGATCGGGCTTCCGAACGCCGGCAAGTCGACCTTCCTGGCCGCGGTTTCCGCCGCCAGGCCGAAGATCGCCGACTATCCGTTCACCACGCTTCATCCCAACCTCGGCGTGGTGCGTGCAGGCGATGTGGATTTCGTCCTGGCCGATATTCCCGGTCTCATCGAGGGCGCGCACGAGGGCGCCGGTATCGGCGACCGGTTTTTGGGGCATGTGGAGCGGTGCCGCGCCCTGCTCCATCTCATCGACGTGACGAGCGAGGACGTGGTGCGCGATTACGAGACGGTGCGCGGCGAGCTTAAGGCCTATGGCGCGAATCTGGCGACGAAGACCGAACTGGTCGCGCTGACCAAATGCGATGCGGTATCGGAAGAGCATGCGATGGAGCGCGCCGAGGCGCTGCGGAGCGCGCACGGCGTGGAAGCGGAAGCGGTTTCCGCCGTCTCGGGCTCTGGCATGAAGGACCTGCTGTTCAAACTGGCCGGAGCCATCGAGGAAGGGCGTCATGAGGAGCGGGCAGCCGACGACGGTTTGCAACAGGAAGCGCAATGGCGACCGTGAGAAAAGAGTGGAACGACGCTGAACGTCTGGTCGTCAAGATCGGCTCGTCTCTTCTGGCCGACACCAGGACGGGCGAGCTGAAGTGGGACTGGCTCGCGTCCTTGGCGGACGACGTGGCCGCCGTCATGCGGCAGGGCAAGCAGGTGATCATCGTCTCCTCCGGCGCCATCGCCCTTGGCCGCAAGGCGCTCGGCCTGCCGCGCGGAGCATTGAAGCTCGAGGACAGCCAGGCGGCGGCGTCGGTCGGTCAGGTCGATCTCGCACATGCCTACGAGGAGTGCTTCAAGGCGCACGGCATCGTCACCGCGCAGGTGTTGCTGACGCTTGGAGACACCGAGGAACGGCGGCGCTATCTGAATGCGCGCTCGACCATGGAAACGCTTTTGCGGCTCGGCGCGGTTCCCGTCGTCAACGAGAACGATACGGTGGCGACGTCGGAAATCCGTTACGGCGACAATGACCGGCTGGCGGCGCGGGTCGCCAGCATGATGAGCTGCGACTGTCTCGTGCTGCTGTCGGACGTGGACGGATTCTACACCGGCATTCCGGATCAGGATGCGCATGCGGAGCTGGTGCCGGAGATCAGCGACATCACACCGGAGATCGAGGCGATGGCCGGCGATACCGGCACGGAGCTTTCCCGCGGCGGCATGGTGACCAAGATCGAAGCCGCGAAGATCGCCATCGACGCGGGGACGCACATGGTGATTGCCAGCGGCAAGGTTGAGAATCCCCTGGCGCGGCTGGCCAACGGCGGCATGTGCTCGTGGTTCTTCGCGCGGACCGATCCGGATGCGTCGCGCAAGCGTTGGATCGCCGGCGCCCTTGAGCCGCGCGGCGCGGTCGTCATAGACGACGGCGCGGCAGCCGCCCTCCGGGCCGGAAAGAGCCTGCTTCCAGCCGGGGTCTCCGCGGTGGAAGGCCATTTCGACCGGGGCGACGCCGTGGTCATACGCGACGGCAACGGCCGGGAGATTGGCCGTGGTCTGAGCGCCTATTCCAAGACCGACGCCGCATTGATCATCGGCCACAAAAGCCGTGATATCCTGGAGCGGCTCGGCTACCGTGGCCGCGACGAACTTATTCACCGCGATGACATGGCGCTCAAAAAGAGCATTGGAAACAGTGACTAGGACAATGGACGCAGCCCTCAAGGAACCGGCCGCCGGCGACGTGACAAGCGTCATGGCCGATATCGGCGCGCGCGCGAAGCGCGCGGCACAGATGCTGGCCAACGCAACGCCTGAGGCGAAGACCAAGGCCCTTAACGCGATGGCCGTCGCCATTCGTGCGCATGAGCAGGACATCCTGTCGGCAAACGCGCAAGACATGGCCGAGGCGGAGGGCAAACGCCGCCCGTCCGCTTTCCTCGACCGGCTGAAACTGACGCCGGAGCGGATCGAGGGCATGGCCAGGGGCGTGGAGGAGATTGCCGCACTCGACGATCCGGTCGGTGACGTCATCGCCTCATGGGAGCGGCCGAACGGGCTCAGGATCGAGCGCGTCCGCACGCCGCTCGGCGTCATCGGCATCATCTATGAAAGCCGCCCCAACGTGACGGCGGATGCGGGTGCGCTTTGTCTCAAGTCCGGAAACGCGGTGATCCTGCGTGGTGGATCGGAGAGCAAACACTCGGCGCGCGCCATTCATGCCTGTCTCGCGCAAGGCCTGAGAGCTGCTGGACTTCCGGAGGATGCGATCCAGATCGTGCCGACCGCCGATCGCGCCGCCGTCGGAGAATTGCTCACGGGCCTGAACGGTACGGTCGATGTGATCGTGCCGCGTGGCGGCAAGAGCCTTGTCGGCCGCGTGCAGACGGAGGCGCGCGTTCCGGTGTTTGCGCATCTGGAAGGCATCTGTCACCTCTACGTCCATGCGCCGGCGGACCTCGAAATGGCTAGGGAAATCGTCGTGAACGCGAAAATGCGCCGTACCGGCATTTGCGGCGCGGCGGAGTGTTTGCTGGTCGACCGTGCCTGCGCCGATACGCATCTCAAGCCGCTCGTCGAAGCCCTGATCGACGCGGGATGCGAAGTGCGCGGAGATACCGAGACCCAAAAGGCCGATACGCGCGTGGTCGCGGCGGACGCAGACGACTGGGGTAAGGAATTTCTCGATGCCGTCATCGCCGTTCAGGTGGTCGACGGGCTGGACGCGGCCCTTGCGCATATCGCGCAATACGGGTCCTCTCACACCGAGAGCATCATCACCGACGACGAGGCCGCAGCCGCGGAGTTCCTGGCCCGGGTCAACTCGGCCATCGTTCTGCACAATGCCTCGACCCAGTTCGCGGACGGCGGCGAGTTCGGCATGGGCGCGGAAATCGGCATTGCCACGGGCAAGATGCACGCGCGCGGACCGGTGGGCGTCGAACAGCTCACCAGTTTCAAATATGTGGTTCGCGGGACGGGCCAGACGCGCGGTGGGTAGCAACACCGCCGTTCTTCCCCGTTGGGCGCTGCGACCGCCTCCGGCCTATCCGAACATGTCGGTCGGCCTGCTCGGCGGCACGTTCGACCCGCCGCATGCCGGTCACGTCCATGTCTCGGAGTTGGCACTGAACCGTCTCGGGCTCGACCGGCTGTGGTGGATGGTGACGCCGGGCAACCCGCTCAAGCAGCGCGCCGACATGGCGTCCTTTATCGACCGGCTGAACGCGGCGCGCGCGCTCGTGCGTCATCCGCGCATTGACATTACCGGGTTCGAAGCCGCGACCGGAAGCGCCTACACCGCGGACACAATTGCATTTCTGCGGCGCCGCTACCCGGGCACGCGCTTCGTCTGGATCATGGGTGCGGACAATCTTGCCTCGTTTCATCTTTGGGATCGAAGCGACGACATCATGAGGCGTGTGCCGGTCGCGATCATCGACCGGCCAGGATATCGCCTCGCGGCATGGGCGAGCCGGACGTCGATTCGCTTTGCCGACGCCTATGTGGAGGAAACCGATGCCCCTGGGCTCAAATCCATCAGACCACCCGCGTGGACGTTCCTCACGGTACCGCTTTCATCCCTGTCGTCGACGGCCCTGCGCGGTTCCATGGTTAATGCAGCGTGAACGCTGAGGTATTGATATTGTCACAATCTGGGGGCATGCTTGTTGCGTCGCGAGTCCCGAAAGACCGGGCCATGCGACACGCATGAGGTAATGACCATAGCGCACTACTGCACAACGGAAGGATATCCACCAAAACATGGGAACTTCTCGCGAGGGTGCCTCTAAGGGCACGCCTCTCTCCGAGCCTGCTCGGGTTGAGCTCGGTTCGGACTCAGTATTGGACCTGGTGAACGAGGTCCTTGACGAAGCCAAGGCTCTGGACGTGACGTCCATCGACCTTGCAGGCAAATCCTCCATCGCTGACCACATGGTGATTGCTTCGGGGCGGTCCAACCGCCACGTCGGAGCCATTGCGGATCAGGTGATCAAGAAACTCAAGAAGGTGACCAGCTCGGGCGTCCGCGTCGAGGGGCTGCCGCACTGCGACTGGGTTCTGATCGATACCGGCGATGTCGTTGTTCACATCTTCCGGCCTGAAGTTCGTGAGTTCTACAATCTGGAGAAGATGTGGTCCGCGGCGCCGCCTGACGAGCGCGTGGCGGTCTAGCATCGCCGCATCCAGGTCGGGAGTATGCAGCTCATTCTTGCGTCGGTCGGCAAGCTGAAAGCGGGCGCCGAACGCGAGTTGTATGAGCACTATGCCAAACGCATCGGCGGAATTGGCAAATCGGTGGGGCTGGGGCCGCTCAAAGAGCTCACCGTCAACGAGTCCCGAAAGGGCAGCGCAAATGCGCGTGCCATGGACGAGGCCCGGATGCTGCTCGCCAGGATACCGGAACCCGCCGCAGTCGTGGCGTTCGACGAAAAGGGCAAAGGACTGACCAGCGAAGCGTTCGCGCGGTTGCTCGGCGACCTGCGCGACGCCGGAACATCATCCGTTGCGTTGGTGCTGGGCGGGCCCGATGGCCACGGGCCTGAGATGCGTGACAAGGCGCAGCATACGCTTTCCCTCGGCGCCATAACTCTGCCGCATGGTCTGGCGAGGGTGGTGGTCGCCGAACAGCTGTATCGGGCGGCGACCATACTGGCCGGCCATCCTTATCATCGAAGCTGAATTGACTCGGATTTAATCGAAAAGGTTCTACTCACTTGTGTGGATCCCGCGATGGGCCTATGGAGGACTCATGATGAGAGCGCCGATTTGGCCTTGCATCGCCTTGATGCCGCGCAGCCTGTTTGTCTGCGCGTTGGCGCTCGCCTCGGCCATCATGTTGCTCATGGCGCCGGCGGCAACGCCGCAGGAATCCGTCAGCCAGGAAGACGCGCACAGACAGTTGCGCGAAAGCCAGCGCAATCTTGAGGCTGCGAAGGCCAAAGAGAAGGAAATCTCGGGCAATCTCGAACAGCTGGAAAAGGAACGCGCGGCGCTCAACAAAGATCTGATCGAGACCGCGAAGAGCATCCAGGTCAGCGAAGCCAGCCTGACGAAAATCGAGACGCGTGTGGCCAGCCTCACGGAACAGGAAAACCAGGTGCGCGCCTCGATCGCGCAACGCCATGCCACCATCGCTGAACTGCTCGCCGCGATGCAGCGTATCGGGCGTCAGCCCCCGCCGGCCGTCGTGACACGGCGCAACGACGCCTTGAAAATGGTGCGGTCGGCCATGCTGATGGCGTCCGTGTTCCCCGAGCTGAATTTCCAGGCCGAAGGGTTGACCGCCGAACTCGACGATCTCGTGCGTCTCAGCGCGGGCATCCGCCGTCAGCGCGATAATTTGAAGACCGAAAACGACAAGTTGATTGCCGCCCGCACCCGGATTGATGGTTTGATCAGGGAGAAGCAGGCGTTGGTGAAGTCACAGCAACAGGAATTGGCCAGAATCCGGGTGGCGGCCGCGCAGCACTCCAAGGCAGTGGTTTATCTCGGCGATCTGGTGAAGCGTATGGACAAGGAAATCGCGGAAGCGGGCGTTGCGGCCTACGAGGCGGAGCTGGCGGCGAAGCGTGCAAGGGAAAAGGCACTGGCCGAGGCCGCGAAAAAACAGGGCCGCCCGGCCGATGATAAAACGGCCCGCGAAACCACAAAAGTGGCGTTTGTCAGCCCCGGGCGCCTCAAGCCGGCGGTCGAGTTCTCCTCGACGAGGGGCAAACTCTCGCTGCCGGTAAGTGGCCGGAAAATAAGGCTTTTCGGTGCGGCGAACGAGTATGGCCAGCGCGTCAAGGGCATCTCGCTCCGCAGCCGGCCGCAGGCGCAGGTCACCTCGCCGGTGGATGGATGGGTGGCTTACGCGGACGAATTCCGCACTTACGGCCAACTCTTGATCATAAATGCGGGCGAGGGGTATCATATACTACTTGCCGGGATGAAACGGATTGACGTCGAGACGGGTCAGTTCGTTCTCGCTGGAGAGCCCGTTGCGATAATGGGCGCGACTCAATCGGGCGCGGATGCAAAAAGCAGGAGTCCGGGCCCGGTCTTGTACATTGAATTTCGTAAGGATGGCCGGCCGATCGATCCGGATCCATGGTGGGCCGACAACCCTGGAAGGGCAGAAGGATGATGCGGAAACCAGAGTTCGCACTTTGGGCTTTTTTGATTCTGGCTGGATTGGCGGCCGGGACAGCAGTACTGAACCTTGCGCGAAGCCACACTGCAGTTGCGGCCAATTCCGAGATTTACCGTCAGCTTGATCTGTTCGGCGACGTCCTGGAACGCGTCCGGACCGACTATGTCGAGAAACCAGAGGACGCCAAGCTCATCGAGTCGGCGATCAACGGTATGCTCGCGGCGCTCGATCCGCATTCCGCCTATCTCAATCCGAAGCACTTCCGCGATATGCAGGTCCAGACGCGCGGCGAGTTCGGCGGCCTCGGCATCGAGGTCACGCTGGAAAACGACGTCGTCAAGGTGGTGGCGCCGATCGATGACACGCCGGCTGCCAAGGCCGGACTGCAGTCGGGTGACTACATCACCCATCTCGATGGTGAGCAGATCCGCGGCCTCACGCTTCAGCAGGCGGTCGAGAAGATGCGCGGTCCGGTCAATACCGCGATCAAGCTCACCGTCATTCGCAAAGGCGAAGACGAGCCGCTGGAAATCAAGGTTGTTCGCGACGTCATCCGCATCAATCCGGTGAAGGCGCGCATTGAAGACGATGTCGCCTATGTGCGTCTGACCACGTTCAACGAGCAGACCTATTCCGAGCTGAAGAAGGCGGTCGCCAAGTTGAAGAAAGACATGGGTCCGAAGCTCAAGGGCTATGTGATCGATCTGCGCAACAATCCGGGCGGACTGCTCGATCAGGCGATTTCCGTATCCGACGCGTTCCTGGAGCAGGGCGCGATCGTTCTGACCCGCGGCCGCAACCTGCAGGAGTCGCAGCGTTCCAACGCCAGGGCCGGAGACATTACGGATGGCAAGAAGATTGCTGTCCTGATCAACGGTGGTTCGGCCAGCGCATCCGAAATCGTGGCCGGAGCCATTCAGGATCAGAAGCGCGGCACGGTGATCGGAACGCGGTCATTCGGCAAGGGCTCCGTCCAGACCATCATTCCGCTTGACGGGAACGGCGCCATCCGTCTGACCACGGCACGCTATTACACGCCGTCAGGCCGCTCGATCCAGGCCAAGGGCATCGAGCCGAACATCGTCATCGAGCAGGAACTGCCTGAAGAGCTCAAGAAGCGTCAGCAGAAACCGCGCGGCGAGGCGAGCCTGCGCGGCCATCTGAAGAGCGAGGACGAAAAAGAGTCCTCGGGCAGCTCGGCTTACGTTCCCCGTGAGAAGGAAAAAGACACCCAGCTCAAATACGCGCTGAACTTCGTCCGCGGCGACGTCAAGGCGGAGAAGGCTGAAACGGAGAACAAGGGAGCGGCGGCGAACTAGCGCTTGCCATTTGCCCGTTTGGCGACTTGCTGTAAAACTCTGTCGTAGAAGACATTTCGGTTTGTGGCGGGTCGCCTTGTCGCGCATGTGGCAGGGTTGACGGGGAATACAGAGGCGGAATGAAGGCGCTTGCCATCACGACGATCGCGATTGCGGGGATAATCGCGTCGACCATCGTATGGTTCGTCATGCGAGCCGATCCCATGGGCGGTGAGCCCCTCGTCGTCGTTCAAATCGATCCTGCCGCCCGGCCTGCCGCCGGACTTGCGAGCGGCCCGCCGGTGCCGGACGTCAAGGAGGTGGCACCTGTCGCGCCCGTCGTGCCGCCCCCTTCCGCGGCGCCCGAGCAGCAGAACGTTCCTGCAGCCGCATTCAGTGGTCCGCAGCAGCCGGCGCAAGGCGCGCCCCGACCCGAAACCGCCAACGTTCCTGCGGATCAGGAACTCGTCAGGCTGCCGCCGGTACCGATACGGGCGGTGGTCGAAAAATCGCGCTACGGACCGTTGCCGAAAATCGCGTCCGACGGCCGCCGGCCGAGCGAAGTCTATGCGCGCCCGGTCAACGGCGCCGTGGCCTCCGGCGCGGGCCAGCCGGCGCGTATTGCGCTTCTGATCACCGGCCTCGGTCTCTCGGAAATCGCCACCACACAGGCCATCGACTCGCTTCCCGGACCCGTCACGCTGGCATTCGGACCCTATGGGCGGAACCTGGAAGGATGGGTGCGCAAGGCGCGCGACCTTGGACATGAAGTCATGCTTCAGGTGCCGCTTGAGCCGTTCGATTATCCCGACAACGATCCCGGTCCGCACACACTTCTGACCAGCCTTCCCGCCGAAGAGAACATGAAACGGCTGCACTGGATCATGTCGCGGTTCACCGGCTATACGGGCATCACCAATCATATGGGCGCGAAGTTCGCCGCCGCTCAGGACTCGTTTCTTCCGGTGCTGGAAGAGCTGAAGGCACGCGGTCTGATTTATCTCGACGACGGGACTGCGGCGCGCTCGACCGCCGGCCAGATCGCCCGCGACCTGGGCCTCGACTACTCAGCCTCCCAGGTCGTGATCGACGAAGAACGCAACGCCAGGGAAATCGAGCTTGCCCTCAAGAAGCTCGAGGGCATTGCAAAGGAGAAGGGTCTGGCTATCGGTGTCGGCACCAGCCTGCCCCTGACCATTGGCCGCGTCGCCGAGTGGTCGCGGCAGCTCAAGGACAAGGGCATCGAGCTCATTCCGATCAGCGCCGCGGTCCGCAGCGACCGCCAGACCTGAGCGTCAGCGCTCGCGATGAGAGAAGACAAAGACCTCGCCAAACTGCCGTACCGGCCCTGCGTCGGCATCGTCCTCGTCAACACGGAGAAGCTGGTGTGGATCGGCCGGCGGATTGTGCAGCGCAACGACGAAGAGGCGACGGGTGTCGGCATGTGGTGGCAGATGCCGCAAGGCGGCATCGACGAGGGTGAGGATATCCAGGCGGCTGCCCTGCGCGAGCTCACCGAGGAAACCGGAGTCACGTCGGCGGAGTTTGTGGGCGAGATTTCGTCATGGCTTTCCTACGATCTGCCGGATCATTTGATCGGCGTGTCGTGGAAAGGGCGTTACCGTGGCCAGAAACAGAAATGGGTCGTCTTCCGTTTCACCGGCGAAGACGCCGAGATCGATATCTCCGGTGTCGGTCACAAGCCGGAATTCGATGACTGGCGTTGGGCGCCCATGGAAGAGGTGGTCGACCTGATCGTGCCGTTCAAGCGGCCGGTCTACGAAGCGTTGGCCAGGGAATTTGCGGCCTTCGAGAAATAGAGCGCTTTCGCCGTTGCCTGTCGAGCAAACCTGGAGCTTATTCGGCTAAATCGTAGCCATTCTGACGGGGCGATTTTGCGACAAGATCAAGCGAAGGCCCGTGGCGCGTACCCGAGTGTACGGGCATGGGGCTTTACGCCGAGATTGGCGCAAAACCGCCCGTCCCGAAAGGGTTTCCGATTGGCGGACGCCCGCCGGCGAAACGGCCTTGCCCGATGCGCTAACATCGCGCCGCGACCGTCTCAGCGACGGATCGCACACGCCAATCGAGAAACAGAATTAACTCAGATTTAGCCGAATAGGCTCTAGTTCAAGCCAAGCGTGTCACGGATCAGCTTCAGCTGATCGAGCTTGTCCTGCGCCTTGTCGCGGGTCTGGTCGTCCTTGGCGTCGGCCACGTCTTCCTCGGCGTTCTGGATTTCCTGTGCCAGTGCCGCCTTGTTGAGGTCGGCGGAATCGATGGCGGTCTGGGCCAGAACGGTGAGGTTCTCCGGCCCGGCCTCGGCAAAGCCGCCGCGTACGAAGATGCGCCGCTCCTTGCCGTCCGGCAGCACCACATCGAGCAGGCCGGCGCGCAGGGTCGACAGCACCGGCGCATGATTGGCCAGAACCTGAAAGTCACCTTCCGAACCGGGAACGACAACACTTTCGACATCCTCCGAGATCAGAAGCCGCTCGGGCGAGACGAGCTCGAATGTGAACGTATCAGCCATGCAATGTCAGTCTCCGGTTTGTTTTTAACGGACGGGCCGCGACGCTAGGCGGCCTCCGCGGCGATCTGCTCGGCCTTCTTGATCGCCTCGTCCATGGTCCCGACCATGTAGAAGGCCTGCTCGGGCAGATGATCGTATTCACCGTCGCACAGCCCCTTGAAGCCGCGGATGGTCTCGGCGAGATCGACCAGGACGCCCGGCGCACCGGTGAAGACCTCGGCGACGTGGAACGGCTGGCTCAGGAAGCGCTCGATCTTGCGCGCGCGTGCCACGGTGAGCTTGTCGTCTTCGGAGAGCTCGTCCATGCCGAGAATGGCGATGATGTCCTGAAGCGCCTTGTAGCGCTGGAGGATTTCCTGCACCCGGCGGGCCGTTTCGTAATGCTCCTCGCCGACAACACGCGGTTCCAGCACGCGCGAGGTGGAATCGAGCGGGTCAACGGCGGGGTAAATGCCCTTCTCCGAGATCTGCCGCGAAAGCACCGTCGTCGCGTCCAGATGGGCGAACGACGTAGCCGGTGCCGGGTCTGTCAGGTCGTCCGCCGGCACGTAGATGGCCTGCACCGACGTGACGGAGCCCTTCGATGTCGAGGTGATGCGTTCCTGCAACGCGCCCATGTCGGTCGCGAGCGTCGGCTGGTATCCGACCGCTGACGGAATACGGCCGAGCAGCGCCGACACTTCCGAACCCGCCTGGGTGAAGCGGAAGATGTTGTCGACGAAGAACAGCACGTCCTGGCCCTGATCGCGGAAATACTCGGCGACCGTCAGTCCCGACAGTCCGACGCGGGCGCGGGCGCCCGGCGGTTCGTTCATCTGGCCGTACACCAGCGCACATTTCGAGTCGCCGCCGCCGCCTTCCTTGTTCACACCGGACTCGATCATTTCCCAGTACAGATCGTTGCCCTCGCGTGTGCGCTCGCCCACGCCGGCGAACACCGAATAGCCGCCATGGCTCTTCGCGATGTTATTGATGAGTTCCATGATCAGCACGGTCTTGCCGACCCCGGCGCCGCCGAACAGGCCGATCTTGCCGCCCTTGGCGTATGGTGCGAGCAGGTCCACGACCTTGATGCCCGTCACGAGAATCTCCGATTCCGTCGACTGGTCGATGAATTCCGGTGCGGGCTGGTGGATGGCGCGCCGTTGCTTGGCCTTCACGGGCCCGGCCTCGTCCACCGGCTCGCCGATCACGTTCATAATGCGCCCGAGCGTTTCATCGCCCACCGGCACGCTGATAGCGTCGCCCGTATCGAGCACTTCCTGGCCGCGCACCAGGCCTTCGGTGGAATCCATCGCAACGGTGCGAACTGTGTTTTCGCCGAGGTGCTGCGCCACTTCCAGCACAAGGCGGTTGCCCTGGTTGTCCGTCTCCAGCGCGTTCAGGATCGCCGGCAGGTGTTCGTCGAACTGCACGTCGACAACGGCGCCCGTCACCTGCGTCACGTGACCTGCGAGTTTCTTCTTCGCCATGGTTTCACCCTTCAATCGTTCGTAACTCTATCCGTCGGCCCGTCGGGGGTTGACCTTTGGCGGACCACGATTTTTCAAACCTCAATTCCAGTTCGCGATCAGAGCGCCTCCGCACCCGACACGATTTCAATCAGCTCCTTGGTAATCTGAGCCTGACGTGTCCGGTTGTAGTGCAAGGTCAGCTTGTCGATCATGTCGCCCGCGTTTCGCGTGGCGCTGTCCATCGCGGTCATGCGCGCGCCCTGTTCGCTGGCGGCGTTTTCCAGCAGACCGCGGAATATCTGCGTCGAAACATTTAGCGGCAGCAGGTCCGCAAGGATTTCCTCTTCATCCGGCTCATATTCGTATGCCGCATCGGGGCCATCGGCCTTTGCCGCCTCGCCATCGGCCTCGGGCAGTTTCGCGGGGATCAGCTGCAGCGCCGTCGGCGCCTGGCTCAGGATCGATCGGAACTCGGAGAAGAACAGCGTGCAGATGTCAAATTCCTCGTTGGCGAACATCTCCAGCACGCGCTGGCCGATCTCATCGGCGTTTTCGAAGCCAACGGTGCGTATGCCCCGCAGTTCGAGGAGGTCGATGATGTAGGAATTCAGATCACGGCGCAGCGCGTCGCGGCCCTTGCGTCCGACACACAGGATCTTGACGGTCTTGCCGTCGTCGATCAGGCGCCGCGCATGCTCCCGTGCCAGTCTGGCAATGTTGGAGTTGAAGCCCCCGCACAGGCCGCGTTCAGCGGTCGCGACCACCAGCAGGTGCACCTTGTCCGATCCGGTGCCGACCAGAAGAGGCGATACACCTTCCTGCGCCGACACCCGCTGACCGAGATTGGCCAGGACCGTGTCCATCCGTTCCGCATAGGGGCGGGCGGCTTCTGCCGCTTCCTGGGCGCGGCGGAGCTTGGCCGCGGCCACCATCTGCATCGCCTTGGTGATCTTTTGCGTCGCCTTGACGCTGGCGATGCGGTTGCGAAGGTCCTTGAGAGACGACATGACGCCTGATTCCTAGAGTGCCGTTAGACGGCGAAGGATTTCGCAAAGGCGTCCATCGCCTTATTGAGTTTTTCTTCGATCTTGTCGTCGAGCTCGCCCTTCAACCGGATTTCGTCGAGCAGGGCGGCGTGTTTGTCCTTGAGGTGGCGCAACAGCTCGTCCTCGAAGCGCCCCACGGCCGACACCGGGATATCGTCCAGGTATCCGCGCGTTCCGGAATAGATCGCGACCACCTGCTCATCGACCGTCATCGGCGAGAACTGCGGCTGCTTCAGCAGCTCGGTGAGCCGCTCGCCGCGGCTGAGCATGCGCTGGGTCGCGGCGTCGAGGTCCGAGCCGAACTGCGCGAAGGCCGCCATTTCGCGATACTGGGCAAGCTCGCCCTTGATTGCGCCGGCAACCTGCCGCATGGCCTTCACCTGCGCCGCCGATCCCACGCGGCTGACCGACAGGCCGACGTTCACCGCCGGACGGATGCCCTGATAGAACAGGTCGGTCTCCAGAAAGATCTGGCCATCGGTGATCGATATGACGTTGGTGGGAATATAGGCGGACACGTCGTTGGCCTGGGTTTCCACGACCGGAAGGGCCGTCAGGGAACCGGCGCCGTGCTCCTCGTTGAGCTTGGCGGCGCGTTCCAGCAGGCGCGAATGAAGATAGAAGACGTCACCCGGATAGGCTTCGCGTCCCGGCGGGCGGCGCAGCAGAAGCGACATCTGCCGGTAGGCGACGGCCTGTTTCGACAGATCGTCGTACGAAATGAGCGCATGCATGCCATTGTCGCGGAAGAACTCGCCCATGGTGCACCCGGAATAAGGGGCGAGAAACTGCATCGGCGCCGGGTCGGAGGCGGTGGCGGCGACGACAATCGAGTATTCGAGCGCGCCGTTTTCCTCAAGCGACTTCACGAACTGCGCGACCGTCGACCGCTTCTGGCCGACCCCGACAAAGACGCAGTAGAGCTTCTTGCTCTCGTCGTCGCCTTCGTTGACCGGCTTCTGATTGAGCATGGTGTCGAGGATAACCGCGGTCTTGCCGGTCTGACGGTCTCCAATGATCAGCTCGCGCTGACCACGGCCGATCGGAATGAGCGCATCGATTGCCTTCAGCCCCGTCTGCATCGGCTCGTGCACGGATTTGCGCGGCAAGATGCCCGGCGCCTTCACTTCCACGCGCGACTTTTTCTTCGACTTGATCGGCCCCTTGCCGTCGATCGGGTTACCGAGCCCGTCGACCACGCGGCCGAGAAGCTCCTTGCCGACCGGAACCTCGACGATCGCGCCGGTCCGCTTGACCGTGTCGCCTTCCTTGATGTCGCGGTCGTCGCCGAAGATCACGATGCCGACATTGTCGACCTCGAGGTTCAGCGCCATTCCGGAGATGCCGCCGGGAAACTCGACCATTTCACCGGCCTGAACATTGTCCAGACCGTAGACGCGCGCGATACCGTCGCCGACGGAAAGCACCTGTCCGATCTCGGAGACTTCCGCCTCCTTGCCAAAATTCTTGATTTGCTCCTTCAGGATCGAGGAGATTTCAGCGGCGCGGATTTCCATCAACCGACCTCTTTCATTGCGTATTGCAGATTGTCCAGTTTCGTCTTGAGCGACGTGTCGATCATGCGGCTGCCGACCTTGACCACCAGTCCGCCAAGGAGAGCGGGGTCGACGTGGGATGTGATCTGAACGTCCTGGCCGACAGCAGACTTGAGCGCTGTTTGCAGGCTTTTGGTCTGTTCGGCGGTGAGCTTTTTGGCGGAGGCAACTTCCGCGGTCACTTCGCCGCGGTGGCGCTCGACAAGGGCATTGAAGGCGCGGATCATGTCGGCAATCGCGAACAACCGGCGGTTGCGGGCGATAAGCTGCAGGAAATTGATCGTCAGTGGTGAGAGCTTGGCGTCTTTCGCGAGCGCCGCAATGGCCCGGGATTGTTCTTCGGCGGAAAAGACCGGCGAGCGGACAAGGCGCTTCAGGTCTGTGCTGCCTTCGAGAAGCTTCGTGAACGACGTCAGGTCCGCTTCGACATTGTTGAGTTTCTTCGCCTCTAGCGCCAGCTCGAACAATGCGAGTGCGTAGCGGCCCGCCATGCCTGCAATGATGGGATCTTCGCCTGCCACCTGATACGCTCTTCGTTGCCGGATTTGAGCCCGTGATTGTGACGCCGGTCTGAATGTCCCGCGTCCTGTAGACGAGGGGCCGAAAGTGTGCCGGACCCCCAAAGCCGGGCCTGATCTAGCATAGGCCCTTCGGGCTGGCAACATGCGCGCGAAACCCTGTCCGGCGTGGTTTTTGGACGCATCGGCGGGCGGGGCGAAGTTCGCCGCCGTGATGCGCCACAAGTCTCTGGAGTTTAAGGAAAAGCCGGTGGCGACCAGACGATTTATGACGCCGGTTTGCGCCCGCGTGCGACCGCGACGCCCAGCAGAATGATGGCCAACGCGATATAGGCGTTCGGCGGCGGGCGCTCGGCGAGAATGAGCGCGCCCAGGAAGACGCCGAACAGAGGCGTCAGGAAGTTGATCTGCGAGAAGAATGAGGCGCCCTGCCGGTCGACCAGTTTGAACATGAGCAAGGTCGCGTATGCGGTGGGCAGGATGCCGAGCACAATCACGGCGGCAAAAGACGTGGTGCTGACGTCCAGGGTCCATGGCTGATCGGCAACAAGACTGAAGGGTATCATCATCCCCGTCGCGGCAATCATGACGGCGGCGACGAGCCCGCGGCGCGGCTGCGCGATAAGTGATTTGGTGATGATGGCATTGATGCCGTAGCACGCACCCGCTCCCGTCACGGCAAGCTGCCTGAGGGTGTCGTCCCCGAGCGTTGCCAGCTTCTCCGGCCCGATCAATACAACCAGACCGATCACGCCGAGGGTAACGCCCAGACCCTTTCGCACGTTCAGTTTTTCGTCGTCGGTCAGAATGTGTGCCAGAAGGACGGTCGTCAGAGGCATGGCGCCCATCAGAATGGCGGCGAGCCCGCTGTCGATTTCTTCCTCGCCCCACCCGATGAGGTAAAACGGCAGCGCGAAGCCGAACAGCGCCGACAGACCAATCAGCCGCCACAGCGCCAGGTCACGCGGCAGGTGCTGCCCTGCGTGCCGGGCGACCGCGTACATGATGAGCGCCGCGATGGCCAGCCGGGCTGCCGTCATGGTGGCCGCGGGCATCGTCGCCACCGCCAGTTTGATGATCAGAAAGCTGCTGCCCCAGATGGCGCCGAGGGCCAGCAGGAGCATGTAGTCAGGCGGTCCCGGATGCGACCGGTTCATGAGGCGAGCTTTGCCGCGGCCTGCCTGACCGCCTGCAAACGCTCATCCTGCCGGGCCTTCGCCGCGTCCCGTGTCCGTGCGACCAATTCCGGTGCGGCACCGTCCGGTGATCCGGACGCGAAGGGTGGCGCGGGGTCGTATTCGATGCCGAGCTGGATCGCCTTGGCGACGTCCTCGCCATGCAATTCGGCCGCAATGGCCAGCGCAAAATCGATGCCTGCCGTGACGCCGCCGCCGGTCACGATGTTGCCGTCGACCACATAGCGCTCGTTCACGGGGATTGCTCCGAGTTCAGCCAGCATCTCATGGGACATCCAGTGGGTGGTGGCGCGCTTGTCCTTAAGGAGGCCCGCCGCGCCCAGCACCAGCGACCCCGTGCAAACCGATGTCACGAAGCGCGCGCCTTTCGCCTGCTTCTGCAGGAAGCCAAGCGTCTCCTCATCGTTCAGCAGCGGGTTCATGCCGGCGCCGCCCGGAACGCAGATGAGGTCGAGCTGCGGGCAGTCCGCGAAAGTCGTGTCCGGCGTCAGCTTCATACCGCCGCCGGCGACAACCGGATCGAGCGATTTCCAGACCAGCCGGACGTTCGCGTCGGGAAACTTGATGAACACCTCGTACGGGCCCGTCATGTCGAGCTGGGTGATATTGGGAAAGACGAGAAGGCCGATTTCGAAAGACATGGGGGATATCCTGGCGAGCGTGGGCGATCTTCATCCTACATGAAGTTGTAGGGGTCAATATCGACGGCAAGACGTGTGCTGCCCTTGGGCCGGGGCAGCGTCCCCAGCCATTGACGCAGATAGGCCTGGATGTCGGTTTCACGGGGCGCCTTGACGAGGATACGGACCCGGTGACGGCCTCTGATGACCGAGAGCGGAGCTTCGGCGGGGCCGAGGATGCGGATTTTCTCAGCCCGTGGTGCGCGCGCGGCAGCACCCCGTGCATAGTCCATTGCCTGCGGCATGGTGGTTGCCGAAACCACCAGCGATGCGAGCCGGCCGTAGGGGGGATAGCCGGCCTCGTGGCGCGCTGTGAACTCCTGCCTCAGAAACGCATCACGGTCGCCCGACACCAGCGCCTGGATCACCGGGTGCTCCGGCATGTAGGTCTGAATGTAGCCCTTTCCCGTGATCCGCTCGCGCCCGGCGCGGCCCGTCACCTGGTTGAGAAGCTGGAATGTGCGTTCCGCGGCGCGCGGGTCGCCATGGCCGAGCCCGAGATCGCCGTCGATCACGCCGACGGTTGCCAGCTGCGGAAAGTGGTGGCCTTTTGCAACGAGTTGCGTGCCGATGATGATGTCGGCGTCGCCGCGTGCGATCGCATCGAGCACCTCGCGCAGCGAGTTGACGTTCGGGGCGAGGTCGGAGGACAGAATGACCGTGTGCGCGTCGGGGAAGCGCGTGCGGACTTCCTCCGCGATCCGCTCCACGCCGGGCCCGCAGGGCACGAGCGAGTCCTCGGCGCCGCAGCTCGGGCAGGTGTCGGGGGCGCGCGTCGCATACCCGCAATGATGACAGCGGAGTTGCTTGCGGAAGCGGTGTTCCACGAGCCAGGCGTCGCATTGCGGACACTCGAAGCGAAAACCGCAGGCGCGGCACAGCGTCAGCGGGGCGTAGCCGCGGCGGTTGAGGAACAACAGAGCCTGCTGGCCGTCTTGCAGCGTGTCCTCGACCGCCTTGATCAGGACCGGCGACAGCCACGCACCCTTTTGCGGCGGCGCCTTGCGCAGATCGATCGCCTCGATGTCGGGCATCGCGACCCCGGAGAACCGCTGCGAGAGCTCCACATGTCCGTAACGGCCCTGCTGCACGTTCACGAGGCTCTCCACACTCGGGGTCGCGGAGGAGAGGATCACGGAAAAACCGCCGATCGAACCGCGGACAACGGCCATGTCGCGGGCGTTGTAGTTCACGCGCTCGTCCTGCTTGAAGGACGGGTCATGCTCTTCGTCGACGACGATGAGGCCGAGTTCGTGGAAGGGAAGGAAGAGCGCGGAGCGCGCGCCGACCACGACGCGGGCCTCGCCGAACGCGACCGCGCGCCAGTTCAACCCGCGCTGGCGAAGCGTCAGATCGGAGTGCCATTCGACGGGCGCGCAACCGAAGCGTTGCTCGAAGGCCTGCACGAACTGTCGCGTCAGGGCGATCTCGGGCAGCAGAATGAGGGCCTGACGTCCGGCCCGCAGCGCCGCGGCCACGGCTTCGAAGTAGACCGGCGTTTTGCCCGAGCCCGTCACGCCGTCGAGCAGGGTGACCGAGAACGACCGCGCCTCGACCTTCTCGACGAGCGTTTTGGCGGCGCGCTTCTGGTCCCTGGTCAGCTTCGTACGGACGTAACCGGCATCGGGCCGGGGCGGCTGTTCCAGCGGCATCGGCTCCGCACTCAGCGTTCCCGCATCGACAAGTCCGTCGATGACGCCGGGACTGACACCGGCGGTCTCGATCAACTCGCGCTTGGGCCACAAGAGCCCGCCCGCGGCCGCATCCAGCACACGGCTGCGCGCCGGTGTCATGCGGGCGGGCGGCGCCCCAGTCAGCCGCACGCCGATGCGCGGTTTCGGCGGGGAGAAGGCTTCGCGGGCGCTCATCATCATGCGCAGCACCATGCCCGGTGGCGTCAGCGTGTAGTTGGCGACCCATTCCACAAGCTGCAGGGACTCGCGCGGAAGCAGCGGCACATCGACCCTGTCGATCACCGCGCGCAGCTTGGCGGTGTCGACGAGGGGGCGGTCGGCCGCGAGCGCGCCTTCCCACACGACGCCGATACGTTCGCGCGTTGCCAGCGGCACGACAACGAAGTCGCCCGGCGCCAGCTCGAGACCGGGCGGCACCAGATAGTCGTAAGGCGCATCGAGCGCCAGCGGCAGCAGCACGGGAACGGTTCGCTCGGAAGCCAGGACGGGCCTCATTCGGATCGGTGTTAAAGAACACGGAAGAATCAGGGTCCTATTGTAACGGCGGGCGCGCTATAAGCGCATCAGCAGTTTACAGGGACCTCTCATGAAATTCTTTGTCGATACCGCCGATACGGACGAAATCCGCGACCTTGCCGCGACCGGCGTTGTGGACGGCGTCACCACGAATCCGTCGCTCGTCGCCAAATCCGGGCGCGACTTCACCGAAGTCGTCAAGGAGATCTGTGCCATGGTCGATGGTCCGGTCAGCGCCGAGGTGACCGCAACCGACGCCGATGCGATGATTGAGGAAGGGCGTACGCTCGCGAAGATTGCCGACAACGTGACGATCAAGGTGCCGCTGACGTGGGACGGTCTGAAGGCGTGCAAAGCGCTGTCGCAGGGCGGCACGATGGTCAACGTGACCCTGTGTTTCTCTGCCAACCAGGCACTGCTCGCGGCGAAGGCGGGCGCGACATTCATTTCGCCGTTCATCGGCCGGCTCGACGATATCGGTGAGGACGGCATGCAGCTCATCCGCGACATCCGCGTGATCTACGACAATTACGATGCGCTCTCGACGCAGATCCTTGCCGCGTCCATCCGCAACGACGAGCATGTCCGGCAGTCCGCCCTTGGCGGTGCCGACGTGGCGACCGTGCCGCCACAGGTGCTGCGCGGCCTGATCCAGCACGATCTGACGGACAAGGGCCTTGCTGCCTTTCTCGCCGACTGGGAGAAGACGGGCCAGTCGATCCTCTGATTGGAGGGCACTTGGCCGTTTCTGGCGGTTTCAGAGAATTCCTTAAGACCTTTGCCGCTTAAATGGACGTATGTCCGGAGTTCCAACCGATCTGATCGCGGAGGCCGACCTCCAGGCGGCGGTCGGGACGTGGTTCGCTTATCTGTCGAGCGAACGCCAGCTTGCGGAAAAAACGCAGGAGTCCTACGGACGCGACCTGAAGTGCTTCCTCGGGTTCCTCGCCCATCACATGGGCGGTCCGGCTTCGCTGAAAACACTCCGTGAGCTCAACCCCCGCGATTTCCGCGCCTTCCTGGCGGCGCGCCGCAATGATGGTGTTTCGAGCCGGTCGCTCGCGCGCGCCCTTTCGGCGATCCGCATGTTCTTCCGGTTCCTCGACCGGCGCGGTATTCTGAAAAACGACGCGGTGCTGGCCGTGCGTTCGCCGAAACTGCCGCATGCTGTTCCCAAGCCGCTCAGTGTCGACGCCGCGACATCGGTGACCGCGGACACCAGCGCCGGCACGCATGCGGACGCGCCGGAGTGGGTGGTCGCGCGCGACGCGGCGGTTCTGACGCTTCTCTACGGCTCGGGTCTGCGCATCTCCGAAGCCTTGGGCCTCAACCGCGGCGATGCGCCAGTAGGCCGCCGCGATGTGCTGCGCATCACGGGAAAGGGCGGCAAGGAGCGCGCTGTTCCGGTTCTTCCCGTCGCCCAGGACGCGGTCGCCCGCTATCTCGAACTGTGCCCGTTCGCGCTGGCGTCGAAAGGGCCGTTGTTCGTCGGGGTGAAAGGAAAACGTCTTTCGGCGCGGATCATACAGCTTCTGATGCAGCGGCTGCGCGGCGCGTTTGCACTGCCGGACACCGCGACGCCTCATGCATTGCGCCATTCGTTCGCAACCCATTTGCTGGGCCATGGCGCGGATTTGCGCGAAATCCAGGAGCTTCTCGGCCATTCGAGCCTGTCGACGACGCAGATCTACACCGAGGTCGACGCGGCGCGGTTGCTCAAGGTCTATGACGAGGCGCATCCGCGGGCCCGCTGATCGCGCACGAGCGATGACGCATTGTCAAAATGTCGGCACTCAAGCACGGTTTACTTGATCTTGAGGTGCAAGTGATTACATCGTGCATTAGTTCGATGCGGCAAGATTCTGGAGGGAAGCCATGAAGCACCTGCCGTTCCGTACGGATTCAGTAACGCGTAACGTCGGGCGGCTGTCGATTTTGTCGGCGGGTGTCGCTGTCTTTGTGTTCGGCCTGACAGGCGGGCCAACGGAAACCAACGCGCAATATTACTACCCCGGATACGGGTACTATCAGCCGTTCTTCGGAAGCTACTACCAGCCGCGGCGGCGCTATGTCCGCCCGCGCTACCGGGGCAATCGTTACCGGCGCAACCGCGTCCGGCGCAGCAGGCCGCGGGCGCCGGTGCCGCCGCCGAAGTGGGCATCGAACGGCAACTCCAAGGACCCGGTCCAGATTGTCGTGTCGCTGCCGGACCAGAAGCTAACCGTCTTTCAGGGCGACAAGGCACTGACCACCTCCAGAGTGTCCTCCGGCAAGCCGGGCTATTCCACGCCGTCGGGTGTCTTCAGCATTCTGCAGAAGAACCGCCACCATCGCTCGAATATCTACAGCAACGCCCCGATGCCGTTCATGCAACGGCTGACCTGGTCGGGGATCGCGTTACATGCCTCCAATTCCGTGCCGAACCATCCCGCGTCGCACGGTTGCGTGCGGCTTCCCCATGCCTTTGCCAGCCAGCTGTTCCGGTTTACCGAAATGGGCGGACATGTGGTGATCGCCAACGAAAAGAACGTGGCGCCGTTCGAGATCACCCATGAAAACCTGCTTCAGCCGATAACCCCCGCGCCGAAGGACTTCGACCAGGTCGAGGAAGAGCGCGTTGCCAGGGCCAACGGCGTAAAGATCAAGGACGTGAAGCGCTCGACCGAGCCGGTGCGCATTCTCATCACCCGCCGCACCGGCAGGGAACGCATAAAGGACGTTCAGCGGCTCCTGAACGAGCTCATGTTCGAGGCCGGCGACGTGGATGGCTATATGGGTCCTGACACCGCCAAGTCCATCCGCCGTTTCCAGTCGACATACGGGATGCCGGCCGACGGACTGATTTCCGAGCAACTCATTGAGAAACTGTATGAAGTGGCCGAGGCAGGCCGGCCGGCGAACGGGCATCTCTATGTTCGTCAGAACTTCAAGCCGGTGTTCGATGCCCCGATCTTCATCAAGGGGGGCGACGCGCCGCTTGGGTCGCATCTGTTCACGGCCATGCATTTCGATCCCACGGCGGACGAAGCACGTTGGCTGGCGGTTACGTTGAAGAAGGGCTCGCCGACCAACCGGTATGCGCGGCGCAACGTCAGGCGGCAGAAGAACCGGATGGATGATGTGGTGCTGACGGCCAATGTGCCGGTCGCGGCGACGGCCGCGGAAGCGCTCAGCCGGGTCGAGATCCCGGAAGAGGCGCGCGTGCGTCTTGAAAAGATGCTGACACCCGGGTCCTCGCTTGCCATCACAAACGATGGCATCAGCAAGGAAACGACGCCCAAGGGCACGGACTTCGTCGTGCTGATGCAATAGGGTGGCAACTCGGGCGCATTGCGAAATTGCGCGGGTCCCGCCGACCCCCTAAGATCGTCCGCCGAGGTTGACGGCGAAGGGGGCAAAATGCGTACAGTTGTGTCTGCAACGGGCGTTGCGTTGGCCGGCGCCCTTGTCATAAGTGCGAGTTCAACGCCGGCGATGGCGGTCTGCAAGACAATGCAGGCATCCTACAACGGCACCGATATGTTTCATAAGACCGGTGCAGAAGGTGCGGCCACCAACAGGCTGCTCATCCAGATCGATGCGTTGCGGCGCGAAAAAGCGCCGAAACGGGTGCGTATGGGACGCGTCCGCGTGAAATGCGGCGACTGGTTCATGAAGTACCTGCTGCCGCACAAGCATTGCGTGGCAAGGGCGCGAGTTTGCTACCAGTGACGCGGATGAGGATATAGAGACGTGGCAGGCGGTGGACCGGCCGTCGCCGTGGTCGGCGCGGGGATCATCGGTGCGTCGATCGCCTGGCACCTCACGCGCGCCGGTGCGCGGGTCAGGATCATCGAGGCAGCGGCGCCCGGCGGCGTGGCGACACCCAATTCCTTCAGCTGGATCAACTCCAATTTCTCCTTCGCCCGGGATTATTTCGAGCTGCGCCACCACTCCATGGGCGAATGGCGGCGGCTTGCGGGCGCCCTTCCGCATTTGCCCTTGTCCCTGTCGGGCTCGCTCTATCTGCCTGCGGCCGGGCTCGATCTGGAGGAATTCGTCGCCCGGAACTCTGCTTGGGGCTATCGCATCGATCTGATCGGTGCGTCCGAGATCGAGCAACTGGAACCGAACCTGACGCTCAAGGCGGATATGGCCGCACACGCCCATGACGAGGGCGCGGCGGAGGCCGAGGACGTGGCGAGATTGCTGACGCAAGCGGCGGTGGAAGAGGGCGCGGAACTTCTCCAGGGTATGCCTGCGGAAACGCTTTCCTGTTCCGGCGGCCGGATCGACGGCGTTCGCGTCGGCGGGGAGTTGGTCGCGGCGGACGAGGTGGTCGTTGCGGCAGGGGTCGCGACGCCGGACCTGCTCAGGGAAGCCGGATATGTGCCGCCGATCTCTTCGCCACCCGGAATGCTCGTCCACACGAAACCGATCGCGCCGGTGCTCAACGGCCTCGTTCTGGCGGACGGTCTGCACATGCGGCAGAAGGCAAGCGGTGAGCTGTTGGCGGGCTGTGATTTTCAGGGCGGCACCGGGCTCGATGATCCTGAAGAAACGGCCAACAATCTGATGTGCGAATTGGGTGAGGCCATAGGCACCAATGAAACGCTCACATTCGAGCGTTACTCCGTCGGACATCGTCCCATGCCGGAGGACGGAGTTCCCATTGTGGGACGTCCGCCGGGTTTAAGCGGTCTTTATGTTGCGGTGATGCACTCCGGCGTGACCCTGTGCCCTGCGGTCGGCGCGTTCGCCACGCGCGAAATCCTTGAGGGCGACCGCGACCCCTTGCTCGGCCCGTTCGGGCCGGAACGGTTCGACGGTGCCGCCGGCGCATAGCCTGCAACCCGGTCACGGCCAGTTGACTTGTCTCGCCGACGTCACAATCCGATAGTCTCATCTCGTTCCGGACACAAACCGCCAGCTTTTCCATGCGCGCAATCCGCACACTGCTTCTCGCATTTGTCCTCTTCTTCGCCGCGCCGCTCGGTCTGCACGCGGCTTTCTGGATGAGCAAGGATCACCCCTCGAGCTGGTCGACCGCGGACTGGTCGAGCACGAACACGCTGCCTCGGCCGTCCCACAATCGGCCGGCCATGGTGCGCGTCTATTCCGCGCGCACCGGGCGCTGGAAGGGCGTATTCGCAACCCATAGCTGGATCGTTCTGAAGGACAAGGGCGAGTCGAGCTACGAGCGCTGGGACAAGGTTGGCTGGGGCCGTCCTGTCCGCCGCAACAATTACGCGCCGGACGGGCGCTGGTACGGCAACGATCCGATGCTTGTCCGCGAGGTGCGTGGGCGAAAGGCTGAACGTCTCATTCCGAAAATTCGCGCCAGCATCGCGGCCTATGCCTACCAGGCGCGCGGTGACTATCGCATCTGGCCGGGACCGAATTCCAACACGTTCATCGCTGCCGTGCTTGCGGACGTGCCGGAGCTCAAAGCTGCGCTGCCGCCGACCGCCATCGGCAAGGATTTTCCCCATGACGGGCGCTGGCTCGCGCCAACGCCTTCGCGAACCGGCTTCCGTCTGTCGCTTGGCGGTTACGCCAGCCTGACGCTCGCCTGGTTCGAGGGATTGGAAATCAACATTCTGGGGGCCGTCGCAGGTCTGGACTTCGTTCATCCGGCGCTCAAACTTCCGGGGTTTGGACGCATCGGTCTGTGAGCGTTTCTCTTTTCTGGCCACTGGCGCAAGACGACGTTATCTTGCGCGTCTTTCGTGCGTGCCTGTTTGCACGATGTGCAAGGTGGGAGGTGTCAAATGACCGAGTGGTCGCAAACCTGGACGTTCTTCGACGGGACCTGGCACGAAGGCAACCCGCAATTGCTCGGCCCGCGTGATCACGCCGCATGGCTCGGCTCGACCGTCTTTGACGGCGCGCGGGCGTTCGAGGGCGTAACCCCGGATCTCGAGGCCCACTGTCAGCGCGTCAACGATTCGGCACGCGCGCTTGGCCTGATCCCGGATCGCAAGACGGGCGAAGTGATGGAAATCGCCAGGGAGGGCGTTGCCAAGTTCGACCCGGACACGGCGGTCTACATCCGCCCGATGTACTGGGCGCAGGACGGCGGGCGTTTCTCCGTGCCGCCCAACCCGGAAAGCACCGTGTTCTGCATGTGCATCTACGAACTGCCCATGCCGGAACCGGCGGGTTTCTCGGTGACGCGTTCGAGCTACCGCCGTCCGGCGGTCGATCAGGCAACGGTCAACGCCAAGGCCGCCTGCCTCTATCCGAACTCGGCGCGCGCGCTCGCGGAAGCCGCGGAAAAAGGGTTCGACAATGCGCTCGTCCTCGACCCTTCCGGCAACGTGGCCGAACTGGCGACCGCCAATGTGTTCCTGGCCAGGGACGGTGCGGTGCACACGCCCCACCCCAACGGCACCTTCCTGAACGGCGTCACCCGGCAGCGCGTGATCAAGCTGCTGGAAGACACAGGCACCCCGGTACACCAGCGGTCCCTGACGTTTGAGGATTTCGAGGAAGCAGACGAGATCTTCGCGACAGGCAACTATTTCAAGCTGATGCCCGTAACGCGCATTCAACAAAGATCGCTCCAACCCGGACCGTTCTATACCCGCGCGCGCGAACTTTACTGGGACTGGGCGCACCGATAGATGTCGGCGCGCTCTCCCTCTGCGGAAGCTGACTTGAAAGATTTCAGGCCCTGGCGTTCCTTGCGACCATCGCCACGGGGCTATCAGACAGACATAGGACCTCGACACAGGAAGCGTATGCCATGTCCATCCTCGACCACGTTCGCCAGTATCACGACGAGCTGACCGCCATCCGCCGCGACATCCACGCCCATCCGGAGCTGGGACTGGAGGAGGAGCGCACCAGCGCGCTGGTGGCGGAGAAGCTGAAGGAATGGGGTGTCGAGGTGCATCGCGGCGTGGGCAGGACCGGTGTCGTCGGCACGTTGCGCGTCGGAAACAATCCCCGCTCCGTCGGCCTGCGCGCGGATATGGATGCCCTGCCCATAACCGAAGCGAACGACATTGATTACCGGTCGACCTATGACGGCAAGATGCATGCCTGCGGCCATGACGGTCACACCGCCATGCTGCTCGGCGCCGCGCGCTACCTTGCCGAGACGAGAAACTTCGACGGCTGTGTGCACTTCATCTTCCAGCCGGCGGAAGAGGGGCTTGGCGGAGCGCTGGAAATGCTGGAGGACGGCCTGTTCGAGCGCTTTCCCTGCGACACGGTCTTCGGCATGCACAACCACCCCGGATTGCCCGTCGGTGAGTTCGGCATCCGGCCCGGCGCCATGATGGCGGGCGGCGCGTTTTTCGACGTCGTGATTTCAGGCCGTGGATCGCACGGCGCGCGGCCTGAAGGCGGCATTGATCCAGTCACCGTCGCCGCGCACATCATCACCGCCTGCCAGACGATCGTCTCGCGCAATATCTCGGCGCGCGATACCGCGGTCCTGTCGATCACGCAGATGCACGCCGGCGACGCCTATAACGTCATTCCCGACGAAGCCCGTCTGATGGGCACGGCGCGCGCCTTTACCGATGAGACCATGAAGAAGATCGAGGACAAGCTGCGCCGCACGGTCGAGGGCGTGGCGTCTGGTCTCGGCGCGACGGCGGACATCGACTTCCGGTTCACGTTCGCACCTCTGATCAACGATCCCGAGGAGACCGATTTCGCCGCTGACTGTGCCGTGGACGTCGTGGGTGAGGGCAATGTCACCCGCACGTTCCACAAGATGATGGGGTCGGAGGATTTCTCCTTCATGCTGGAGAAATCACCGGGTGCCTACATCCGCATCGGCAACGGCGTGGACAGCAGTCCGGTGCACAATCCCGGCTACGATTTCAACGACGAGATCATTCCTCTCGGCGTGGCGTTCTGGGGCGAACTGGTCGAGAAGAAACTGGCCAAGACGTGATCGCCTGTCGGCGAGGACCCGCCAACTTCTAAGTGCGCGTAAAGGCCTGGACGTTGCAACTTATTGGGGAAATTATTCTGTGCCGAATCGGGTCGGAAGGCTGGCTGACGGATGAAAAAATCAATAACATCAATATATTAAGACGATTTTTGCCGCTAACCCTTTCTTAAGCCTAAGGCTGCACGCTAATGCAACTAAAACGGGGGTATTTATCATATATGCACGTATAGAGTGTGCAGACGGTTGCGAGATGTGGAGCTTGCTCGATGCAGAAAATTACTTCCGTGCTTTCCAATTTCAAGGTCGGTCACAAGATCTGGGGCCTTGTCGGTCTGATGATCCTGGCGAACCTGATCGTGGTCGGCACGATCATGTTCCAGATGAGCAAGATCAAAAAAGAGATTCACGCCGCGGCGGTTGAGCATATGCCCCTGACCGAGCTGACGACGAAGCTGACGGTCCACCAGCTTGAGCAGGCCATTCATTTCGAGCGTGGCGTTGGCGTCGGCTGGCAGCTCGATGCCGACCCGCAGGCGCCGGACCTGTTCAAGAAGACGATTCGGGAGTTCGATGCATACGGCGAAAAGGTCAATACGGAAGTCATCGAGGCCGAGCAGCACATCGAGGAGGTGCTCAAGGTCGAGACCAATCCGCGCGTCGTTTCGGAGTATCAGGAGCTCATGAAAGGCTTCAAGCACTTCGAAGGGGCACACAAGGTGTACGAGCAGCACGCGCGCGAGGTCTTCGACGCTATCAGGTTGCGGTCGTCCTCAGTTCCTGAACTGGCTGATTTCGTGCACAAGGTCGAAGAGGAGCAGGATGCGCTCGATGCCGAGATCGAGGGGCTTTTGCACAAGATCGAGGGCGTGACGGAGAGGACCCTCACCGAAGTCGACGCGCACCAGTCCGAGGCTCTGTTCCTGGGCACGGTGACGTTGATTGTCGGTATTCTGCTGACCCTGCCGCTTTGTTATGTGATCGTCCGGGGAATTGTCGGTCCCTTGAGCGCAGTGGTGCGTGCGCTGGGCGTGCTCGCGGACGGCGATACCAGCCAGGCGCTTGAGGTCGTCGGCAAGGACGAGGTTGCGCAGACGGCGCAGGCCTATGAGGTGTTGCGCGAGAAGACCATCGAGGCGGAACGCCTTGCCGAGCAGCAGCGCCAGGAAGAGGAAGAAAAGCGCCGCCGCGCCGAGGCGATCGAGCAACTGACGCACGATTTCGACACCTCGGTGAAGCAGGTTCTGGAGGCGGTCGGCAACTCCGCCACGGGCCTTGAAGAGAGCGCCAACACAATGGCGGCAGCCGTTAAGGAGACCAATCAGAAGTCGACCATCGTCGCAAGCTCGACGGAGGAAGCCGCGGCCAACGTTCAGACCGTTGCCTCCGCCACTGAGGAGATGGACAGCTCTATCCGGGAAATCTCAACCCAGGTGCAGCAGTCCGCGGCGATCGCCAAGGAGGCGGTCGAACAGGCGAATTCCACCAACAGCTCGGTTCAGGCGCTGGAGGGATCGGCCCGCGAGATCGGCGAAGTGGTCAAGCTCATTTCCGAGATTGCGGAACAGACCAATCTGCTGGCGCTGAACGCGACCATCGAAGCGGCGCGCGCCGGCGAGGCCGGCAAGGGATTTGCGGTCGTTGCCCAGGAGGTGAAGGATCTGGCCAGTCAGACCGCCAAGGCCACCGAGACGATCTCTCAGCAGATCGAGTCGATCCAGACCGGTACGACGGGTGCGGTCGGCGCCATCGAGTCGATCAGTTCCACGATCTCCAGGCTCGACGAGATTGCGTCTGCAATCGCGGCCGCCGTGGAGGAACAGACCGCCACCACCGGCGAGATCACCAAGAGCGTGCAGCAGGTTGCGCAAGGGACCAATGAGACGACCCAGGCGATGACCGAGGTGCGCTCCGCGACCGAGAGCACCGGTCAGGTCGCAGGGACCGTTCAGTCCGCCGCAAAGGATCTGATGTCCCGGTCGGAGGCCCTGGGCAACAGTGTGAACGACTTCCTGGAGGGTATCCGCGCGGCCTAGAGCAAAATCCGATTAGGTTGACTCACCCTGTTTCAACCTAATCGGATAACTTTGC
>JANQLP010000015.1 GCA_028280515.1 Hyphomicrobiales bacterium
AATCCGAACGCATAAAGATGCTCTAACACTTTAAGATATAGAGCAAATTTATCTGATTAGGTTGAAACAGGGTGACTCAACCTAATCGGATTTGCTCTAGGAAAACGAGACGGAGCGCCATGCCACGCCTGTTTTCGGCCATAGAGGTTCCTGGCGACATCGCCGAGCGGCTTGCGGGTTTGCGCGGCGGGATCGATGGCGCGCGCTGGGTCGATCCGGACAATTACCACATTACCCTCCGCTTCATCGGTGACGTCGACGGCACCACCGCCGAGCGGTTTTCCGAAGCACTTGCGAAGGTCGCGTGCGCGCCCTTTTCTCTGACGCTCGACGGCCTCGGCTCGTTCGGGCGCGGCAGGCCGCGTGCGGTCTGGGCCGGCGTCGCGCCGAGCACGCCGCTCGTCTCCCTCAACCGCGATCACGAAAAGGCTGCCACGCGTGCCGGGCTCGCCGCGGAGACCCGCAACTTTCACCCTCATGTCACGCTTGCACGGATGAAACGGGTCAAGGCACGGGATGTGGCGACCTACCTGTCGCACAACGGCGCCTTCCTCACCGGAGCGTTTCCGGTGACGCGTTTCGTGCTTTATTCCTCGCGGGCCTCGAAGGGCGGCGGGCCTTACGTGGTCGAACGCGCCTATCCGCTTGACGGTGCGTAGGTGTGAGGGGCGTCAGGTCAGGCGCGCAAGCAGTGTACGCGAGCCCGCTTCGATCAGGTCGAGCACGACTTCGAACCCATCGTCCCCGCCGTAATAGGGATCGGGCACCTCGCGCCCGCCGGACTGGGGCAGATGGTCGAGAAACAGCCGGACCTTGTGCGCGTGACCCTCGGGCGCCATTTGCAGCAGATCCGCATGGTTGGACCCATCCATCGCGAGTACGAGATCGAACGCTTCGAAATCCTTGACGTGGACTTGCCGTGCGCGCTGCGCCGAGAGATCGATACCGCGTGCGCGTGCTGCGGCAACGGCCCGCGGATCGGGCGGGTTGCCGATATGCCAGGCGCCGGTGCCGGCGGATTCGACAATGAAGGTCTCGGCGTGGCCGGCCTCGGCCGCGACATGAGAGAAGACGCCCTCCGCCATCGGCGAGCGGCAGATGTTGCCGAGACAGACGAAGAGGATACGATGCGTGCTCATGAAACGTGATCCGGTTCCCGGCGGCGTATCTATGATCCGCCCAACGTCATCGGGTCGTAGCACACCTGACCGCAGGAGGAGAGATCATGGCAGAAAAACTGGAAGGCGTCGCCAGAACGGACGCGCTCGGGCAGCTTGATGGATGGACGGTGCTCGACGACCGGGACGCCATCTCGAAATCGTACAAGTTCGCCGACTTCGACGCGGCCTTCGCCTGGATGACAAAGGTGGCGGAGGTTGCCGAGGAGATGAATCACCATCCCGAGTGGTTCAACGTGTGGAACCGGGTCGACGTGACCCTGTCGACCCACGATGCGGGCGGGCTGACCGAGCTTGACGTGGCGCTCGCCAGGAAAATGGACGGATTGGCGTAAGGCTCCGCGCCTTTACCACGCACCGTCGCGCCAGAGATCGGTGAAGATCGGTGTGCTCGTGCGGTAGCGCGGCGCGTAGCGCCGCCGCCGTTGAACGGTCCATGTGTCCTCATGGACGGACGCTTCGAGCGCCGATGCGGGGGCGGACTGAATGCCGGACATGGGGATCGAGAGCTGTGCCGGACCCGATGCCAGTTCGATCTCGCCGTCGCTGTCCGGGTCTTTCCCGCGCCGGTCGAATTCGGCCTTTGCCTCCTCGCTCCACGGCACCGGTTTGCAGCGGCAGTCGGCTACATATTCCTTGCGGTACCGGAACGCGTTCTCAAGCCGTGTGTAGGGCTGGCCGTTGAGGTCGATGGAATGCTGGACGTCGCCGCCGGGATTGCGATGGTAGAACAGCCGTGCCGGCGCACCGCAGCTTGCCCGGCACTGTCTCGCGTCACGGTCGATGCCGGCGTGCGACGTGGAGAAGCTCATCGGCCAGTAAAATCCGTCGCACGTCCGCACACACAGCGTGCGAAAGCCGCCGGACCCGTGCATGGCGGAACCGTACGACCCGGAGTAACCCGACAGGCCGCCCTGATAGGTTTCCCCGTACGCGCCGTAGGGCACGCCATATGGATTGACGTTTGCGCGCCGGCGTTGCGATGACCCGCCGCCGAAAAGAGAGCGGAAGAACCCGCCGGAAGACCGGCGTTGCCGGCCGGAACGGTCGGACGGGGCCGTGGAATGGCGGGTGTAACCGCCATAGGGCTGTGCGCCGTAGCGTCCGGATCGAAGCGCTTGCAGGCGGGCGTTCAGATTGCGGCATTCCGCGAGCGAGTTGGCGTATTGCGGCAAATGGCAGCCGTAACGCCGGATTTGCGCGCGCAGGCTGGTGAGGGCGGCGCTGTTGCCGCCGCTCTGCGCCGAGGCGCTGTGACCGAGAGGAAGTGTCGCGCCGGTGACGAAGATCGCGGCAACGGCGAAACCAACCGGCCAAACCGCGCGCGCAAGAGCGCGGTATCCGAGGCGACGCTTGAAAAACTCCAACACGACGGACCCTGTTTACGCAATACATCGGACGGTCCGGCTCAACCGAGCTGGCCTTGCTGATTCGGATTCTTGCGCTTATGTCTTTAAGAGGCCCTAATGGCGGGGCATTTTCGCCTAAGGAGAAAAAATGCGCTCTGGCAAGGCAGGAAACGACGGAATCGGCGATTTCAACCCGTCTTTCGACGGCGTTGAGTTCGATGTCGGTTCGCTTGAGGTGCGCGAGGAAAAGGTACGGACACGGTTCTGGGACAAATTCCGCCGCGTGGCCGCGCACATTCCGTTCACCGATGACCTGCTCGCGTCCTACTACTGCGCCATGGACCCGGACACGCCGACGCGGGTCAGGGGTACGCTGCTCGGCGCACTTGCCTATTTCATCCTGCCCATCGATGCGATCCCCGACTTCATCATCGGCGTCGGATATTCAGACGATGCGGCGGTCCTGGCCGCTGCCTTGTCGCTCGTCGCGGCCCATATCCTGCCCAAGCACCGGGCGGCCGCAGCGAAGACGCTGGGCAAGGACGTTCCCGCCGAGGATGCGGAACCGGTAGACACGGAACCGGTGAGCTGACGGGTGGTCGGCGTTTTCAGTCGGATGTATCCCTTGAAACTTGCCTACGCCCGCGGCGATAACTTGGCCATGACAGCGAAATCGCGTTCCGAACCCGCCGGCGCCAAGACCCGTGGCTATTTCGCCATTGGTGCGGAGCGCATCTCCAAACAGCTCAATGTCGGGAACATGGTGCGTTCGGCCCATGCGTTCGGCGCGAGTTTTGTCTTCACCGTCGGCGCCGAGTATTCCGGCGCCGAGGCGCACGCGGACACGTCGAAGACGCCGTTGCACGTGCCGCTGTATCACTGGGACAGCCCGGACGACATGGTGCTGCCGCAAGGATGCAGCCTGGTGGGCGTGGAGCTGATGGACGACGCGGTCGATCTGCCCAGCTTCCGGCACCCGCTGCAGGCCGCCTATGTGCTGGGTCCAGAACGCGGCGAGCTGTCTCCGGCCCTTCTTGCGCGCTGCGATCACGTGGTCAAAATCCCGACCGCATTTTGTATCAATGTCGCCATGGCCGGTGCCATCGTGATGTATGATCGCGTACGCTCACTGGGCCGATTCGCACCGCGTCCGGTCACGGCAGGCGGCCCGGTGGCCGCATTGCCGGAGCATGTGCATGGTGCGCCAAAAAGGCGTCGCTAGGTGTTGGAAAGTGCATGCGCGAGCCTTCAATCTCTAGTCAAACCGTTGAGTAATGGGTATGTTTTCACAGATGCGGACTATGGGGACCGGGGGTCATGATTAAGCTCACTGGGGCATGCCTTGCCCTGCTCGTTGGTTTGGGGCTGCCAACGCTCGCGCAGGCGGCTAATTTCATCGAAAAACACGGAGACTGGTCCGTCTACGCCCATGAGGCCGGCGGCAAGAAAACGTGCTTCACGGTTGCCAAGCCGCGGTCGACGAAGCCCAGAAACGTGCGGCGTGATCCGATCTTCTTCTATGTTTCGGATTGGCCGGCTGACAATGTGAAGAACGAGATCAGCATCAAAATGGGCTATCCGCTCAGGCCGACGGTGCCGGTTGAGATCAAGATTGCGGCCAACAGCTTCAAGCTGTTTACCAAGGACGAAGGCGCCTATGTGGAAAAGGCGGCGGACGAGCAAAAGGTCGTCGCGGCGATGAAGGCGGGAGCCACAATGGTCGTGCAGGGCCGCTCGACCCGCGGGACGCTGACCACGGATGAATACTCGCTTTCCGGGATCACCAAGGCGCTCGAGGCGGTCGCAAAGGCCTGTCAGTAGCCTCAGGGCTTTTCCAAACCCGTCATGGCTGTGCTAAACCGCGCAGGCGATGAGCAATTCTGATCAAAACAGTCCCACGCTGATCGGCCTCGGCCGGAATGAACTGGGCGAGACCTTTGCGGCGCTTGGCGTGCCCGAGCGGGCACGCGGCATGCGCGTGGCGCAGATCTGGAATTGGCTCTATGCGCGCGGAGCGACGAGCTTCGACCAGATCACCGTGCTGTCGAAGGACCTGCGCGCCGCGCTCGGCGAACGCCATTCCCTTGCCCGGCCCGAGATCGTCACCGAGCAGGTTTCCGCGGACGGGACGCGCAAGTGGTTGCTGCGGCTCGCAGCCGACCGTCCCGGCGCGCAGGGCCCGCTGGTCGAGACCGTCTACATTCCGGAGGAAACGCGCGGCACGCTGTGCATTTCGAGCCAGGTCGGTTGCACGCTGACCTGCAGTTTCTGCCATACGGGCACCCAGCCCCTCGTCCGCAATCTCACGCCGGCCGAGATCGTCGGCCAGATCATGGTGGCGCGCGACCGGATCGGGGAGTGGCCTGACGCCCGGGCGCAAGATCCGACCGGCCTTCCCAATGCCGAGCGCAAGATCACCAATATCGTGCTCATGGGCATGGGCGAGCCCTTGTACAATTTCGAGAATGTCCGCGATGCGATGGGCTTGGCCGCGGCCAGCGACGGCCTCGGCTATTCGAAGCGCCGCATCACCCTGTCGACGTCCGGCGTGGTGCCGGAAATTCCGCGCTGGGGGCAGGAGGCGAACACCATGCTCGCCATCTCGCTCCATGCGGTGCGCGACGATCTGCGCGACGAACTGGTGCCCATCAACCGGAAATGGCCGATTGCCGAACTGCTGGACGCCTGCCGGCAATATCCGTCGCTGTCCAACGCCAAGCGCATCACCTTCGAATATGTGATGCTCAAGGGCGTGAACGATTCGATCGCCGACGCCAGGGAACTGGTGCGCCTGCTTGCCGGCATTCCGGCCAAGATCAATCTCATTCCGTTCAACGCCTGGCCCGGCGCGCCGTATGAGTGCTCGGACTGGGAGCAGATCGAGCGTTTCGCCGAAGTGGTGAACCGGGCCGGCTATGCAAGTCCGGTCCGGAGCCCGCGCGGCCGCGACATCATGGCGGCCTGCGGACAGCTCAAATCGGCGAGCGTCAAGGAACGCGCGAGCGCCCGGCGGCTCGAGGCGGCGGCGTCGTGATCTTCAAGCTCATTCTCCGCTGGATCTGGGTGGCGATCGCCTTCCTGATCTCGACAACCATTGCGCTCATCGTCCTGTTCTCGCTCGGCATCTTCTGGCTCGGCGATGAATTCCGCGCGGCTGCCGGCAGCAACGAATTCGTCTGGCACGGCGCCGACGTGTTCGCGGCCTACTTCTTCGCCGCCGCCGTCGGCCCGGCGTTGACCGCCCTGCCCGGCTTCGTCGCGGTCGTGTTCGGTGAAATCATGCGCATTCGCTCGGCGCTCTATTACATCATTGCCGGCGGCGCCGCCGTCGCCGTTATCCCCCTGCTGGCGCGGTCGGCCGAAGCTGCATCGTCGACGCCGTCCGCCTACATGTCGATCTTCGCTGCCGCCGGTTTCGTCGGCGGGTTCGCCTACTGGGCGCTGGCGGGCGCACGGGCCTGATGTGGAAAGTTCTCGCCGTAGTCTATCGAAATGTGCTGGCGTATCTCATCGCGTCGATGGCAGCTGGTTTCACGCTATCAGTAATCATCAACGTCGCAGGATCGGACGCATCTGCCGCCACGCGGATTTCCGAAGACCCCTTTAAGCTAATTGCAATAGTAGTTTACGGAGGCGGATTTATTGCCACCGGCATCGCAATGATTGCATGGATTCCAGCGCTGCCCGGGGCATTGATCGGACACTATGTAAGACGTGGCCAAATGTACTTCTATGCGGCATACGGCACATTTGCTGGCCTTGTAGTCGCATTTGCGCTCAGGTCGAGAGGAGTCGATGATGATCCGACCGTTGGCCCTTTGCTGGCCTATCTACCAGTCGCCTGCGCTGGACTGGTCGCCGGCCTGACATACTGGCTGATCGCCGGGCGGAAGGCGTGAGCGATCTCAAAGACAAAGAGCGGGATGCGAGCGGAAAACAAGCGAGAACGCGACAATCACGGTCTGAGTGGGAAGGAATTCCACGTGCAATCTCCAAGGTCGGATACTCGCTTTTCCTAGTGCCGGCGGCGCCGCCGTCGCCGTTATCCCCCTGCTGGCGCGGTCGGCCGAAGCCGCATCGTCGACGCCGTCCGCCTACATGTCGATCTTCGCCGCGGCCGGCTTCGTCGGCGGGTTCGCATATTGGGCACTGGCGGGCGCGCGCGCCTGAACCGCTGCCCTGCCTTCAGATCAACAGCCCGCCGAGATAGAGCCCGAGCCCGAAACCCAGGTGGCTGCAGAAATCGTGGATCCGCGTGACGGTCGGGTCGGGCGTTCCGGCGCCCATAACGCCTGCGCCGAGGATCGGCTCCATCATGAACCAGGTGACGGAAACGGAGACGATGCCGAAGACCATCGCCGGAACGAAACCGGGACCGGTCCCGAACACGACGTAGACCAGGAAAAGGTAGATCGCCCCGTAGCCGATCCCGACGCCGTAGTGCACGATCCATCCAAGCAGCATCTCGTTCTTCACCGCCGGGGTCTTGCCGATGGTCTTGTGCACGAACCGGCCCTCAGGCAGGTAGGCGGCCCAGCGTCCGATGATCCCCCAGTTCGTAATCGGCCACTTCAGCACGAGCCGCATCAGCTGCTGAACCACATCGAGGGTCAGTGTGGCGGCAACGCCGACAACCAGAACGTCCTTGATGATGCCGAACATCATGGGTGGTCCTCCTCCTTGGGCAGCGGGACGTCAAGACAGGCGTTGACCATCCCGATCATGGTGTAGAAGCCGCACAGGGTCACGATTTCCAGAAATCCGTGCATGCCGAACGTCTTGATGGCCTTGTCCTGGAGGTCTTGCGGGATCGACTTGTCGCGAAACGCCCAGTCCATGACCTCGCGGACCATCCCGTAGGGTTGGTCGAGCTCGGCCTTTCCGGAGGCGATCGCGTCGATGACGGCGTCGGGAACGCCGGCGGGTCGCGCCGTCTCAAGATGGTCGCGCCAGACGAACTCGACGCCCGACTGCCGTCCGACTTCCAGAACGACGAACTGGTAGATGTTCCGCGGGAGATCGGATTCGTATTTGTAGAAAAAGCCCAGCTGCTCGATGCGCTTGGCAAGCTGCGGATGATTGAGCAGGGGAATGTAGGGCCCCAGACGGGTCACGCCCTTGGCGGCGCGGCGGCGCACGATGTCATCGTAGATCGCCCGGCCGTCCCCGGTCAGTGTGTCGGTCGGGTCCGGCAGGCTCGCCATCGCTCATCTCCTTGTGGTGCGCACCCGTGATGCGCCTACTCCTTGTAGGACCATGCGGCGGCCCCTTCATGGTAGGGTTGCGTCGGTGTCTTGCAGTTCCGGTCGGTCTTCACGTCGATTACGACGGTTTTGTCGAGCTCGAGCGCCTTGGCGAAAGCGGGCGCCAGATCGTCCGGCTCGGTGACGGTAATACCCTCCGCGCCAAATGCCCGTGCGAAGCCCGCCAGATCCTGATCCGGCGCTTCGTTCAGTCGCGCCGGAATGTCCCCGTCATTGACGGCGCGCAGCCAGACATTGCCGAGCGCGTCATTGTTGCTGACGCAGTAGATCACCGGCAGGCCGAACCGGGCCGCGGTCTGCACTTCCATGCCGTGCATGCGGAAACACCCGTCGCCGGAAAACACCACAACCGGACGGTCCGGGCGTGCAGCCTTGGCCCCGATCCCGGCGCCGATGCCCCACCCCATGGGGCCGAGGTTCGATGCGGTGATGAACTCGCGCGGGCCGTAGCTGTCCCAGTAGTGTGACGCAAATGCGCGGTGCGCGCCGCTGTCGACGATGGCGATCGTCCCGCGGGGCATCGCCTTGCGGCATTCTGCAACCATCCGGGTCGGATGGATACGCACCTGATCGCTGGTCATGTTCTCCGGATCGTAGAGCCGTGGGCCCTTCTTGATTTGATCGACCCATGCCTGGCGTTCGGCTCCGGTTTCCAGGAGTTGCTTTGCGTCGCCGTCGGATGCGTTGAGCAGCCACTTCGCGAAAGCACCGCCATGTCCCCGAACGAACCGCTCCACCTTCGGGATCGTGTGGCAACCGACATGGACGGCGGAGATGTTGACCGTCACGATCCCGTTCTTCGGCGCGAGTTTGTCCGACCAGTACATGGAATCGCGTACGTTGAGCGTGCTTCCAACCACGATCAGCAGGTCCAGATCCTGCGCAAGGATGGCATCTGTTGCGTGGCGCGTGCCCGCATAGCCGAACACGCCGAGCGCCAGCGGATGATCCTCGGGCATGATCCCCTTGGCATGTTCCGTCGTGCAGACGGGAACTGAAAACCGCTCGGCTATCGCAACGATATCCTTCGTGGCGTCGTCCGCGATCACGCCCCCACCAATGAGGATCGCGACGCGTGTCGCGCCTCCAAGCGCCTCCCACAGTGTCTTTGCCGCCTCCGTATCGAGGGTCATCGAGGTGAGCAGCTGCGCCGACGCCGCCACCGGCTCCGCGTCGATCTCCGCGCGCTGGATATCGCGGGGAATCGTGAGGTGAGCGGGGCGCCGCGCGTCGTCCAGCATGCTTTTGACCGCGCCGCGGTATTTGTGTCGCAAGAGTTCGATGTTGGGGACGCTGTAGGACTCCACCGTGACCGGCGCCATGATCGCGACGTCATTGTAGGTGCTTGCCGTCGCGTCCTGGAAAAGGCCCAATCCCTGCATGTCGTTTTCGACCGCGCCGGTCAGAAGCAGAACGGGCGATTCGTCCGTGTAGGCCGCGGACATGCTGGTGACGGTGTTGGTGAGGCCCGGCCCGCCGATGCACAGGCATGCGCCGATCCGGCCGCTGGCGCGGGCGTATCCGTCCGCCATCGCCGCAGCACCCCCTTCGTGTGCGGCGACCACCGGCGTGATCTCCGGAACCTCGGCGAGTGCGGGAAGGAAGGGGTCGACCAGCCCCCCGGTCATCATGAACAGATGGTCGACGCCGTCCTCGACCAGCGACCGCAGAAGGAATTCGGTTCCTTTCATTACGTTGGCTCCCCCCGGTGGGACGCGCTCTAGAAGGCGTCCGCTCTCGCCATGGACCAGTGCCGCTCATATTCCGGATCGATCTCCTTGGCATGCAGCAGATGGCCCGGCGGAATGTAGGTGTATATCTGGGCGTAGGTCTTCTCTGTCTCGTTGGCGACGCGGCGGTAGATGTGATCGGGCGTCAGGTCATCCGGCGAGGCGAGCCCCATGGCGCCAACCAGGTCGAGAAAGCTGTCGACGGTCATTTTGTGAAAGTTGGCAGCGTTGTGCTTGCGTTGATCCACCACGACGGCCTTCATGCGCTCGCGATCCTGGGTCGCGACGCCCGACGGGCATGTGTTGGTGTGACAGCGCACAGCCTGAATGCAGCCGATGGAGAACAGCATGGGGCGCGCCGCATTGCACAAATCCGCACCCAGAGCCATCTTCTGCAGCATGTCGAAGCCGGTGGCGACCTTGCCGGATGCGATAACCTTCAGATCGTCGCGCTTCTCGACGCCGACGAGACAGTTCTCAACGAAGATCAGACCTTCGTCGATCGTGCGGCCGAGCCGGTCGGAGAACTCCAGCGGCGCCGCGCCGGTGCCGCCTTCCGACCCGTCGACGGTGATGAAGTCCGGCGTGATGCCGGTTTCCACCATCGCCTTGCAGATGCCCATGAACTCCGATTCCCGGCCGATGCAGAGCTTGAAGCCGACAGGCTTTCCACCGCACAAGTCGCGAAGCTGCACGACAAACTCGAGCAGGCCGTGCGGCGTCGAGAAAGCCGAATGGGCCGGCGGGGAAATACAATCCTCGCCGGCCGGCACGCCCCGCGCCTCGGCGATTTCTTCGTCGACCTTCGCCGCGGGCAGCACCCCGCCATGCGAGGGTTTGGCACCCTGCGACAGCTTGATCTCGATCATCTTGACCGCGTCGTTTTTTGAACGCTCCTCGAACTGCGCCGGGTCGAACTTGCCGTCCTTTGTGCGGCAGCCGAAATACCCCGTTCCGATCTGCCAGAAGATGTCGCCGCCACCGGCAAGGTGATACTTGCTCAGGCCGCCCTCTCCGGTGTTGTGAGCGAAACCGCCGATTTTGGCACCGCTGTTGAGCGCCAGGATGGCGTTGGGGCTGAGCGCGCCGAAGCTCATGGCCGAGATGTTCAGACGCGACGCGCTGTAGGGTTTCTTGCATTGCGGTCCGCCGACCGTGATCCGGGCCTCTTCCTCGGGCACGACTTTCGGCGCCAGAGAGTGGTTGGCGCGCAGGAACCCGACATCATCGACATCCGACTGGGTGCCGAACGGCTGGAAACCGGCTTCGCCGTCCGCGCGCTCATAGACGAGCTGTCGTTTTTCGCGATTGAACGGGCGCCCGCTCGTATTTGTCTCGATGAAGTACTGGCGTATCTGCGGGCTGATGAATTCGAGGCCGTAACGCAGATGGCCGATCACGGGATAGTTGCGCAGGACGTTGCTGCTGGAGAAATACAGATCGTAGATGCCGGTCAGGACGTAGGGAATGACGAGAAGTGCCGCCCAGCGGAAGGGCAACCAGAATTGCGGGACGATGATCAGAAGGACTATGCCGATAAAGGATATTGTGAAATACGCTCTTCTCGCCAGCATGTTGGACTTTGCCTCCCCCCAGTAGAAGCGCGTGACGACTGCGCCTGACCCATGAGCCAGGCGCTGGCTGCTGAGCGCAGCGCGACGTTGATTCTCATGCTAGCACGGCGGATATCTCCGCGCATCCGCCCGGGCGGGGCCGTTTCAGTATCCGGCGCGTCAGTTGCGGTTCGGCTCGAACAGGAGCCTGACGGCGAAGCCCGCGAAAACGCTTGCGAAGAGCCAGTCCATGATCCGCATCACGCCTGGAGACCGCTTGACCGTATGGGCGATCCTGTCTGCCGCGAAGATGATGGCGAAGCAGATCGGCACCGCTATGGCGATGAAGTAGACGCCGAGAAACGTCATCTTGGCTGCGGCATCCGGGTCATCGGCGGAAACGAACTGGGGCAGGAACGTCACGAAGAACAGAACGATCTTGGGATTGAGCAGGTTGATGCCGACCCCGGTGAGAAAGACGCGGCCAAGCCGTTGGGGGTTTGCATGATTTTCGGAAACGTCCAGGGCCGAACCGTTCAGGATAGCGTCGACGGCGAGCCACAGAAGGTAAAGCGCGCCGACGATCTTCAGCACCGAAAACGCGGTCGCAGACGCCGCGAGCAGGGCGGACAGGCCGAGCGCTGCGAAAAGCGTGTGGACGAGGACGCCGGTGATCGCGCCGAGAAACGACATGATGCCTGCACGCCGGCCCTGCGACAGTGTCCGGCTGACGAACAGCGTCATGTCGGGCCCGGGCGCCAGAGTGACGACGACTGCTGCAAGCGAGAAGGCTACAATGAGGGCGTAACTCGGCAGAAACTCCATGCGTGGTCTCCGAGTTTGCGGGACGCACTCACTAACGCGTCGCACGCATGAAAACCACCCGATTCATGCGTCCTGTTTCGGATGTTGTTGTCTTGGCGGCCCGATTCGATCCGGCGAGCGCAAACGTAAAAGCTCAAACCCCTTCTCAAGCCGGCAAACGTCCCGGGTCTTTAATCCCTTATCTCTGTGCCCACGCGATCGCACGTTCGAGCCGGTCGTCGCCCCAGAACATCTCACCGTCCACGGTGATGAATGTCGGCGCGCCAAAGATGTCGAGCGCCATGGCCTCGTCGGTTTGCACCTTCAGCCGTTCCTTCGTTTCCGGCTCGGACATGCGCGCGAAGTAGGCATCCACGTCGCGCCCGGCCGCCTTGAGACAATCGGCCAGTACATCCTTGTCGGCAATCTCGCGGCCCTTGGCGTACTCTGCGAGGTAGACCGCCTTGGTGAAGGTCTCCGCCCAGCCCTCGTCGGATGCGACAATCGCGATCCGGGCCGCATGAAGCCCGTTCTGGGGAAAGGTCTCGGGCATGGTGAAGGCGAGGCCGCGCTCGGCGCAGATCCGCTCCATGTCGCGGACCATATAGCGTCCCTTTTCCTGCTGGACCTTGAACGGTGAGGTGTTCCAGCCCAGCCGTTTGAGAATGGGTCCGAGAAGAAACGGGCGCCAGCGCACGCTCACGCCGGCCTCGCGCGTCAGATCGCCGATGCGCATCGCGGAGAGATAGGAATAGGTTGAGCCGAACTCGTACCAGAAATCGAGCATGGGCGGAGCGTAGCCGATCCTGGCCGTGCATTGAACGTCAATCGGTGGTGCGCGTCACCGTGTCGATGAACGTATTCACGTGGCGCTGCGGGCGTCCGCGCCGCCACACCATGGCGAGATCGAGATGCAAGTCGGTCTGCGGTCCGAGAGGGACGAAACGCATGCCGTCGATCTGAAGCGTGCGCGCGCCGTCCGGCACAAGAGAAACACCCAGTCCACACGCGACGAGACTGAGAATGGTATGCATCCGGCCGGCCTCCTGGGATATGCGCGGTGTGAAACCCGCCGCGCGGCAGGCATCCAGAATGCGCAGGTGCAGGTCCGGGCCCTGCACATGCGGGAACAGGACGAAGGGCTCGTGTTTGAAGTTGGCCAATTCAACAACCGGTTCGCCCGCAAACCTGCTGTCCGCCGGCACCGCCGCAACCAACGGTTCTTTCGCCACGTCCCTGACAGTGAGCCCGTCGGTTGTTTTCAGAGGCGGGTGAACAAAGCCAAGGTCGATGCTGCCGTCGCGCAAACCTTCAATCTGCGTGTCGGTCGGCTGTTCGTCAAGGCGGACTTCGACCTTCGGGAATCGCGTGCGGAACGTGCGCAGGGCGGCTGGAAGCAGGCGATACAGCGCCGCGCTGACGAACGTCACATGGAGTTCTGCGAGTTCATGCGATGCGGCTTGCCGTGCCAACCTGACAGCGGCGTCTGCTTGCGCAAGCGTGTTGCGCGCTTCTTTGAGAAAGACGGACCCCGCCGGCGTAAGTTCGACCCGGCGCCGGCTGCGTTCCAACACCTGAAACCCCAGCCGGTGCTCCAGCCGCTTGATTGCCTGACTGAGAGGCGGCTGTGCCATGCCAAGCCTGATCGCCGCCCGGCCGAAATGGAGTTCCTCGGCAACGGCCACAAACTGGCGCATATGAGTCAATTCAATTGACATATCTTTATGATATTAAAAAGACGATAAAAAATATTATCTCGATACTTTATGCTGTGCAACGCTCCGATCCGTCCGCAACGTCAATTGGAGTACTTTCATGTACAGCCTGCTCAGACCTGTCTTGGCCGCCGCCGCGCTGTCGGCGGCCGTTTTTTCCGCAACGCAGTCTCACGCCGAAGGTGAGGCCGAGCGGGCGGTTCTTTACTATTTTGATGGTTTGCACCCCGACGCCATCGACCGGCTCGACCTGCCGGTCCTCAAGGAACTTCGCACCCAATGTGCGAGCGTTCGCGAGGCGGTCATGCTCTTTCCGTGGCATCCGACAACGGGAAGCTACGGCCTGATGCACACCACCTCCCTGCCCAACCCGGTCACGATGACGGGCAACCTGTTCCTCAGACCCGGCCAGCGCATGTTGCAGCACCAGTTTCCACGCAAGATCAATACGGCAATTGCCGTCGGCAGCAAGGCCTACGACACCCTGACACCCGGTTTCGACCTGGTCTATCTGCTCGACACCGCCGACGCGACGCTCACCGACATGATGCTGGACCTGCTTGACCGGCATGACCCGAAGTTCTTCCGCATCCAGCTTCAGGACGTGGGACGCGCCGGATACCGCACCATCAATGCCCCCGACGATGCGCCGCACCAGGCGGACATCTGGCACGCCGAATCGCCGTACGCCGAGGTGGCACGGGAGGCTGATCGGCAGCTTGGCCGTTTCATTGACAAGATGAAGTCCCTTGAGCGATGGCAGGACACATTCTTTGTCTTCATGGCGGACGGTCAATCACGTCACGGCTGGCACGGCCCGATGGACGAGGAAAGCTGGCGTACGCCGATGATTGTCTGTGGCCCCGGCGTACGGAAGGGGCATACCATTCCCTATGCCGAGATCATCGATGTGGTGCCGACGATGGCCCGCGCCGTCGGCGCCGACGCGCCCAATCCCGGTCCTGGAAGCGGACGAATCCTGGAGGAGCTTTTTTCCGACGGTGGTGACGCACAGCGGGTCCCGAAGCGCATTCTGCGTCTCAACAATCAAATCAAGGAGCATCTTCTGCTGAGTGCAGAATTGCGGCTCTTGTCGCAACGCGACCCCCGCGTGGACAATGTTCTGATGCTCGAGCGCAATGCCCTCACGCGTGGCGACCCGGCGCCATTCCTTGGCATCGAGCAGATCGACCGCTGGCACGAGGCCGGGACGATTGACGCGCTCCTGAAGCGCAACGAGGACGCGCTTACCTATTTGCGCTCGCAGCGCGACCGGTTCAAATCCGCCGACGGCGGCCCTGTGTCCGGCGGCTAGAACGCATGACAATCGTTCTGACGGTCGTCCGCCGTTGTGCCTCATAGGTATCGCGCACACGTGCCGCGCAAGCGACAGCGTGTGCGCGGAGCCGGTACCATGTCCCGCCTAACGCCTGCTTGCGCGCCACCCGGTGCGCGCCTATAAGCGGCGCGAGACTGGCGCGCGGGGCACAATCGGGAGCAAACCTGTGAGCGGAACCAAGGACATACGCAAGGTCGTCCTCGCCTATTCCGGCGGGCTCGACACGTCGATCATCCTGAAATGGCTTCAGGAAACCTATGGCTGCGAGGTGGTGACGTTCACCGCGGATCTGGGCCAGGGCGAGGAACTCGAGCCGGCCCGGAAGACGGCGGAGATGCTCGGCATCAAGGAGATCTACATCGAGGACCTGCGCGAGGAGTTCGTGCGCGATTTCGTGTTCCCCATGATCCGGGCCAATGCGCTCTACGAGGGCGTCTATCTGCTCGGCACCTCGATCGCACGTCCGCTGATCTCCAAGCGCCTCGTCGAGATTGCCCATGAAACGGGCGCTGACGCTATCTCCCACGGCGCTACCGGCAAGGGCAACGACCAGGTCCGCTTCGAGCTTGCCGCCTACGCGCTCGATCCCGACATCAAGGTGATCGCACCCTGGCGGGAGTGGGAGTTCGTGTCGCGCGAGGAGCTGGCTGACTTCGCCGAAAAGCACCAGATTCCCGTGCCGAAGGACAAGCGCGGCGAAGCCCCGTTCTCGGTCGACGCCAACCTGCTGCACTCTTCATCCGAAGGCAAGGTGCTGGAGGACCCGGCGCAGGCGCCGCCCGAATATGTCTTCATGCGCACCGTTTCGCCGGAAGACGCCCCCGACGAGGCGACGGAAATCACAATCGGTTTCGAGAAGGGCGATGCGGTCTCGCTGAACGGCAAGGTGATGTCGCCGGCGATGCTGCTCGCGGCCCTGAACGATCTCGGACGCGACAACGGCATCGGGCGCGTGGATCTGGTGGAAAACCGGTTTGTCGGCATGAAGTCGCGCGGCATCTACGAGACGCCCGGCGGCACGATCCTTCTCGCTGCGCATCGCGCCATCGAGTCGCTCACCCTCGACCGTGAAGCGGCGCACCTGAAGGACCAGCTCATGCCGCGCTATGCCGAACTCGTCTATTACGGGTTCTGGTTCGCGCCGGAGCGGGAAATGCTGCAGGCGCTGGTGGACAAATCCCAGGAGAGTGTTTCTGGCGAGGTCCGGCTCAAGCTCTACAAGGGCAATGTCATCGTCGTCGGGCGCTCGAGCCCGAACTCGCTCTACGCAGAAGACCTCGTGACGTTCGAGGACGACAAGGGCGCCTACGACCAGAAGGACGCGGAAGGGTTCATTCGCCTGAACGCGCTTCGGCTCAGGTCGCTGGCGAAGCGCAAGGCGCGAACCTAGGCGTCGCGTCGAGTAGACCGGGTCTAGTACGTCGGCGTGCCGTGCGGTTTCGGGTAGTCCAGCATCTGAACGCTCTGAACCGACGGTTTTGACAGATACATCTTGTCGCCGTTCGTGGATTCGAACTCCAGAAACGGCTGCTGGCCGTTCAGTAGTTCGTTAACGCCGCGTGTTTTCGGGACGACAAGACTGCCTTCGAGGACCATTCCACCGGTCATGTGAACGCGCACCGTGCGCCGCGCCTTGGGTTCCGCCGGTCCGGTCTGACCTTCCGTCATCGCAATTGCCTGTTCCATAACCCATGCCTCCTGTGCCAAATCGGGATTCTGCGGTTTCGTCAGCCCGTGCCTTGCAGGAAGCATGCAAGACCGCGCCGCGCGTTAACGTAATCCCGAACATCGCTTGGTCCTGTGCGATTGCACTAACCATGCAGTTGCCCCTATAAGGGCGCGCCGCCGGAACGCGCCGCGCGTTCACGGCCCACAATCTCAAAAGAGATGAACATGACCTTGCGGAACATCGCGATCATCGCCCATGTCGATCATGGCAAAACAACGCTGATCGACGTGCTGCTGAAACAGTCCGGCGCGTTCCGCGACAATCAGCGCGTGCAGGACCGGGCCATGGATTCCAACGATCTGGAGCGTGAGCGCGGCATCACCATTCTCGCCAAGTGCACCTCGCTTACGTGGAACGGCACCCGGATCAACATCGTCGATACGCCGGGTCACGCCGATTTCGGCGGCGAGGTCGAGCGCATTCTCAACATGGTCGACGGAGCGATCGTGCTGGTGGACGCCGCCGAAGGTCCGATGCCGCAAACCAAGTTCGTCGTTTCCAAGGCCTTGAAGGTGGGCCTCAGGCCGATCGTCGCGGTCAACAAGATCGACAAGGCGGATGAGCGCCATGCCCAGGTCGTCGACGAGGTGTTCGACCTTTTTGCCGCACTCGGCGCCGACGATGCACAGCTCGATTTCCCGATTCTCTACGGCTCCGCAAAGGAAGGCTGGATGGCCTTGTCGCCCGACGGTCCGAAGGACGGGATGGCGCCGTTGTTCGATCTCGTCGTCTCCCACGTTACAACTCCACCGGTGACGCCGGGCGCGTTCTCCATGCTGGCGACGACGCTCGAAGCCGATCCCTTTCTCGGCCGCGTTCTCACCGGACGCATCACCAGTGGATCGGTCACACCCAACACCACGATCAAGGCTCTGGCGCGCGACGGCCGCGAGGTCGAGCGCGGCCGCATCACCAAGCTGCTCTCCTTCGACGGTCTCGACCGCGTCGGGATCGATGAGGCGAGCGCGGGCGATATCGTGGCCATCGCCGGTCTGTCCGAGGCCACGGTGTCGGACACGCTGTGCGATCTGACCGTGACGGGCGCGCTTGAGGCGCAGCCGGTCGACCCGCCGACCCTTGCCATGACGTTTCGCATCAATGACGGCCCTCTTGCCGGTCAGGAAGGGTCCAAGGTTCAGAGCCGCGTCATCCGCGAGCGGCTCTTGCGCGAGGCGGAGGGCAACGTGGCGCTGACCGTGTCCGAAACCGGCGACAAGGACGCGTTCGACGTGGCCGGCCGCGGAGAACTGCAGCTCGCGATCCTGATCGAGACCATGCGGCGCGAGGGCTTCGAGCTGACCGTGTCGCGCCCGCAGGTGGTGATGAAGGCTGATGAAAATTCAGGCCAGACGCTGGAACCGATCGAGGAGGTCATCATCGATGTCAGCGACGAGTACTCGGGCGCCGTCGTCAAGAAGCTGACCGAGCGCAAGGGCGAGCTTCTGCAGATGAAACCGTCGAGCGGCGGACGGCAGACGCTCACCTTTCTCGCGCCGACGCGCGGGCTGATCGGGTATCTCGGCGAGCTTCTCACCGACACGCGCGGCACCGCGGTCATGAACCGGGTGTTCCACGACTATGCGCCCTACAAGGGGCCGATACAGGGGCGGCGCACGGGCGTGCTCATCTCGAATGCCCAAGGCAATGCCGTGGCGTTCGCCTTGTGGAACCTCGAGGATCGCGGACCCTTGATGATCGAGCCCGGCACCCGGGTCTACCAGGGCATGATCGTCGGCGGCCACAGCCGCGGCAACGATCTGGAGGTGAATGTGCTCAAGGGCAAGAAGCTCACCAACATTCGGGCAGCCGGGCGCGACGACGCGGTCACGCTGACGCCGCCGCTCACCATGACGCTCGAGAAGGCTCTGGCCTTCATCGAGGACGACGAACTCGTCGAGATCACGCCGCAGTCGATCCGCCTGCGCAAGCGATATCTCGACCCCCACGAGCGCAAGCGCGCCGAGCGCCGCTCCGCCTCGTAGGGGAATTGCGGGCTGGCCGCGTAACCGGCTAGTCTCAGTCCTATGCCGACGGATCTCATATCAGTCCGAACCGCACAGTCCGGGGATGCCGCCGCAATTGCGCACGTCCACGAGGAGGCATGGCGGCATGCCTATCAGGGCGTGATCCCGCATGTGCCGCTCGCGCAGATGATTGCGCGGCACGGGCCAGGCTGGTGGCAAAACGTCCTGGCGCGGGGCATGCGCGCGCTCGTGCTGGAGTTCGATGGCGAGTTGACCGGTTACGTGACGCTCGGCCGCAGCCGCATGCGCGGCACGCCCTATGGCGGCGAACTGTTCGAGCTTTACGTCCTTCCCGACTTCCAGGGGATCGGATTCGGCGGGCGGCTGTTTCGTGCGGCGCGCACAGAGCTTGAGCGGCGCGGGATCGAGGGGCTGTGTGTCTGGGCGCTCGCCGACAACGAGATGGCGTGCGCGTTCTATCTCCATCTCGGCGGACGGCCGATCTCGGAAGGTGCCGAGACGTTTGGAGATACGACGTTGCGCAAGGTCGCGTTCGCCTGGCGCTGACCGACATTTTCACAATCGACGAATGGGCGCAGGGCGAGTTCGAGGCGAACTCGGCTCCAGTTGCGTCGGACCCTCCATCGTTTTTGTCAATGAATGGCGATTGGAAGATATCGTTGGCCATACAGAGCGCCTGATACCTAAGCTGCAAAAGTCTTCATGTGGCGCAAATCTCCGATTAGGCCATCTCAGCGAAATTCCTATGGGTCATGACGTTACTGAAAGAGCCTGATCGCCATGATGGCATTGCCATTCTGGGCACGCGGGCGCGTATTGAGCTTGCACACTCTCCAACGCCGTTGGTGCGTTTGAACCGGCTCTCCGATCGGCTTGACGGTCCGGATATCTGGATCAAGCGTGATGATTGTACGGGACTGGCAGGTGGAGGAAACAAGGCGAGAAAGCTTGAGTATTTGATGGCCGCCGCACTTGAGGCGAATGCGGATACGATCATTTCCGCCGGTGCAATTCAGTCCAACCATGTTCGTCAAGTCGCCGCAGCCTCGGCGTATCTCGGTTTGCGATGCATAGTTGTTCTGACCGATACCGTCCGCGGTCGCGGCGAAGCCTATTTTAAAAACGGAAACTATCTTCTCGATCAGATCCTCGGCGCGGAAATCCATCTTGTAAGCGCGGAGACCGACAGTTCTCGGGAGATGGAAGCCATTGCAGAGCGTGTGCGCAGCGATGGCGGCCGCCCCTCGGTCATTCCTGTAGGCGGCTCCAATCCGATTGGCACGCTCGGCTATGTCAGGGGATTTTTCGAGCTGCAGACTCAACTCGATGAATGCGGCATGAGCGCCGACTGGATTGTGTTGCCCACCGGAAGCGGCGGGACGCAAGCGGGGTTGCTCGTTGGGGCAATGCTCTGCAATTGGAATGGAGAGATACTCGGCGTCAGCGTCGGGGCCGAACACGCCCGGCAGTATGAGAAGGTTCGTGACCTCATTCCATCAACCGCGGCGCTCGTGGAGGCTGACTTTGCGGTTTTCGATAAGAGCAAGGTCCTGGTTGATGATGGTCTTGTGGGAGCCGGTTACGGCGAGCCCGATGGGAGAACGATCGAAGCGATCGAACTCCTGGCCAGAACCGAGGGCATTCTGCTGGACCCTGTTTACTCCGGCAAGGCAATGGCTGGCTTGATCGAAGCGGTTAGATCCGATCGGTTTCGCTCCGGACAGAATGTCATCTTTCTTCACACCGGCGGGAGTCAGGCGCTCGGCGCCTACCCGGAGTATTTTTCGCAAACAGGGTGAAAGGGCCAATGGACAGAATCGTAAGCCGTCAAGACGTCGTGCCGGGTGAACCGCACGCAGACCCCACCGGGACCATAAATCACCTGAGGATCACCGTATCCGACATCGCCCGCGCCAGAGGCTTTTACGATCCGCTCATGGGCCGGTTGGGATACCGCTTGGTTGAACAAGATGCGCAGCGACTCGCCTGGGCGGCCTGGGCCCCGCATGGAACGCTACATTGGTTCATCATGAGCGCGGCGAAACCGGACAGTTCAGGAACGCCGCATGATCGATACTCCGTCGGATTTCATCATCTTGCGTGGAATGTACAAAGCCGTGAGGTGGTGGACGAGATGCACGAGTTTCTCGTCGAACGAGGAACGACGATTCTCGACCCGCCTGCCGAGTATGATTACGAGCCGGGATACTACGCGGTCTTCTTTTTGGACCCCGATGGACTGAAGCTTGAGATCATGCACGTCGATGTCACGGGGAGCCTCGAGTACTGGCATCGCTTTTTGGACTCTTCGATCCAGGAGTGACGCATGGCACTCAGTGCGAGAGCGCAGAGAAGGCGTACCGCCGCGCCGCCTAGAGCATCATGCGTTCAGATTGACGCGTTTCGTCGCGAAATCCGAACGCATAAAGATGCTCTAACACTTGAAGATATAGAGCAAAGTTATCCGATTAGGT
>JANQLP010000016.1 GCA_028280515.1 Hyphomicrobiales bacterium
ACCTAATCGGATAACTTTGCTCTATATCTTCAAGTGTTAGAGCATCTTTATGCGTTCGGATTTCGCGACGAAACGCGTCAATCTGAACGCATGATGCTCCAGGCGAACGCCTGTCCCGATCCGGGTTGAATTCTACGCAGCCTCGGGCTCCGGTGGTTCAGCCGTCTGCATGGTGTTTGCTAGCACGGTATAGACAGCGACCCATGCGTCGCGCACGTCGTCGGTGAATTTGTCTCCGAGGCCCTGTTCGAGCGTCCACAGCAAGGCCTGCGCGACCGTGTCGTAATGCGCATCGATCACGCCGTACTCCTTGTGGCGCTGGCCAAGCACTTGTACTGCAGGAACGATCCGTTCAGGTGAGTTGAGGCCTGCAACGACGACCGAGAGCGTGGACATCAGCTTCTTCTGCTGTTCGCTCAGGTCTTCCGGGAAGAGGGTCCTCAATTCCGGATCGATCTCGAACAGGCGATTGTAGAACATCTCCGCGGCCTGTTCGGCAATGGGCTCGACAAGGGCGAACGTATCCTGAACGAGCTGCTTCTGTGCCGCTGTGACGCCCGGCAGCTCGGATTCGGGTCCGGCTTCCGTAACGGGCTCGGGTTCGGGCGGTGTTTCGGTCACGGGCGCCGGCTCGTATGCGGGCTGAGCCGCAGCGTCGGTGGTCGCATGTTCATGCTGGACCGGCGGTGTCGGTTCAACGGCTGGGGCAGGGGTGTCGTGTCCATTGGGGGCGGTGTCGGCGAAAAGGTCTGAAAGTGCGGCGCTGTGCTTGGCGAGTTCGTCGGTATGGTGGTTGAGCGTTTCGAGAATCTCGGCGATGAGGTCCGTCGCTTCGCTGGTCTGGCCCGCGAGGACTTTAACCTCTCCGGCCACGACCGCAAATCCCTTGCCCGCTTCCCCGGCGCGCGCCGCTTCGATGGTTGCGTTCAGCGCGAGGAGGTTGGTCTGGCGCGCAATCGCCTGGATCTGCTCCGCGACGCCGGAAACCCGGCCGATCTGTTCGGTGAGGCTGCGCAGCTCTTCGTGGGTCTTCTCGATTGCCGCGGGCGCGCCGTGTGATGATGCATATGCAAGGGAAGTCTGTGCAGACATGGATGCCGTCCTTGTCGTTCGCCACGAGCGGGCGAATTCTCTAACCCCCGGACCATGCCCGAGTTTGGTGAACGGGGCCTTAATGGGGGTGGCGGGCAGGACGGCGCAACAGGATGGGAAGTGCGCCGCGCACCGGCTCGAACGGGTGCCGGGACGGCCTATCTCGATCGTCCGTTGACGGATGTGGAGCAGAATCGGGTCGATCGCGACAATGTTGAGTGTGGCGGATCGGCCGAGAATTGCCGAACTGCGCACGTGCGCAATGCCGCCCCGGACACTGGCTGTGACCTAAACGGCAGATATCAGTCCATGCGAAACTGCCGGAATCGGTCGCCGAACGACGTCAATGCTTCATATGGGTGGCATGTGTCACACCGCCCCCGGTGAGAGCGGTGGTATCGCATATGGAGTGTCCGGAGAGAATATGACCGGCGTCTTTCAGGACCGCGGCGAAGTTCGTTGCAGAGTCGACGACTCCATCTATGTCGCTTGAGTCCAGCAACGCGAACGCACAGGCACGCATTGCCGGGCACGCGGAGTGCTGACCGGCAGCGATCATCGAGATGGCCATGCATTCGTCGCGGCAGAAGCCTTTGCAGCCGAACGGAAAGTACGAGATTTGCCGGCAGGCTTTAACGTGCACCATGCGCACCCAGCACGATAGCTCGGTTATAGCGGTTTTTGCATGCGCCGGACCCAGCTCGCTTGCGAAGGTATTCCAGCCGGTCTCCCAGCAATTTATGTCCTGGGTTTCGTAACCAGCGATCCAGCATCGAAATCCAAGTCCGACGAGGCGCTCCGGGCCCTTCAATGCGGGGAGTTCCGTATCCGCCCTGTGAACGAGCCGCGTCGGTGAAGGAGAGCTCTTCCGAAGCGTCATGTTGCTGCATCCTTTCACGTCTGATGCCATTGTTTGGTGCAAAGCGTGCCGGACTGTGCATCAGCTGCCAGCCCGGCACGCCTGTCTCAAAGCAAGTCTGGGAGGGCTTGCTTTTCGAGAACTTTAAGAACCCGGGTCATTCTTGTAGCCAACCATGTCGACCGACTCGCCGGCCTTTTTCCGCAATTCAGTGATGTCGACACTGTCGTTCTTGACCGCCTGCGTGACGCTGGATTGCTTGGCGCCTTTCGCCTTGATGCGTTCAGCCAGGCCCTTCGTGGCATAGACGGCGTTCGTCTTGATGCCGGTATCTTTCGTGAACTCATTCAACATCGGCCCGATCAGAACCGGCTGGCGGTGGGAATAGATGTTCGTTTCACCCGCGCTCTGGGCAACGGATCCGAAAGCGACGGTTGCAAAAGGGGAAACGGCGGCAACGCGGCTGGCCTGCCCGATGGTCAGGAACATCATTCCAACTCCTCCAATAGCCGGGATTCAAGGTCCCGGTATCGGGTCAATCTTGAGCAGCGATCACGCAGTCGGCGCGCGCCACACGGCACAGACTGAGCCCGGATTTCCCGTCTTTGTCAAATGTAATTTTTGAAAAATCGAAATATTAGAACTCTTCTAATTCAAAAGAACTCTGATTAGAATTATTCTAATTATTTATACATAGAATAACTTAAATATTGTCAGTTTTATGAATTTGCGAACACATGAAATATACACTAATTGCGAACAGTTCGCATGTAATTCATCTAAAGAACTGGGAAAGCGAAGGGCATGACGATAAGCGCCGGTTCAGGGCGATTTGCCGCAGCCGAATTGTAACTTGCATGCGCCCTGAGGATGTGCCGTGAATTGGCCGCGACGGGTGCGTAGTGCCCGTATCTGACGCGCGGCAATCCACTGCCACGCGTGCGAAACACGTCGTCTGAAACAACATGGCGGACAAAACCGGGTGATGGCAGACAAACCGCAAAGGCACGTCACGAAGATCGCCGCCATCGTCGCCATGATCGCCATCACCACGGCGATCCTCGGCTACGTGTACTGGCATTCCAGCCGGGTCATGTCGGTTGGGTCCGCCTTCCATGCGAAGACTGTTTGCTCAGGGGTGTTTATTGCCGGCCGTGACCAGACAAAAGTCACCGCCGATGACGTGATGGCCGACATGACGACCTTCCTGCGGCACTGGAGCGCGGACATCGACCGGGAACGCAAGTCGGTACGCGCGTCCCTCTTCGGCTTTGTCTCCCGCGAAGCCGTCTATCGCCCCGGTCTTGGCTGCACGCTGGTGACCGACACGACCATCGATGCGCTGATGGAGCAGGCTGCCGGCTATGCACCGCCCGCACCGGCGGGGCGTTCGTCGCAGCTGTGGCCGGAGGGTCGCCGCGTGGAACCCGGTGCCGCGTCCGCCGGTGTCGATCTGGTGCGGCTCACGAGCGCCGTGGACGAGGCATTCACCGAGCCGTTTGCGAAGCAGCGCCCGCGGCGGACGCGCGCCGTCGTGGTGGTGCACGGTGGCCGCATCATCGCCGAGCGGTACGCGGACGGTTTTGGTCCCGAGACCCCGCAGATCGGCTGGTCCATAGGCAAGAGCGTCCTGAACGCACTCATCGGGACGCTCGTTGCCGACGCCCGTATGAGCATCGAGCAGCACCGTCTTTTCGACGAATGGAACGGAAACGGCGATGGCCGCTCCGCCATTACCGTCGACAACCTGTTGCGCATGGTCAGTGGGCTCGATTTCGACGAACCGCACACGCGCATGCTGTCGGACGTTCGCACGATGCTGTTTCTCAAGGGAGACAGCGCCGCCTACGCCAAGTCGGAAGATCTGGTGGAGCCTGTCGGCACATCCTGGTTCTATGCCAGCGGCTCGACGACACTTCTGGCAAGCGCCATGCGCAAGGCGATCGGTGGATCGCAGGCGGACTATTTCGTTTATCCCTATCGCGCGCTGTTCGCGCCGCTCGGCATGACCAGCGCGATCATCGAGCCCGATGCGGCAGGAACCTTTCTCGTGCCCGCTTTTGTCTACGCCTCGGCGCGGGACTGGGCGCGGTTCGGACTTCTCTATCTGAACGACGGTGTGTGGCAGGGTGAACGGATTCTCCCCGAGGGGTGGGTGCGCGGGTCGCTTGCGCCGGCCACCGGTTCAGACGGTGAATACGGGGCGCATCTCTGGCTTGACGTGCCGGCGTTCCTGCGGCCGAAGTCCGCCGGAGACCACAAGCTCCCCGATGACGCCTTCTTCATGCTCGGCCATGACGGCCAGATGATCGCCGTGATTCCCTCGCGCGATCTTGTTGTGGTTCGCCTCGGGCTTTCACGCCGACGCAACGCCTGGGACCACAATGCGTTCTTGCAAAAGGTGCTGGAGGCGATCCCAGAGAAGGGGCGCTAGAGCAAAATCCGATTAGGTTGACTCACCTTTATGCGTTCGGATTTCGCGACGAAACGCGTCAATCTGAACGCATGATGCTCTAGGCGTCGCGGGGTTTCGCAATCCTGCTCGCGCCAAAGGTGACATCGATACGCGTGCCGGCGTCGGATGTGCTGCGGAGCTTGAAGGTTGCGCGGTTGGCTTCGACCAGCGCCTTCGTCAGGGGCAGGCCGAGGCCGGTGCCCACCTGTTTGCGGGGCGCGGTATCGGGCTGCTGAAACGGCTTCATGGCCACTTCGATCTCATCCTCCGACATGCCGATGCCCGTGTCGTGCACGCGAATCCTCACGCCGCCGGAGCCTGTCTTCTGCGTGGAGACGATCACCTGTCCGCCGGAGTTCGTGAACTTGATGGCGTTGGAGACGAGGTTCAGGATGATCTGCTTGATGGACCGCCGGTCGGCCAGAACCTGCGGCAGGTCTTCCTCGAGATCCGTCCGCAGCAACACCCGCTGACGCTGGGCCTGAGGTTGCATCGAATGCACGCTCTCGCCGGCGACGTCGTTGACGTCGACCGCGGCGAAGTTCAGCTCGAATTCGCCGGCCTCGATCTTGGAAATATCGAGAAGGTCGTTCACCAGGCTGAGCGCGTACATGCCGCTTTCGTGGATGTCGCGGATGTAGCCGCGATAACGCTCGTTGCCGACCGGTCCGAGCTGCTCCTCCTTCATGATCTCCGCAAACCCGATGATCGAATTGAGGGGGGTGCGCAGTTCATGGCTGACCTTGGCAAGGAAATCCGCCTTTTTCGTCGGCAGGGCATCCGTCGTCGGCAATGGCTCCGGAGTGGCTGCCTTTGCTTTCCGGGGCTTGCGTGCCTTCTTGCGTTTCTGCGCCGGCTCGACTGAACGTGTTGCGACTGCGTTCGATGCATTCGCGACGCGTTGCTCCTTATTGTCCGGTTCCGTGTCAGCCTCTCCCCGGAGGGGCTTGCGGGGGTGCAGGACCAGGAGCGCGGTCTGCTCCGACCCTTCGGATGCAATCGGGTGAACGGCAACCGGCACGCAGAACTCCCGGCCACTGCGTGAGCGCGCGTCCAGATCGATCGGATGCGAGACGTTGGACGTTTTGGTCTGCAGTTGTTTCTTCAACTGCTTCGACACGGCAGGAAAAATCGCTGAGAGCCCGCCCGCTTTCTGGAGGTCGTCGGTGGAGCCATATCCAAACGCCAGCGCAAAGGCGCTGTTCAGCCTGATCAGATCGGTGCCGTCGCACACGGCCAGGCCCGCGGGCAGCGCTTCAAGCAGAACCGCCGCGCCGGGCTCTTGCAGCAACGCAAGCGCCTGGGCGCTCTCCCGGGTCTCCTCGGCCACGTCGCCCTCGGGCTGTTCGGCCTCTTCGTTCTCATCGGGGACGGCGATCAGGCGGGCAATCTTGGCCAGCGCCTCGCGGTTGTCATTGCCCGCGGTTGGGCCGTTCGGTTTACGGTGTCGTCCCATCGCTTTGAGGCCATTTCCAAGGGACAACCCACACGCGCGCCGGGCGCCAGGACCCATCACGTGAGAGTTCTCCGCCGAACGCGAAAATTCGAGGCGTTCAGCCTTACATGTCGGTTTTGAGCCGATGCCCGTCGGTTCAAAAAAACGCAGTAATTCCTGAATACTGTGAAATTGGTCCGCCGTCCACAGCCCATCGGTTATGCTGCAGCGCAATATTTTTTGTTGCAATGCAAAAAATCCGGCCTATATTGGAGGTGCCGCAATGGGCGGCACGAAGTTTGACCGCTGCCGGGTGCGGGCCCGTTCAGCATGATAAATGACAGATCGAGGATAGAATGATGTCGGATTTGAATGGAAACGGTGTACAGGAAGCCAAAGAGACGATCGAGGCCACCGCGAAAACGATGAAGGCGGTTGAGGCTCAGGTGAACGAGGCCTTCGCAGGAATTGACGTGGCTGTCCCGGAAGCCGTCCGTACGGTTGCCGAGAAGACGGTCAAACAGAGCCGCGAAGCTTATGAGAACGCCAAGGGCGCGATGGAAGAGGCCGTTGAAGTGCTTGAGAAATCCATCGACGAGGCAGGCCAGGGTGCGGCTGCGATCAACCGCAAGGTGATCGACATCACCCAGACCAACCTCAACACCGGATTCGATTTCGCCAAGGACATTGCCGGTGCCAAGAATGTCGCCGAGATCATGGAGTTGCAGAGCGCGTTCGTGCGCAAGCAGTTCGAGATTCTCAGCGCTCAGGCGGAAGAGATGCGCGCGTTGACCACGCAGGTCGCGTCGAAGACGACGGACCCGCTCAAGGACCATGTGACCCGGTCTATTGACAAGGTCGTCTCCCGGTAACATAGGAAGGGTACAATCTGCAGCGCGAGTCGCGTGGCTGGCTCGCATTGCGCGTCGCGTAACGTATCAGGTAGTGGCGTTGCGTTTAGTCTGACTTGCCGGCAACGGCAGGCGCGTAAGCGTAGCCTTTGTCAGTAGCGTACCCCTCAAAGTATTTACGTGCCGGAAGGCCCGGGGCGCCTGATCGCTCCGGGCCTTCTTTCATGCGTCAACACGCGCCATGCGGGCGTCGCAGCATGGTTGCATGATCGCGCCCTTGCGCTTACGTTGCACGCGCCCGCGGGAGCTTCCCCGGGAGCGTTTGTGCCGCCGTAGCTCAGTTGGTTAGAGCGCTTGATTGTGGATCAAGAGGTCCCTCGTTCGAATCGAGGCGGCGGTACCATTTCTTTCACAGGCTTAGGTCCCGCTGCGGTCTTCATTCCTACTCTGCGTCTCGTTTCGTTCCTCTGACTCGACCCAGACGCGCCGTTTACGAAACCCTGAAAGCCGCCGAAGTTTGGTCTTTCTGAACTCACCATACACGTTGTCATACCCGCGCCATCGAATTGCCGAACCGGGCAGAATTGCAAGACCATAGAACCCTCGCGACTTCAGGCTGTGCGCTCGCAAATGGGCAGGGTCTTGACTGACATTGGCAAGGCCCTTTTTGTTCGCGATCGCTGACATGACCCTAAATGGTACGGGCGTCCGTTGAGGGCCAGGACGAGTCGCTGCAATTCCAGTTTCGCTCCACGCGAGAAGACAGCGAGCCGCCGTAAAGACACCGCCCAAGCCGCTCGGGAGGTCAGTCCTTAAAACCGGCGGAGGCCGATCTTCTTTAGCTTGCCGGTTACGATCTCGATTCGGCAAAGTGAACGAAACCGTTTCACAAGACCGTCCCTCGCTCGCATGCTGGGCTTTTCGAGCAAGTACCATGACAATGCGGCGACGGGCAGGGTGAAGAGCACCGAGATGACGAAAAATGCGATCGGGTCTATTTCCGAGTTCAGCGTGAAAATCGTCTGCTGGATTGGAAAGGCGAAGATATACAGGCCGTAGGAAAAGTCGCCGCTGCGTGCAAAAGCCTCGCTCGGCGACGACGGCAGAAACGCAATCCACAAGATTACGCTCGCAAACAGCAGCTTCTCGCTAACTTCATAGGCAACCGTATCGCGAAGAAGATACGCCAGTAAGGCCAGCGACAGGATCAGGGGCGGACCGAGAGGAATGTGCTTGCGACAAAGATAGGCGGCCGACCCGATGAAAAACGCCGGGAGCAGGTGAAGTAAATTGTTGAGTGCACCGCTCGAGGCGGACCAGGGCTGCTGAAACCGGCCCCAAACATAGGCGACAAATAGGGCGAAAAGGGCAACGTAGAGGATGCGTTGCAGGCGCAACCGGCTCATTGCCACAAGGACCCCCAGCAGGACATATGCCGCAAGCTCGTATTTTAGCGTCCACAAAGGAACATTGACCTTGCTGGCCTCGGGCAAGCTAGTAAAGACGCCAGGCAAACTTCGGTCGACCTGCAAGGTCGATCCGGCCCCCGCCACATACTGCCAGACGGACGGATCGGAAAAATAGGTCGACGGATGGAGGGAGGAGACAATCGGCCCCAGGATCAGCGCCGTGAACAGGACCGCGACAAGCAGGGCGGGAAAGACACGTAACAGCCGCCCGAAGGCGTAGCGCACCAGATCGTCATTTCGAACAACACTCTGGGTGACCAGAAAGCCGCTGAGCAGGAAGAAGACATCGACGGCGTAATGTCCGATGGATGTGCCTGTCAACGAAACGAGCGGTTCCGATGCATACCGTCCGGTGGGAATCGAGTAGCTGTGCGTTAGAATCACACAAAGGGCAGCGAAGTGCCGGATCAGATGAAAATTATTGGCTCGGCCGTCGTGAGCGTAACGTGTCATTGCTGGTTTTCGGTTTCGAGACTGGTCTTGAGCCAAACCATCGGAACGGATACCGCCAACAACGCTACTTGGAGACGGATTCAGCCACTATGAAATACTGCTGGATTTACAAAACCGTAAATTTGATGCCATGCGCGTGGCCGGGTGCGGCGATCTCGTCGGTCGTACTGAGCACCGATATGGCGGCGGTCCCGCCGACAACAGGAGCATGCGTCGGCGGCACAAGACGGAGAGCCAGAAGGAGCGCAATAAGGCTCGCCAGAACGACGATGCGGAACGCTGCGTGGCATACGCTCGAGTTGATGGGCTCCCCGCTAATGCTCTGCATCGTTCTCATATTCCCTCAACGCGGCTTTGCTAAATCCCCTGAGGGGTGATCAAGGACCAATGCGGATGTCTCTAGCTGTTCGACGCGACATAGATACCGAAGGCTGCGACACCGGCCGCACCAAAAACCTCCAGCCCGCGTCCGATCCGGCGCGGCCAGTCGCCGAACCGGTTGAGGATGCGCAACGTCTTGTCCCGAGCGAATATCGCCCCGAGTGCAAACAGTGCGAGTGTCGTTACAAGCCCGATTGCCATCGCCATTGAGACCGCGAGGCCAGCGAGAACGACACCGTGTGAAACGGCATAAACCATGACGAAAGTAGTCAAGGGGCACGGCACGAGCCCAGTGGTGACAGCAAGGATGCCCGAGGTTTTAGCGGAACCGCCCTCGCGGGTCGCGCTGCGGTTGCGAAGCGCGCGCCAGAGCAACCACACACCAATCATTGCAACAAGCACACCGCTTGCAAGTTCGACGTCGGGCGCACGTCCTGCTCCGCCGAGCGTGCGCTGGAGCAAACTAAAGCCGGCAAGAACGAGGAGAATGGCCGAGAGCACATGGGTTACAGCCAGGGTGGCAGCCATCGATAAGCCTCGCCATGGATGACCGCCACAGCCGAGGAAATAGGACACGAGTACCGTCTTGCCGTGCCCAGGCATGAACGCGTGGACGAAGCCGAAGAAAACAGCAGTGCCCACTGCGATGCCAAGTGCCGATGGATTCAATGATCCTGTGGCAACAGAGAGCTGCTTCGTCATCCCTCCGTACAACCACGTCTGTATCTCGACTAGGAGGTTCGTCATTGCATCGTGCTATTGAGCATCAGTGATCTAACCATGTCAGCCAACGGTTAGAATCGATCAGACCGACGAACCACGTCTACACCCGCTTTGCAACCGAAAGCGGGCATCCGGCCGCATGCTTCCGGAGCAATAGGGATTTATGGCTGAGCGCGAGGCGGCGGTACCATTTCTCTCTCGCAGCCATCAGATCGCCGGACCAAGCGAGTTCCCTGGAAGTGATGGCGCCGACGCGCGCTATTGCCGGTGAAAGAGGTAATCCTGCCCCTTCTGCTGGGCATGGCAGTCGCTGCACGGAGAAACCGTGGTCCCGACCGGTTTCGCTCCCGTCGGCACCGTCATCCTGCCTTTCGGATCGTACGACACCCACATCCAGTCACCGTGTTCCGGGTCATGGCCGGGCGCGCGTTTGACCATCACATTGACCGCCTTCAGATGCTTGCCCGGGTCTTTCGCAATCTCATCGAGGCTGGTTCCCGTGTCGCCATAGACGTGCTGCACGGCCACCTTGCCGGTATGGTCGCCGACCTTCACCTCGGAAACGGTTGTGGTTGCAGCCGGACCATGGGGTTCCTTTGCGGGCTTCGGCGGTCCGGGCCTGGCGGATGCGCCGGCCAACCCGTTCTTCTCAAGCGCGCCCCACAGCTTCGCGGCGTAGTTCTGGTCTGCCTTCCGGGCATCTTTGGCATTGCCTGGAAAAGATGCGGTCAACGCAAGACCGACGCCCAACAGCAATCCACCGGAAATCCAGACAGCGCGCATGGGGAACTCCTCCACGGTTTCCGGAGACTCCGCCACAAATCCCCGTATGACCTCTTCGACATGAAAATGGTGAAAAGAAGTTGCAATCTCAAGACAGGCCATCTTTTAGGACGGGCCACCTTTTAGTAAGACGATACGATGGTTTTCCCAGTCGTAACGGCGGATTGACTGTCCGCCGCCGCAAACTCAAGGGGGTCAGCAAGATGAGCCTTCGTAACTCCGCGATCGCAACGCTCCTCGCCTTCACACTTACCGGGTCGCTGCCGGGCCCTGCCACCGCCGCGGACAAACAGACACCGGCCGAACTGGTGGGCGTGCCCCTTTCCCTCGTCTATGCGGCGAAGATGGACGGCCCCAACAACCACATCGCCTTCACCGTCATGCTCCAGGTGGCGGACAAGCGCGTTCCGGCGATTTTCGAGGGCAAGCCTCAGCATCCCGTGTTGGATGCGCTCGCGGCGATTCAGGCCGAGATCGACGATGGCGACAACGAGACCATCACCATTAACGCGACGCTCCTCGGTTCGATGCCGAATGCGACCTATCCCCACGGCGCCTATGTCATCAAGGACATCCGGGTAGGCGACTATTTCTGGCAAAGCGACTATTTCAAATACAAGGGCTGAGTGGCCCGTCTTCGGGACGGTCGCGCGTCGAAGATGGAAGACGCGTCGCGCAACCTGAAACGGGCGATCAGGTGTCGTTCATGCGGCTCGAAGGCCGCGGTGCCAGCGTCGAAGCGCCCTCCGGTCTTCCCTCATCCCAGAGGAACGATCAGCCGGGACACCGTGCCGGCACCGGGCGTTGAGGTGATCTCGAAGGTCATGCCGTAGTGCCGCGCGAACCCGTTGCGGCGGGCGTCGACGGCCTAGACGATGCGCGTCTCATCCTGCGCAGCACGAAGGTGGCGGGGAGTCTAGCAACGCTGACTGTCGGTCTGGATGGGGCGCTCATCCCATATTGAAGCGCACGGAGCATGTGCCCGTGAGACTCGAGATGACTTGCGAAAGGGGAGGCGTCAAGCGCTTGAGTAGATGAGACTACGCCGTGCCCTGCGGCGGGCCGCCCATGGTGGTGTCCTCGAGGATCTGCTGTTCGATTTCATCGAGCAGTTCGGAAAGCGTCCGCTCCAGCTCCTCGCGCGGGACGCCTTCTTCCAGAAGTGCGCCGAGCAGCCCCGCCGCGCCGTGCAGCGCAAGCGAGACGCGCGCCAGCCCGTTTCTCTGCTCCCACGCCGCCGCTGCCGGCAGGAGGATCGCATCGACCAGGTCCTGGGTCCGGCACACCGGACAGTCCTCCCCCATGTCATGCTCGGTCAAGGCTTCGAGATCAGTCGTCATGGGGCATCCCTTTCCATACACAACGAACCGGTGTTCGCATCATAATCCGCTGGACCCGCGGATAGCACGGGAGACATCGGGTCGGGCTCCCGGTATATTTTCACAGTCGCTCCAGTCAAGGTCCCAACGCTCCATTATCGATACGCTTGTGACCACGCGTCGTCCGGCGTGGTGGCGCGTATGTGCCGCATAAAGGCCCGCGCGGCCGAGCTTTGCGGTTTCCCGGCAGGCAACAGGAACGACGTCCGGTATTCGATACCCGGCTCGAAGGCGCGGATGGCGACGTCATTGGCAAGGGTCAGGGCGACCGGAAACGGATTCAACAGCGTCACGCCGAGTCCGATCCGGACGAACTCAATCGCCGAGACGACAGTGGACGTCTCGATAATGATTTTGGCCTCCACGCCAGCCTTCAACAGCAGTTGATTGACGGTCGAACGGCTCGCGTGACGCTTGGTCATGACGACCAGCGACTGACCCTCCAGATGTTCAATACGGACAACCTTCCTGGTGCACAGCCGATGGTCGAGCGGCATCGCGCATATCATTTTTGATTTGCGAAACGGCACGACTTTCACGCCGGGATGGCGCGGTACGATGTCGGCAACGACAATATCGAAGCGTTCGTCCAGTATGCCCTTTTCGAGCACATCGGAGGAGCAGATCTCGAAATTGACGCTGATATTTCCCGACCGGTTGACGAAATGGCCGATCCTGCTTTGCAGGAAGCGGTGCGCGATTGTCGGCGGCGAGGCTATGCGCAGCGTTCGGCGTTTGCCGCTCGTTTGGGCCGTACCGTGAATCTGGTTGAGCGAGTCAAAGATCGGACTGAGCGTCTCGTTGAGCGAGATCGCCTCGGCTGTCGGTTGCATCCGGCCATCCTCCCTGATGAAGAGCGTCCGGTTGAGACGGGCTTCGAGCTTGGCGATGGCGCGGCTTACCGCTGATTGGGAAATGCCGAGCTGTCGACCGGCGGCCGTCGTGGTCCCCGTGATAATCATTGCACGGAGTGCTTCATACTCTCGCAAGCTATGCCAGTTGGCTCTCATGAACAGCCGATGCGGTTGAGTGGGCTTTAACTGCGGTGGTCCGAAGTATATCTGCCTCAATGGTTCTAATTCTAGAACCAAAACGCATAGACAAATTCTTCCGTTGCACAGAAACTTCGTTTACGCTTGCCGTCACTCATGCCCGCAGCTGTGCAGCGCGGGCATATTCAGCACAATCAAACTTGCCAAGGGAGGAGTAAAGCGTATGTCTCGAGTCAAAGTGATATTCGCTGCATTTGTCGCGGTGCTGATCGCCTTCTCGGCGCCGGCGCTTGCGAAGGATGTCAAGATCGGCCTGGCGACCGAACCGACGTCGATCGACCCGCATTTTCACAATCTGTCGCCCAACAACGCTCTGGCGCGGCACATCTTTGACCGGCTGGTCCATACCGACGAGAACCAGACCCTGATCCCGGGGCTCGCCGTGTCCTGGAAGCCGGTGAACGACACCACATGGGAATTCAAGCTGCGTGAAGACGTGAAGTGGCACGACGGTTCGCCGTTTACCGCGGACGATGTGGTTTTCACCTTCACGCGGGCCGTCAACGTGCCGAACAGCCCGTCCGGTTTCGGCACCTATCTGAAGGGCAAGGAGGCCGTCAAGGTCGACGACCACACGGTGCACATCAAGACCCCTGAGCCCTATCCGCTGATGCCGAACGACATGTCGACCTTCTCGATCGTGTCGAAGAAGAACGGCGAGGGCGCATCGACCGAAGACTACAATTCCGGCAAGGCCGCGATTGGAACGGGCCCGTTCAAGTTCAAGGCATATGTCCCGGGCGACAAGTTCGCGTTCGTCCGCAACGACGACTATTGGGGCGACAAGGCGGTCTGGGCGGAAGTGACGCTGAAGCCGATCAAGTCCTCGCCGTCGCGGGTCGCGGCCCTGCTCGCCGGCGATGTCGACATGATCGAACAGGTTCCGACCACCGACATCGAGCAGTTGAAGAAAGAGCCGAAGGTCTCGCTCAGCCAGGGCGTGTCGAACCGGGTGATCTACCTGCATCTCGATCACAAGCGCGACAACTCGCCGTTCGTGAAAGCGAAGGGTGGCGGCGACATCAAGAACCCGCTGAAGGATCAGCGCGTCCGCAAGGCGATCTCCAAGTCGATCAACCGCGACGCCATCGTCAATCGCGTGATGGAAGACGTGGCGATCAAGGCAGGGCAGCTGTTGCCGGAAGGTTTCTTCGGCGTATCGCCCAATCTGAAGCCGGTCGAGTATGATCCGAAAGGCGCGAAGAAACTGCTCGAGGAAGCCGGTCTCAAGGACGGCTTCCAGCTCACCATTCACGGACCGAACGACCGCTACATCAACGACGCCAAGATCGCGGAAGCCGTGGCGCAGATGCTGACGCGCGTCGGTATCAAGACGGAAGTCGTGACCATGCCGCGTTCGGTCTACTTCAAGCGCGCATCGCGCGGCGGTCCGGACAAGACGCCGGAATTCAGCTTCATCCTCGTCGGCTGGGGCGCGGGCTCCGGTGAGGCATCCTCGCCGCTCAAGTCGCTGATCCACACCCACGACAAGAGCAAGGGCTTCGGTGCGTCGAACCGCGGTCGTTATTCCAACCCGGAAGTCGACAAGCTCATCGAAACCGCTCTTTCGACGGTGGACGACGCCAAGCGTCAGGATCTGCTGGCGAAGGCCACGGAAGTGGCGATCGAGGACGTCGCGATCATCCCGCTGCACTATCAGGTCAACACGTGGGGAACCCGCAAGGGCCTGAAGTACAAGGCCCGCACGGACGAAGCCACCATGGCCGTCGGCGTGGTTGAGGAATAATCGCCCAGACACAAGCGCGCCGGCTCATTCGCGAGCCGGCGCGCCTCGTTTTCGCGGCATGTCATCGGGGAGGGACGCATGACGGCTTACGTGATCCGCAGGCTCATGCAGAGCGTGGTGGTCGTTCTCGTCATGTCCGTCATCGTGTTTTTCGGCGTCAATGTCGTCGGCGATCCCGTCGACATGCTGATCAACCCCGAAGCCGATCAGGAAGATATTGAGGCGGCGATCCGCGCGCTCGGCCTCGATAAGCCGATCGGCGAGCAATATCTTTACTTCCTCAAGAACGCGATCTCCGGAAACCTGGGCACGTCCTTCATCTTCGGCGAGCCGGCGCTCCAGCTCATCGTTCAGCGCATGCCGGCGACGCTTGAACTCGCCCTGACCGCATTGCTGATGGCGATCTTCCTCGGCATTCCGCTCGGGCTCTATGCCGGCCTGAGACCGGAATCAACCGCGTCCCGCACGATCATGGCCGGCTCCATCCTCGGCTTTTCGCTGCCGACATTCTGGGTCGGGCTGATGATGATCATGGTGTTTGCGGTCATGCTCGGGTGGCTGCCTTCCACCGGGCGCGGCGAAACCGCGACATTCCTCGGCATCACGTCGAGCCTGTTCACGCTGGACGGTCTCCAGCACATCTTCATGCCGGCGCTCAATCTGGCGTTGCTGAAGATATCGCTCGTCATCCGGCTGACGCGTGCCGGTACGCGTGAGGCGATCCATCAGGATTACATCAAATTCGCCCGCGCCAAGGGGCTGTCGACCCACCGCGTCATTCTCGTTCACCTGCTCAAGAACATTCTCATCCCGGTCGTCACGGTCATCGGGCTGGAGTTCGGAAGCCTGGTGGCCTTCTCGGTCGTCACCGAGACGATCTTCGCCTGGCCGGGCATGGGCAAACTGCTGATCGACTCGATCCAGCAGCTCGATCGGCCGGTTATCGTGGCCTACCTCATCATCATCGTGCTGTTGTTTGTCACCCTCAATCTGATCGTGGATATCCTTTATTCGATCCTCGATCCGCGCGTGCGTCTGGGAGAGCGGAGAGCATGACGAGCGTTGAACAGACCGAGCTTGAGCTTGTCGACGAGCAGTATGAACGCGCCCTGGTACAGACACCGTTCCAGCGGTTCCGCGCTGACTTCCTGGAGAGCAAGATCGCGGCCGTTGCGCTCATTACGCTCGTCGTCATCATCTTCGTCGCCATCTTCGCACCGCTGATCGCGCCCCAGAATCCCTATGATCTGGCGCAGGTGAGCGTGCTCGACTCACGCCTGCCGCCCGGAACGAAAAGCGAGTTCGGCTACACGTTCCTGCTCGGCACCGACGGGGCGGGCCGCGATCTGTTCAGCGCCATCCTGTACGGGCTGCGTATTTCGCTGTCGGTCGGCGTGATGAGCGGTTTCATCGCTCTGGTGATCGGTTCGGCCGTTGGCCTCATCGCCGCTTACGCGGGCGGGCGCGTTGATTCCGTGATCATGCGTATCGTCGATATCCAGCTTTCGTTTCCGGCGATCCTGATCGCGCTGATGCTGCTGGCGGTGTTCGGCAAGGGTGTCGACAAGATCATGATCGCCCTGGTGACGGTGCAGTGGGCCTATTACGCGCGGACCGTGCGCGGCACGGCTCTGGTTGAACGATCAAAGGAATATGTGGAAGCTGGCGTTTGTCTTGGCCTCAGCCGGAACCGCATCCTCTTCCGGCATATCCTCCCGAACTGTCTGGCGCCGCTGATCGTGGTCGGCACCGTGCAGACCGCGCATGCCATTGCGCTTGAAGCGACGCTGTCGTTCCTCGGCGTCGGCCTGCCGCAGACCGAACCGTCCCTCGGGCTGCTGATCTCGAACGGGTTCGAGTACATGTTGAGCGGGCGCTACTGGATCAGCTTCTTCCCCGGCATCGCATTGCTGTTGACGATCGTGTCGATCAACCTCGTCGGCGATCAGCTCCGCGACGTCCTCAATCCCCGGCTTGACCGATGAGCAGATCCAAAGCGCCGACCCTTGCCGTGCACGATCTGCGCACGCACTTCCACACCAAGCTGGGCGTCGTTAAGGCCGTCGACGATGTCAGCTTCGAGGTCAGGAGCGGTCAGGTCATGGGCCTCGTTGGCGAGTCCGGGTCAGGGAAATCGGTGACCGGGTTCTCCATCGTCGGCCTTATCGATCCGCCGGGCCGGATCGCTTCGGGTTCAATCAAGTTCAAGGGCGAGGAACTGGTCGGCGCCAGCGAGGACCGGCTGCAGAAGCTCCGTGGCAACCGCATCGCCATGATCTTTCAGGACCCGATGATGACCCTCAATCCGGTCCTGCGCATCGACACCCAGATGACCGAGGCCATCAGGGCGCATCGCGATGTGGATTCCCGGACGGCCTGGGAGGAGGCGCGCGATGCGCTCGGTCAGGTCGGCATTCCATCACCCGAGGAAAGGCTCAAGAGCTACCCGCATCAGCTCTCCGGCGGGATGCGCCAGCGCGTGGCGATCGCTATCGCCTTTCTGAACAAGCCGGACCTGATCATCGCTGATGAGCCGACCACCGCGCTCGACGTGACCATCCAGGCCCAGATCATCTACGAGGCGCAGGCCCTGTGCCGCAGAACCGGCACGGCGCTGATCTGGATCACCCACGATCTGGCCGTCGTGGCCGGTCTCGCCGACCATATCTGCGTCATGTATGCGGGCCGTATCGTCGAGGAAGGCAAGGCCGACGACGTGATCGATCACCCGCTTCATCCCTACACAATCGGCCTCATCGGATCGGTGCCGAGCCACAACAAGCGCGGCCAACGGCTGAACCAGATCCCGGGTATGACGCCGTCACTGCTCAATCTGCCAGCCGGTTGCGCGTTTCGGAACCGCTGCAACTTCGATGACCGGCAATGTCTCGACGAGCCGGGACCGACCCATCCCGTGCGCGGACGCTCGGTCAGGTGCTTTCACCCGCAGGGCGTCGAGGTTACGTCGTGACCGCGATGATCGAAACGAAAGAGCTGACGAAGCGGTTCGTCAAGAGTCCGGACCTCGCCGGCCGCATCGCCGGCAAGCTGGGCGCGCCGGTCTCCGAGCAGGTCGTGCACGCGGTGGACGGCGTGGACCTTCAGGTCGCCAAGGGTGAGGTGGTCGGTCTGGTCGGGGAGTCGGGCTGCGGGAAGTCCACCATCGGGCGGATGATTGCCGGCATTCTGGAGCCGACCTCCGGGCATATCTCGTTCAAGGGCCGCAACGTCGATGAGCTGGAGGGTGAAGAGGCGCAGCGTGCGAAGCTCGCGGTGCAAATGATCTTTCAGGACCCGTTTGCCTCACTCAATCCGCGCCAGCGCGTCGCCGGGATTATTGGCGAGGCGCCGTCGGTGCACGGGATCATACCGCGCAACGAGCTCGACGGTTATGTCGACGACATGCTGAACCGGGTCGGTCTCGATTCGGAGTTCAAGCGCCGCTATCCGCATCAGTTTTCCGGCGGGCAACGCCAGCGCATCGGCATCGCCCGGGCGCTCGCGGTACGGCCGGAATTTCTCGTGTGCGATGAGGCGATCGCCGCGCTCGACGTATCGATCCAGGCGCAGGTCCTCAATCTGTTCATGGATCTGCGCGAGGAATTCGACCTCACCTATCTGTTCATCAGTCACGACCTCGGCGTTGTCGAGCATATCTCCGACCGCGTGATGATCATGTATCTCGGCCGGATCGTGGAATCCGCGCCGGCGGAGGAGCTGTTTGCCGAGCCGAACCACCCCTATGCCCAGGCGCTTCTCGCCGAGGTGCCGCGGCTCGACCAGCGCAAACGCGACTTCCATCCCATCAAGGGCGAAATCCCCTCGGCGATCAATCCGCCGAGCGGCTGCCATTTCCATCCGCGCTGTCCGCACGCTTTCGAGCGCTGCCGGAGCGAGGCGCCGGCCTTGAAGGAGATTGCGCCGGGCCGTCTCTCCGCCTGCCATCTGAACGATAACAACGCGGCCTGAGGCGTAATCGGGCCTGATACAAGAAGGAGCTTTGACCAATGGAAACGCCGTCGCCTGAAGAGTTACTCACCGGGATTCAGGAATGGGTCAAAGTCGAGAGCCCGACCAGCGATGCCGGCCGCGTCGAGCAGATGATGGATATCGTCTCCGAGATCTTCAAGGGTCTCGACTGCAAGGTCGAACGCATTCCGGGCGAGGACGGCCGGGCGAGCCATCTTTCGGTCTCCTCGCCGTGGGGCGGGGACGAAAAGGGCATTCTCATGCTCTCGCATCTGGACACGGTGCACCCCGTCGGCACGCTTGAGGACCTGCCCATCCGTGTCGAGGGCGACAAGGCCTATGGGCCCGGCATCTACGATATGAAAGGCGGCGCCTATCTGGGCCTGACCGCCTACCGCACCCTGGCGGAAACCGGATGGGAGTCCGACCTTCCCATCCGCTTCCTGTTCGTATCCGACGAAGAGACCGGTAGCACCACATCCCGAAAGCACATCGAGGCTGCCGGCGAGAGCGCCAAATACGTTCTGGTGACCGAGCCCGCGCGTGACGGCGGCAAGATCGTCACCGGACGGCAGGGTTCGGCGCGTTTCGTCATGCGCACGCAGGGGCGCCCCGCCCATTCGGGCAGCCGGCACAAGGAAGGGCGCAGCGCCATTCTGGAGATGGCGAAGCAGATCGAGCGTATAGAGAGCAAGACGGACTATGACCGGAACTTCACGGTCAATGTCGGCATGATCCAGGGCGGCACGACCGCGAACACCATCCCGGAGAATTGTACCGCGTCCCTCGATTTCCGGTTCCGCAGTCTCGACGTGGCGGACGAGATGATCTCATGGGTCCAGAACCTCGATTCCTTCAATCCGGATGTCACGTTCACGGTGGACGGCGGCCTGACGCGCCCGCCGTTCGAGGAGACGCAGGTGATCAGGGACCTGTTCGCGCATGCCAAGGGCCTGGCAGCGGAAATCGGGTTCGAGCTCGTCGGGACCTTCACCGGCGGCGGCAGCGACGGCAACTTTCTTGCCGCAAAGCTCCCGGTTCTCGACGGTCTCGGCGTGGACGGCGAGGGTGCCCACACATTGCACGAGCACCTGTTGATCTCGTCGCTGGTGCCGCGGATGCGGCTGATGCGCCGGCTGATGGAGACGTTGCACTAGGGATCGGTATTAAGGGGACAGTTTACTTAATTCCGACGCCAACCAGTGAGGTCGCAAAGGACGTAGGCCGAATTAAGTAAACTGTCCCCTTAATACTAATGCCGGGGCAAACGCGATTTGACCGGCCGGTCGGGGGCGCGTCTAATCCCGACTCACCATGCCCGGCGATATGTCAGACTGGCCGAAGACGATCGTCCATGCCGACATGGATGCGTTCTACGCGGCCATCGAGCAGCTCGATGATCCCTCATTACGCGGCAAGCCGGTTCTCGTCGGCCCGCCGAGCGATCGCGGGGTGGTGCTCACCGCAAGCTATGAAGCGCGGCCCTACAATGTGGGCAGCGCCCTGGCCATGGCCAAGGCGCGGCGGCGCTGCCCCGAAGCGGTGATCGTGCGCCCGCGCTTCGACCGCTACACCGAAGTCTCTAAGACGATCATGGGCGTGTTCGCGGAGTTCTCGCCACACGTGGAGGCGATCAGCCTCGATGAAGCCTTTCTCGACCTGACGGGCACGGATCATCTTTTCGGAGACCCGCGCGCGATGGGGATGCGGCTGAAGGACGCCGTGCATGAGGCGACAGGCGGATTGACCGTCTCGGTTGGCGTGTCCGGCACAAAATACGTAGCCAAGGTCGCAAGCGACTTTCAGAAGCCCGACGGGCTGACCGTCGTGCCGCCCGACGACGCACAAGCCTGGCTCGCGCCGCTGCCTGTCTCGCGCCTTTGGGGTGTGGGTCCGAAGACCGAGAAGCGGTTGCACGCGATCGGGCTTGAGACCATCGGACAGGTCGCGGCAGCCGATCCGGACTGGCTGACACACAAGCTCGGCCGTGTGGGCAACCATTTTTATGCATTGGCGCACGCCCGGGACCCGCGTCGGGTCGAGGGCAGTCGCAAGTCGAAAAGCGTCGGGTCCGAGCGGACGTTGAGCGAGGACGTTTCAGACCGCAACGAGATTGCGCGGTACCTGCGCCGGTCGGCGGAGGAAATCGGGCGGCGGCTGCGGCGCAAACGCTACGTCGCCTATGGCGTGCGCGTGAAACTCAAGACGTCCCGGTTTCAGATCCTCACGCGCCAGCACCGCCGCCGCCAGCCGACCGACGTGGCCGACGCGCTGTTCGAGGACGCGGTCCTGATCCTGAAGAATTTCGATCATCCCGGGCCGTTCCGGCTCGTGGGCCTCGCCGCATATGACCTGGTGCGCCAGGAGGAGAAAGGCCAGGATGATCTGTTCTCCGCGCCGCAACGGCCCCGTCAGCTTGAGACCGCTATCGACGATCTGAAGGAACGCTTCGGACCGAACGTGCTGCGCCGCGCAACGGACCTGCGCAAGGCCCGGCAAACGCCCAACCTCGATTTCCTGCACGATGATGAGGGTGACGATGCGTGAGGGGCGTGTTCCGGCCTAGGTGCGCTCGTCGAGCCCGATCCCGCCGTGATGGCGCGACCAAGCGGCCGCATCCGCGGCATAGGTTTGCAGAGCCGAGAGAGCCGAGCCCTCCAGGGAACCGTTTGTCTCGGCGGCCTTGATGACATCGCCGAGCGTGGTCAATGCGACCGTCCGCGCATGGCCTGGAAAGATGTTGTAGGCGAACAGGACGAAGATGCCGACGACCCGTGCTTCGGCGCGTTCAAGCGCCTGTTTGAACGTCGTCTTTGTTCGCCCGTCGGTGGTCACGTCGTCGATCAGGATGGTACGGGCGCCGGGCTCGAAATCGCCTTCGCACTGCGCCAGCCTTCCGAAACCCTTTGCCTGTTTCAGGGCGACCACGAGGGGACAGGCAAGGCGGTCAGCAACCATGGCGGCGAACGGTACGCCGGCGAGTTCGCAGCCGGCAATCTGTTCGAACGTGTTGCTGCCGATGTCCGCCTCGATCTTGTCGAGTGTGAGCTCCAGCAACCGCGTGCGCGCGTCAGGGCGGGCGATCAACCGTTTGATGTCGATGAACACCGGGCTCGCCCATCCGGAGGAAAAAAAGAACGGATCACCGCTGGTGCGGATATAGACGACCTGCTCGTTGAGAAGAAGCTGTGCCGCTTCAAAGGCAGACGTTCCGTTCTCGCTCACCCTTGCATCTCCCTCGGATCGTTCGCGGCCTGCTGTAGCGCCCGCGACAGGACTTCCGCCCCGGCGAAGAAGTCTTCATACTCCATCGCCTCGTGCGGATTGTGGCTGCCTTTGTCGTTTCGGACGAATACCATGGCTGACGGAATGCCCTGATTGGCAAAGATCGCGGAGTCGTGGCCGGCGCCGGACGGCATGATCTCGTAAGCGATGCCGACGGCCTCAGCCTGTGCTCCGAGCAACGAGACCATATCATCGCTCATGCGCGCCGGCTCGGTATAGACGCGTTCGCCGGGATCGAACGTCACGCCGCGCCGCTCGCCGATCTGCTTGCATTCGGTCTCGATCAGGTTGCCGAACGACTGCAGCGTCTTGGTGTCCTGACTGCGGTACTCAAGCGCAAAGGTCACCTCGCCCGGCACGCGCGAGACCGCATGCTCGTCCTTGTTGGTCTCCACGATGCCTGACGTCACGACCAGGTCCTCGCCCCACTCGAGAAGAATGCGCCAGTGCTCATCGATCCGCATGAGCAACTCCGACATGGCCAGCACCGCGTCGTGCCGCAGCCATCTGGGAACGGCGCCGGAATGGGCCGCTTCGCCACGGCATACGATGCGCCGGTGCCGCACGTTACCGCGAATACCGGTGACGAGCCCGACGGGCTTTTCGCGTGCGATCAGGACCGGTCCCTGTTCGATATGAAGCTCGGCCCAGCAATGAAAGTGCCGCGGCTCTATCAAGGGACGCCGGGCTTTGATCGGAGCAAGGTCGACGCCACAGGTGGCCATGTGATGTTCGAGCGGCTTGCCCGATTGACGATGGCGGCTTTGCAGATCGCTTGTCGTTAGGAGGCCGAAAAGCGCGCGCGACCCGAAGTAGCACGGACCGCCGTACCAGGCGCTTTCCTCGCCGCGGAGCACGAACAGCTCCATGGGGCGAAGCGGCGGTCCGTTCTCATTCGCCGCCAGAAGCGCGAGCAGGGCGGCAATGACGCCGGCCGCCCCGTCGAAGTTTCCGCCTTGCGGCACGCTGTCGAGATGCGAACCCGAGGCGACGACGGGCAGTCCGGGTTCACGGCCCTCCAGCCGCACGATCAGGTTGCGTGCCGCATCCCAACGGGTGGCAAAACCGCGCTCCTGGCCGAGCCGTTCGATGACCTCCATGGCCTGCGTTTCGCCGGGGCCGTAGGTTTCGCGGCTGATGCCGACGCCGTCGAACGACATCTCGCGGAACTGGTCAAAGAGGTCGCGCGCAAGATCGCGTAATTCCGTATCCACGTGAGATGGTCCGGAAAGCTGCGCCCCGACGGGTGTTGCATCGTTCGCCACGAAAGGCCTCCCGCAAATGCGAAACGGCGCCTGCAGGGCGCCGCTTTCTGCTCAGGAAGCACCGAATGCTAGCTTAAACGTGATCACCGCCCAAGCACCCGGGCGATTGCCTGAGCCGTATGTTCAAGATAGGTGTTTGCCATGAAAAGACGTCATTTCGTTATCGGCACGTTGCTTGTCGCGTCAGCGATTTCGCTGGGCAGCGACTTGAATGCGCGCGATCCGTTCACCCTGGAAACCGTCCGTTCGCAGGTGGTCCGCGACTATGGCGGCGTCTCACATATGTCGACGCAAGCCTTTGCCGCCCAGATGTCGCGCCGGCCCGATATTCTCCTTCTCGATGTACGCGAAGAGGGTGAATTCGCGGTCAGCCGTCTCGCCGGTGCGGAACGGGTCGATCCGGATATCTGGCGTTGGGCTTTCATGAACCGGTTCGGCGACCGTGTGCGCGGCAAAACGGTGATCTTCTACTGCGCCGTGGGTGTGCGTTCATCGCGCCTTGCCGAGCGCGTGCAGGCCGCGCTCAAGGAGCAGGGTGCGAAAGCCGTCTACAATCTCGATGGCGGGATTTTCGCCTGGCACAATGAGCGCCGTCCCCTGGTGAATGCACAAGGTCAAACCGACTTTGTGCACCCGTTCGACACCTATTGGGGGCAGTTGGTGAAACGGAGCGACATGGTGCGCACGTCACCTGAGTGATGCGGGCTCCGGCAACCGCGGTCTCAGGGCATACCGGCCAATGAGGCCGAGGATCTTGGTTCCCGCGAGAATAGTCCCCTTGATTGTTCCGGAGATCTTCGACACCCCGATGCGCGGGCGATAACTCACCGGCACTTCCGTGACGCTCAGGCCGAGCAGGGCGGCTTTGATCTGCATTTCGACGGTCCAGCCATAGGTGCGGTCCTGCATGCCGAGACGGCGTAAGGCGCGGCCGTCGATTGCCCGGAACGGTCCGAGGTCGGTGTAACAGGTGCGCCACAGCCCGTTCATCAGTTTGCAGGCGAGCCAGTTGCCGAACCGCTGCTGGATCGTCAGTGCGCCGCGCTTCGCGTTGCCGGTGACGCGCGAACCGATCACGAACTCGCACGCGCCTGTCGCGACCGGCTCGACGACCTTGCCAAGCTCGTCCGGGTGATCGGAATAGTCGCCGTCCAGGAACACGATGACATCGGCATCGTTGCAGGCGGCAATACCTGCGAGACAGGCCGCGCCATAGCCGCGCTCGGCCTCGAACACGACCCTTGCACCGCTCTCGCGGGCAACATCCGGCGTCCCGTCGGTGGACCCGTTATCGGCAACGACGATCTCGTCCACCCAATCGGGAATGTCGGCAATCACGCGTGAAATCGCATTCGCCTCGTTGAGCGCGGGAATAACAACACTGATGCGCTTGCCATGCTTCATGACGTTTCCTCTGCGTTCTTTACGTAACTCACGGGCCGAACAGATGCAGCGATCCAATGCCGTCCTTCCCAGATGAGTACGCCCCAGGCCGGAAGCCAGATCAGCCAGACGATGCCCTCCTTGAACACCGAATAGGTGTCATGGGACAGGAAGTAGAAGGCGCTGTAGTAAAGCGGCAGTGTGGCTGTGAGCAGCAGAAGGCCGGGAACCGGACGCAGGGCAAGGAACGGCACGATCCACAGGTAATACCAGGGGAACTGCGCCGGAGAGAGCAGGAACATGGCGGCTGCGACGATCAACCATTTGTCCACTTCCGTTCGAGCGGTCTCCGCGGGCCGCCAGCATTGCCACAGCACAATGCTCGCGAGCATCAGCGCGATGATCGCCCGTGCCACGAAACCGGGGCGGAGTGCGTCGGCGCCGAGCGCTTCGACCGCCCAACGCGATGCTTCCACAATCAGTGGAGAGAGCGCGCTGTTCGTTGTCCACCTGTCGGCATAGGCGACGATACCGGACGACTGGTTGAGGCCGGCGGAAACCATCGGCCAGGCGAAGAGCGCACACGCGACCGCGGCAAGGCCGACACACAGGATGAATATCCGGCGTTGATCGAGGCATTTCCGCCAGACCAGCGGCAACAGGATCACCGGCCAGATCTTGATGCCGGCGGCGATCGTCAGGCTCGCGGTCGCCGCCAGTGGCCGGTTGCGCAGTGAGAGCAGGAGGGCGCCGAGCAACAGCGGCGGCAGCAGGGCATCCATGTGGGCCGAGTTGTACACCTCCTTCAGAACGATCGGGTTCCACCAATAGAGTGCCGCCCAGAGCGGAGACCGGCCGAGACTGCGCAGCAGCAAAAGCAGCATACCGACGGCGGCAATGTCCGCCAGCATGAGCAGCGTGCGCCATGCGTTGAGATCCCACGGCGCCAGCCAGTGCGAGAAGGCAAACACGCCCTGTGCCACCGGGGGATAGATCGTCCGCAGTTCAGGGTGATTGATGCGGCCGAGCACGGGGCCGGACTCCTTGCCCAACTGTCCGAGCGCCGTCAGGCTGGGATCGGCCTTCATTGCCGCTTCGGGCGAGACGGCGTACGGACTGAGTCCGTGGGCCGTGACGGCGCCGTCCCACAGGTAACGCTGGTAATCGTCTTCAAGCGCCGGCTCGCTGGCGAACAGAATGAGCCGCATCGCGACCCCCATTCCGAGCATGATCCACAGGAGTTGCCGTAACGCCGGCGCCCGGATCAGCCTCGACGCGCAAATGATGGGCGGCAGTGCGAGGTAGAGTATGCCGGCGCCGGCAAGCCCGCCGGCGAGCCAGAACACCGGCATGTCCCTGACCGCGTAGTCGTATCCGAACATAGAGGATGCGAGTGTCAGGACGACACAGCTCGTCAGCAGCACGCAGCCAACGACGGTCCAGCCGACAAGAGCATCACCTGCGGTGAGACGTTTGGACAGGGTTTTGATCATGGCGCGGCAGTCTATCCGTGCGCCTGCAGTTTTTGGCAATCAAAAAGCATCACACCGGCTCACGATGAGTTTTTCTGGGGACGTGCAACCAGGAGAATGAGCGGCAGCGCGGCAGCCGCCATCAGCGTATAGATGCCGAATGCGTTCAGGTAGCTGATCATCGCCGCCTGACGCGCCATTTCCTCCGACAGCCGTGCAAGGGACTCAACGTCGTTTGCGCTCCATCCGCCGCTCACCCAGGGGAGCAGCAGCGGTTTCGAGAACGGCGTGATCTGCTCCGTCATGTGTTCGTAGTTCATGGCGGTTGAGCGGATGATCTCGGTCACGGTGAGCGAGATGAAGACGCTCGAGCCGATGTTCCGCAGCAGATGGAAGACGGAGGACGTCTCCGCGCGGACCGACGCGGGCAGCGTGGAGAAGGTGGCGATGGTCAACGGCACCCAGATCGTGCCCACGGCCAGGCCCTGGACGACACCGTTCAGCATGAGTTCGGTCAAGGTGACATTGAGGTCGAACGTCGTCAGCCAGTATCCGGAGATGACCAGCGCGCCGAACCCCGCGAGCATGCTTTTGCGCGGGTATTTCTGGCCGATGAACATCGCGGTAAAGAACCCGATCATCGCGCCGAACCCGCGCGATCCGAGCACGTAGCCGATCAGGGAATCCGGATACCCGACATGGTCGCGCAAAAGCGACGGCAGAACGACCATCGGCGTGAAGTTGAGCATGCCGTAAATGAACACGAGCACCAGCCCGAGCGCGTAGTTGCGGTTCAGCAGGAGGCGCAGGTTGAGGAACGGGCTTCGCGCGGTCAGGCTGTGCGCCACGAACAGGTAGAATGCGAGCACGGCAAGGAAGGCCTCGATCTGGATTTCCGTTGAGTCGAACCAGTCCAGCCGCTGGCCGCGCGACAGGACGAGTTGCATGCAGGCGATGGCGACCGAAAGGAGGATGAAGCCGGTCCAGTCGAGCGGTGCGCGCCCTTCGGGCTTGTCCTTCGGCAACGCGAAATACAGTCCGGCAACGGCAATCATGCCAACCGGGACAAGCGCATAGAACGCCCAGCGCCAGGTCGCCACTTCCGCCATCACGCCACCGATCACGGGTCCGAGGAACGCGCCGAGCACCACGCCGATCCCGAACAGGCCGATGGCGACGGCATGTTGACGCTTGGGAAACGTATCGAGCGTGATGGTCTGGGTCAGCGGCGTCATCGGCGCGCCGACGGCTCCCTGAACGATGCGCCAGAAGATCAGCTCCTCCAGCGAATCCGCAGTGCCGCAGAAATAGGTGGCGATGGTAAATCCCGCGACGGACCACAACATCACCGACCGCTTGCCGAGACGGGCGACCAGCCAGCCCGTCATCGGCGTCACGACGGCCGTCGCCAGAATGTTGAAGGTCATCGTCCAGGTAATCTCGTCGGCTGTGGCCGACATGGTTCCCTGGAGCTGGGGCAGGATGGTCGAGACGACCAGTATGGTCGTGCTGTAGAGCGTCGCGCTCAGGGTCACGGTGAACAGGATGACCGCACGGCGCGCCGGCGAGAGATCGTTCTCCTGATCGTCAATCGCGAAATCGACGGTGGTTTCGGTCGCCATGCTTGAATTCGTAACCCTATTAACTGTATGCTAGGCAATAGTAACGAGGGTTACTAAATTTTGCGAGGTCCGATTTGCGGCTTTCCGAAGGACGATATCTGGCATCGCTGATCCAGGATGCCGCCCGGTTGCAGCGCACGGTGTTCGACCGGCGTGTGCGCAAGCTCGGCTTCACGCGCGCGCAGTGGCTGGTGTTGCGCCGGATCCAGGCCCAACCCGGGGTCAGCCAGTCGGAGCTGGCTGACATGCTGGAGATCGAGAAGGCGACGGCGGGACGGCTGATCGACCGGCTGGAGGAAAACGGCTGGCTCGAACGTCGCGCCGACAGTGCCGACCGGCGCGTGAACCGGATCTATCTTACCGAAGCGGGCGGGAGGATCCACGACACGATCGGGCCGCTCGCGGAGGCCATGGTCGAGGAGGAACTCTCAGGCCTCAACCGCAAGGAACGTGAAGAGCTGACGGACCTTCTGATCGAGGTGAAGCGGCGTTTGCAGGAAATGGCCGAAGAGAATGATCTCATCGAACCGGCCCGGCTAGAGACTCAGGATGCCTAGAAAAAGAACCACAAAAGCGGTGGCGAAGCCGCAAAAGACACTGGCAAAGTCAGGCGAGAAAAGCGTGTCGCCAGTTGTCGTTTCCGGTGTGCCTGAACACGTGGAGACGGAGGACGAGCCAAAGGGCCGGTTCCGGCGTGTGCTGATGCGTATCTTCTTGCTGATCGTCGTGCCGGCCATGGCGGTCACGGCAGCGGGATTCTACTGGTTGCAGGGCGCCCGTTACATTTCAACCGAAAACGCCTATGTGAAGACCGATATCGCGAAGCTGGCGGCGGAAGTGTCCGGCAGGGCGGTTGAGGTGCGGGCGCACGCCCACATGCAGGTCAATGAGGGTGACGTGCTGGTCAAGGTTGACCCGCGGCCCTTTGAGATTGCGCTGTCGCGGGCGCAAGCCGAGCTCGATGCCGCCCGGCAGGAGGTTGAAACCACGCGCGCAACGCTTGCTGAAGCGCATCAGGAACTGGAGGAAGCACAGGACCGGGCTGCGTACTACCGCAAGCGCTACGAGCGGCAGAAAACCCTGGCGAAACGCGGGATCATAGCCGAGACCAGGGGCGATGAACTGGAGAACGACGCCAATGCGGCGACCGACCGTGTGGATATGGCGCGCCAGAAAATCCAGCGCATCATGGCCTCGCTCGGCGGCGTTCCGAGCCGCCCGGTGGACGAGCATCCGCTGGTCCGGGCCAAGATCGCGGCGCTCGAGAAGGCCAAGCTCGATCTGGAACGCACCGTCGTCAAGGCGCCATCGAACGGAACCGTGGTGACCGTGCCGCTGGTCTCAGGTGAGCAGATCAATGCGTCGGAACCGTTGTTCGCAATCGTTACCGATAAATCGCCGTGGATCGACGCGAATTTCAAGGAAACCGAGCTGACCCACGTCCGGGTCGGACAGACCGCGACGATCGAACTCGACACCTATCCCGGTGTGGTGTGGCGGGCCAAAGTGAGGAGCATCTCACCGGCCACCGGTGCCGAATTCGCGATCCTGCCGCCGCAGAATGCCTCAGGGAACTGGGTCAAGGTGGTGCAGCGGCTGCCGGTGCGGCTCGAACTCATGGAACTTGCGGACGCGCCGCCGTTGCGCGCCGGCATGACCGCATCGGTGACAATCGACACGGGCCGCGAGCGCACGATTGACGATCTGCTCGGCGGTCTGACCGCTTTGGCAAAGGGACGTTCGACTGATCCGCAAGAACAATCAGCTTCAAAGGAGTGACGCAGCCTGAGTGCTGGCCTGTTCCTCCGGCGCTGCGCGCGAGTCACGGCAGCAAGGCACCAGACTTTCCGGCGTTTGCCCTTCGGCGGCACGTTCCTCATGGCGTTCGCTTCCAAGGGTATACTGGCCCTGCTTGAAACCTATTCATCCCCTAAGCAGCGCAGGCGGGAATGAAGCCATTGGCAGCCTTCAGGTCTGCTGTGCAATTTCACGAAGACGGAACTTCTGTATTTTCCCCGTCGAAGTTTTCGGCAAGGGGCCGAACATCACGTGTCGCGGGCATTTGAAGCCGGCAAGATTCTCGCGGCAATATGCGATGATTGCATCGGGTCCGACGTCGTTCGCACCAGGCTTCAGGTCAATGAAGGCGCATACAGTCTCGCCCCACTTCTCATCCGGACGGCCGACCACCGCCGCTTCCATCACCGCCGGATGCCGGTAAAGCACCTCTTCCACCTCCAGGGACGACACGTTTTCGCCGCCGGTGATAATGATGTCCTTGGCGCGGTCCTTGACCTCGAAGTAACCGTCCTGATGCCAGACGGCGAGATCGCCGGAGCGGTACCAACCGTCGCGCAGCGCATCATCGGTGGTCTGCGGGTTCTTGAGATAGCCTTTCATGACCGAGTTGCCGCGCACCATGATCTCGCCGATGGTCGCGCCGTCGCGCGGCACCGGCGCAGCCGTCACGAGGTCCGCCACGATCATGTCTTCGATCATCGGATAGGAGATGCCCTGCCGCGCCATGTGGCCGTGGCGGTCCTGTTCCGTCATGTCCTGCCAGGTTTCGTTCGGCGCGCAGTAAGTCGAGGGGCCGTAGGTCTCCGTGGTCCCGTAAAGATGTAGCACCTCGAACCCGAGCGCCTCCATCTCCCGGATAATGGTGGAGGGCGGTGCGGCACCGCCCGTTGCGACCTTGACCGGCTGCGGCAAGGCGATTCTGTTGGTTTCGGGGGCATGGGCCAGCAGATTGAGGATGATCGGCGCGCCGCACATGTGCGTCACCCGATGTGCCGCGATGAGTTCGAAGATACGCTTCGGCTCGATCTTGCGCAGGCACACATGGGTGCCGCCTGCCGCCGTCACGCCCCATGTGTAGGTCCAACCCGAGCAATGGAACATCGGTAGCGTCCACAGATAGACGCTATCATGGTCGAGCTTGAAGGTGAGCGCGTTGGACAAGGTGGAGAGATACGCGCCGCGATGGCTGTACACAGCGCCCTTTGGATTCCCCGTGGTACCGGAGGTATACAACAGGCAGATCGGGTCCCACTCGTCCTCAGGTCCCGGCGGGTTGAATTGGTCGTCCATTTCGGTGAGGACGTCCTCATACTCTTCCGTGCCGATTGCACCGAGTTCCGGTTGTTCGGGATCGGCAACGTCGATCACATGCGGTGCATCCTCCATCCCTTCGAGCGCCGGCACGATGGTGTCGCGAAACGCTCTGTCGGCAAGGAAGAGCTTCGCTTCACCGTGCTGAAGACAAAAGGCAATCGCACCCTTGTCGAGACGGATGTTGATGGGGTTGAGCACGGCCCCCAGCATGGGAACGGCGTAGTGTGCCTCCAACAGGGCGGGTGAGTTGGCCGCAAGGATTGCCACCGTGTCGCCGCGCCCGATGCCGCGTTCGGCAAGTGCGTGGGCGAGGCGGCGGCAACGGGCGGCGAACTCGCCGTAGGTAAAGGTCCTGTCGTTGTCGATGACGGCGGTGCGGTCCGCCCAGAACCGCGCGGCGCGGGCCAGGAAGCTCACCGGCGTCAGCGGCACGTGGTTGGCCGGGCGCTTGACGAGTTCCGGTCCCCCGTACGTCATCGTGCCTCAGCCCCTGCGCCGTTCCAGAAAACGGGGATTGGTGATCGCCAGTTCTGCTTCCAGAAAGGTGAGCAGATTTTGGCGCAAAGTGTCCTCGCTCATGCCGGTTACGTTTCCGCGGCGAATGGATCCGGCCAATTCGCTGAGACTTTCAGTATTGCACGCCGCCAGCAACGGGCCAGACGGGTCAGGCTGCGTCAGGCGCCGTTGTGCGATTCCGAGGGCATTCGCGGTCATGGCGGCGACGTAGCGCTTCCCGGCCGGCAGCGCGGGCAGGATCTCCTCCGCGTAGGTGTCATTGGCAATGTCCAACAGTGCCCGGGCTTTTGTGACTTGGTCGCTCATACGCTTCCCTCCAGTGCGGCGATGCCCTGCAGTGCCTCGTGCTCCATTTCCGGCGCGCGAAGGCCGGTCAGGAACAATTCGATCGACGGCTCGCCCCCCGTGACATGCCGTTCGCCCTGCAGGAGCGCCACCACGGCCCAACGGGCCGCGGCCAGTATCTCCCAATAGGGCACGAGCGTCTCGTCGACCGGGACATCGCTCTCTTCATTATAGCCCCGATAAAATGCCGTGCGTGATCCTATGCCGCCGGCTTCGCGTGCATCCGCGCCGAAGCGCCAGCACCGGGCGCAGAACCAGCCGATATCGATGTGCCGGTCTCCCCAATGCGCGAACTCGAAATCGAGAATTGCGGTCAGATTGCCGTCCTCGGCCATGAAATTGCCGGTGCGGAAGTCGCCGTGGCAGAACACGACCGCGTCCGTTTCCGGTGCATGGCGCTCCAGCCAAGCCAGCGCGTACTCCAGCGCCGGGCGCGGTTCGGATATGGTGTTGAGGTAGGCGCGCATCTGCTCGACCTGCACGAGCGCGGCCGGACGGTCCGGAAAACCTAAGAATTCAAGACCTTGGCCCGGCGCCCGGACGGAGTGGATTTTGCCAAGTTCGCGCCCGAGCGCTTCCGCGACCTCGTCGCCCTTCCGCTCGACAACGGGGTCCCGGACCATGTCCCGCGCCTGCGCATATCCTGCGACCTCGCCGACGATCATGAACGGCGCGCCGATGATCGCTGCATCGCGTGCGACGGCAATCGGCTCGGGCACGCGCGCGCCGGCGCCATGAGCCGCCTTCAAGCACGCATACTCGTCCGCGCGGTTGTGGCTGATGGCGAGGCGCGATGCTGCGTCGGTCCGCAGCACCCAGTTGCGGACGCCGGATTGCGCACCGCCGGCGACATGCACGCCGATGCGCCAGTTCTCGCCGATGGCGCCGCCGGACAGAAGGTCCGCTTGCCGGACCTTGACCGCGTCGGCGCCGAGCTCTGCGGTGAGCCAGTCCTGCAGAGCGTCGAGGTCTTCCGGATCGAGCGTGCGGGGCCGGGTGTCGTGCGCCATCAGGACGGCGAGCCCCAGCTCCAGAAATCCCGGCCCTCGGCGCGATAGGTGTTCGCCAGCACCATCTTGTGAACCTCGTCCGCGCCATCGAGAATTCGGGCTTGGCGCGCGTACCGGTAAATCCATTCGAGGATCGTGTCTTTCGAATAGCCGCGCGCGCCGTTGAGCTGAATGGCCGTGTCCACGACCTTGTGCAGCATGTTTGCGCAGTGGACCTTGGCCATGGAGACTTCCTTGCGGGCGAAGTCGCCCTGATCGAGGGTCCATGCTGCGTTCATGACCAGCAGCCTGCCGATGTGAATCTCCTTCGCCATGTCCCCCATCATGAGCTGGACCGACTCCCGGTCGGCGAGCTTGATGCCGAAGCCTTCACGCACATCGATATAGTCCTGGGCGATCTTCATGCAGCGCGCGGAAAGACCGAGCCAGCGCATGCAGTGGGTGAGGCGCGCCGGACCGAGGCGCATCTGCGCCACCTTCATGCCGCGCCCGATTTCGAGAAGGCGGTTCTCGTCCGGGATTTCCACATCGGTGAAGGTGATTTCGCAATGGCCGCCATGCTCTTCGGGGCCCATGATCGGCACCGTGCGGACGATTTCAATGCCGGGCGTCTCCTTGTGCACCATGAAGGCGGTCAGCTCGCGCCGCGGTTCGTCCGACGTGCGCGCGATCAGGATGAAATGATCGGCGACGCCGGCGCCGGTGATGAACCATTTGCGGCCGTTCACAACCCATGTGTCGCCGTTGCCCTTGGGCGTGGCACTGGTCTGGATCATCGTCGGGTCCGACCCGCCGCCGGGATGCGGCTCGGTCATGACGATGGCGCCGCGCGTCTTGCCCTCGACGATCGGGTCGAGCCATGTCTGCTTCTGCTCCTCGGTGCAGACCTGATTGAGCACGCGCATATTGCCGTCGTCGGGAGCGGCGCAGTTGAAGCAGACGGGGCCGAAGATCGAGTAGTTCGCTTCTTCGTACATGACCGCCTGGCCGACGAAGGGCAGCCCCATTCCGCCGCGCTCTTTCGGCACCTGCGGGCACCAAAGCCCGGCGTCCCTCACCTTGGCACGCACCTCATCGCACAGGTCAAGACGGATATTTTCGTGCTCGTCATAGCTGCCCGGATCGTCCTCGAGGGGAAGGATGTGTTCAGCGACGAAGCGCCGCGTGCGCTGACGTACGTCTTCGATCTCCGGGGAAAGGGCGAAATCGATCATTGATCCACACTCTAACTCACTGACAGCAGTGCCCCGCCGTCGACGGGGATGACGGCACCGGTGATAAACGATCCGGCGTCCGACGCAAGCAGAAGCAACGCGCCGTCAAGCTCGTGCGGCTCACCGACGCGGGCCTGCGGGACGCGAGAAATCAATCGCTTGCCTGCTTCCGTTTGAAGAAAGTCCGCATTCATCTCGGTGGCAAAATAGCCCGGTGCGAGCGCGTTCACGCGGATCTTGTCCCGGGCGAGTTCAAGCGCCATGGCGCGGGTGAACTGGACAATAGCCGCCTTCGACACAGCATACGCCGAGACCCCTTTCAGGACACTGAACCCGAGAACCGATGCGATGTTGACGATCGAGCCCCCCTGGCCGTGCGCCCTCATCCGGCGGGCCCCCTCGCGCGCGGTGCGGAACACGCCGTCGAGGTTGACGTCCATCACCGCGCGCCACTCTTCGTCCGTCGTGTCGGCGAAGAACGCACCGGAGGGCACGCCAGCGGCGGTCACGAGAATATCGACGGGCCCGAGCGCTTGCTCCGCGGCGTCGAACGCCGGCGCGAGGGCGTCCGGATCGGTCACATCGAGCGGGACGGCAACGGCGTTTCCGCCTTCCGATGTGATCTGTTCGACGGCTTCGCCGAGATTGTCCACACGCCGGGCGGCAAGTGCGACCCTGGCGCCGGCGCCGGCGAGGGTCAGCGCAAAGTGGCGTCCAAGGCCCGACGATGCGCCGGTGACAAAGGCCGTCCGGCCGGACAAGTCGAATGTATCGGTGACTGTCAAGGAAATGGGTCCTGCGCGATCACGTCGGATCAGTGAACTTCAAGATCAGCAGAGTTCTCATGACGAGGCAAGGGTGCGTTATCAATTGCAGTGCCGCGAGTGCTGATGCTACTCCCCTGCTTGCCGGTGCGCGGAAGTCCGGTGGCAAACTTGGGAGAGAATGAATGCTCACGCTGTTCTATGCACCAGGCACCTGCGCGCTCGCATCGCACATTGTGCTGGAGGAGGTTGAGGCGAGCTACAAGTCCGTGCGCGTCGATTTTTCGAACAAGGATCAGGAAAAGCCCGAGTATCTGGAGATCAATCCCAAGGGCCGTGTTCCCGCTCTGGTGACGGATCAGGGCATTGTGACGGAGACGCCGGCCATCCTGGTGTTCATCTGCCAGAACGCGAACCGGCCTGAACTGTCTTTGTTGGACGATCCGTTCGGCTTTGCCCAGGTCCAGTCCTTCAACAGCTATCTGTGTTCAACGCTGCATGTCGCCCATGCGCATCGCATGCGCGGCCATCGCTGGGTCGACGCTGATGATACCCACGCTATCGAAGCGATGCGGAGCAAGGTTCCGGAGACCGTCGGCGCGTGTTTTGATCTGATCGAGCGTGATATGCTGAAAGGTCCGTGGGTTATGGGAGACGCCTATACGATCTGCGATTCCTATCTGTTCACGGTGGCGCGTTGGCTGGAGGGCGACGGTGTCGATCCCAAGCGCATTCCAAAGGTTATGGATCACCGGCAGCGCGTTTCGGAGCGCGCGGCGGTCAAGCGCGCCTTGGCGGACGAGCAATAGACCATCGTTCAGGCCAATCCGGCCGACGGTTAATCCCGTGTCAGCTCCGAAAGTGACCTGATGTCCGCATCGAATGCATCAGGTACGGACGCTGCTGCCGAGGCGCCGGTCAGGACATTCCCGGACCGGCTGAAGGCGGCGGTTGTCGCCCCGGTCCGGGCCATGCAGCTGCGCTATCTGCCGTTGCTGATGGTCTATTTCGCCTATGGGGCGCTCGGACTTGTCGGCATCGCCGAGAGCTTCTGGATCAAGCAGGCGCTGAACATGACGCCTGCGGATCTGGCCGCACTCGGGGTCTGGCTCACGCTGCCCTGGACCATCAAGATGGTGTTCGGCCAGATCGTCGACTCCGTCGCACTGTTCGGGTCGCAGAGGCGTATCTACGTCTTTCTCGGGGCATCACTGGTCGCCGCCGGGCTGCTGATCCTCGCCGGAGCAGCCGGTGACTGGTTCCCGGCATACAGCCTCGACGCGCTCTACGTGGCTGCCAAGCTCGCCATCGTCATCGGCATCGTGCTGCAGGACGTGGTCGCCGACGCGATGAGCACTGAAGTGGTGGACCGGGAGAAGCCCGATGGAACGCCGAGACCGAAAAAGGACGTCGAGCGGGAACTCGCGATGGTTCAGGTGCTCGGCCGCCTGGCGCTGTCGTTTGGCATTTTCGCTGTCGCCGGGCTGAGCGGGCTTCTGGCGAAAGTTTACAGCTATCAGACCGTTTTCCTGCTCGGCCTTTTCGTGCCGGCGATTTCGGTCACCGGCGCGCTGCTGGTACGGTTGCAGAAGGTGCCGAGCAAGCCGATTGACTGGCGCATTCTCGGCGGCGGGTTCGCGTTCGGTGCGGTCGTCGCCGGGCTCGGGCTTGGCGGCGTGCCCTACAGCCAGGAGCTTGTCTTCGTCGTATCGATGGTCGTCGTCATCGCCATGCTTGCGCGGGTGACGGGCGATCTGAGCGCGGATGCGCGCCGCAAGATCCTCTACGCAGCCATCATCATTTTTGTGTTCCGGTCCACGCCGCTGGTCGGGGAAGGTTACACTTGGTTCACGATCGATGAACTCGGCTTCGATGAGGCGTTCTACGGGACGCTGGCGCAGATCAGCGCCGGACTTGCCATGGCGGGCACCTGGTTGCTGGCGGATACGATTACTCGCCGTCCCATCGCCAATGTGCTTCTCATCCTGACCGTTCTTTACGCGGCCCTTTCGTTACCGGCCATCGGGCTCGCATACAGGGTCGATCTTTGGACGCAGGAAATGTTCGGGTTCGGCGCGCGCACCATTGCCCTGATCAACACCGCAGCGGAATCGCCTTTCGCCCAGCTGTCGATGATCCCGATGCTGACGCTTGTCGCCATCCATGCGCCGGCCGGACGCCGGGCGACATGGTTTGCGCTGATGGCATCGCTCATGAACCTGGCGCTCGTGGCGGGTCAACTGCAAACCAAGTATCTGAACTGGATCTTCGAAGTGAACCGGGGCGAGTATGCGGACATTCCGATGCTCGTGGTCACCGCCGTTCTCATCGCGTTCGTGGTGCCCATGACGGCCATTCTGCTGTTCGGGCGGCGGGCCACGTGAGACAAAAGTCGGCGACCGGCGGCGTTGCCGGCCGCGGTCAAATCATTATTGTCTTCTGCGGGTTAGGATGGGGCCATGAGTACGCAGACTGACATCTTCCGCCGCATCGTGAAGGACCGGTTGGGCGACCCGCCGGTGCTTGTCGCGCCGAGCACGTCCGTCAAGGAACTCGTGATGCGAATGGAGCGCGAGAAGGCGACATGCGCCATCGTCATCAATTCCCGCAACCATCCTGTCGGTATCGTCACCGAGCAGGACGTCACGCGTCGCATCGCCTTCAAGGCAACGCCGCGCACGCCGGTTTCGAAGATCATGACGTCGCCGCTCATCAGCATTCAGAGCACCGATTACCTTTATCACGCGGTCGCCTTCATGCGGCGGCGGTCCTTGCGGCATATCCCGGTGCTGAACGAGCGTGGGCATGTGTGCGGCATCCTCTCCCTGAGCGAGGCACTGTCGTTCCTTTCGGAAGAGACGCTCGAACTCATGCGCATGCTGACCCACGAGGCGACGCTTGATGGGTTGCGCGCGGTCAAGGCAGCGCAGGTGGAACTGGCGGAGGCCCTGTTTGCCGACAATGTGCCGGTGCCGGAAGTGCAGTCCCTGCTGACTGACATCAACCGCGATATCCACCGCCGCATTCTGCGCAACCAGCTCGAGGCCATGGCGTCGGAGAAGAAATGGGGCAAGCCGCCGGTCGATTTCTCGCTGATCATTCTCGGCTCGGGAGGGCGCGGGGAGAATTTCCTGCTCCCTGATCAGGACAACGCCTTCATCCTCGACGACTATCCCGACAGGCACCAGATGAAGATCGAGCCGTTCTTCATTGAGCTTGCGGAGCGGATGACGAAGGAACTCGACGCGGTCGGGCTGCCGCTGTGCCGCGGCTACGTGATGGCGACCAATCCCGTCTGGCGCAAGACGCGCACGCAATGGCGCGAACAGGTGACCTACTGGATGCAATCGCGCTCACCGGCGACCCTGCGCTACTGCGACATCTTCTTCGACTATGCGCATGCCTTCGGTGCCGTGGACTTTTCCAATGAATTGAGGGACTTCGTGACGGAGATGGGCGCGCGCAATCCCGGGTTCCTGAAAGACATGTTCTCCATTCAGGAAGATCACACGGTCGCACTCGGCTGGTTCGGGCAGCTCCAGACCGAGACCGTGAACGGGCGCAAGGGGGTGATCAATCTGAAATATCGCGGCACCCTCCCGCTCGTCGAATCTGCGCGTCTGCTGGCCCTGAAGTACGGAATTCCCGCGACCTCGACATTCGAGCGTCTGACGCAACTGCACGCGCACGATGCCATCGACGATGACCAGTATGACTATCTGATCAGCGGCCTCGATTACATCACGCGTCTGCTGCTGCGCCAGCAACTGGAGGACTTCAGGGCGAACGATGATATCGGCAACTTCGTGCCAAAGGTGAACCTGTCCAAACGCGAACGGGTGTATCTGGTTGAGTGTTTCCGCGCGATTGATGATCTGAGAGGGCGTCTCAGTTCCGAGTTCACGATGGAGTTTTAGGTCTGCCGCTCCACGCGTGTGACAAGGCCCGCATCGATCCAGCCCTGGAGGTACTGCGCCGCCCGTGCCGCCGCGTTTTCCTCCCCGCCATAGATCGACAGCATCTCGCACAGAACGGAAAAGCGGACGCCCTTCGCCGCTTCGTCCCACATCATCGCCTCATCTGACGGGAGTGGCCGGAACGACGCCATTCCGTTCGAACGGTAGACGATCAGTTGCCGCGTCTCGCCGGGTGTCTTGGTGTCGGGGGGCGCTTCTTCATTGTGCAGGGCGCGCCAGATATCGGCTGCGTTGGTGGCCTGGTCGAGCCGCCGCGTTGCCGGATGGGGCGCGAAGGTCAGTTTCGGCCAGGCTTCCGGCGGAATCACCGTCAGATCGGCCATATCGACCGTCGGCGCGTCGGGCGCGTCGAATACATCATTGAGCGCGCGTTCAAGATCGGCGAGGTCGCCGAGCGCCGGCAACGCCTTGTAGGGTTCCGATTTGCGCAGGAATTCCGGCAGTTTGGTGCCGAACCAGCGTGCATTTGGTGTGCCCGAGGGATGGCCTCCAGCAAACCCGCGCGCCATTTGCCGGAATTGATCATCGCCCATGTAAGCGTTGAGCTTTTCGTAGTCGTTCGAAAGGAATTCCATCAGTCGCTCCGTATACGCATGACGGTATACGTTCAGGAGGACCGCTCGGTTCTCTTTTGAGGTGTCGACGAGTTCGCCAAGCACGGCGTCGTCGCCATCGATCACGGCGCGCTGGAACTCATCCTGAAGGCTCGCCAGGTCTTTCATGCGTTGACGGAGGCTTTGGGCGTGCTCAGAACTTCCGCCGCAATCCCTCGTGCGATATCGAGCTCGTCAATGAGCTCGGCCAGCGGCGGAATGTCGTCGTCGCGTTCGATGATCGTCGAGACGGGGCCGAAGCGCTGAAGCGCGTAGCGATAGAGGTCCCAGACGTCGTCGCACACGGGCGCATCGTGGGTATCGATGATGTGCGTCTCCATATGGGAATGGCCTGCGACATGGAACTGGAGGACCCGGTCCGCCGGGATTCCGTCAATGAACTCCCTGGGATCGTACTCGTGGTTGAAGGCGCTGACATAGACATTGTTGACGTCGAACAGCAGCCAGCATCCCGTGCGCCGCGTGAGTTCGGCGATGAACTCCCACTCCGGCATCTCCGAGCGCCCGAAGCTCACGTAACTCGAGACGTTTTCCAGGGTGAGGGGACGACCCAGATAGTCCTGTACCTGGTGGACGCGGGATGTGACGTGGTCGAGCGCCTCCTGCGTATAGGGGATCGGCAAAAGGTCGTGCAGGTTGACGCCGTGCACGCCGGTCCAGCACAGATGATCGGAAATCCAGCGCGGCTCGAACCGCTCCGCCAGGCTTTTGAGCGCGGCGAGATAGTCCATGTTCAGGGCAGCCGTCGAGGCAATCGACAGGGACACGCCATGCATGACGATTGGATATCGTGTGCGAATCCGTTCGAGAATCTGCAAGGGCTGGCCGCCCCGCACCATGTAGTTTTCGGAAATCACCTCGAACCAGTCGACCGGCGGATCGTGATTGAGGATTTCCGGATAGTGGACCGGCCGGAGACCGAGGCCGAAGCCGATGAATTCGGGCTTTTGTGCACTCTGACTCATGTGGGAGGCACTGGTCCGGTTACGGCGTGACCCGCCGGCGAAAGCCGGCGGGTCCGCGTATTGCGGCATTCGCAGTCAGCTTTGCGTGGTCTTGCCACCCTTGGCTTCACACTCAGCCTTCGTCAGCGACACGAAACCCTGACCTTTGCAGGCGTTCTTGCCCTTGCAGTCGTTGCTTGCGGTCTTGCAGGCGCCCTGGCCCTTACAGGCGTTGACCCCGAAACACTGAACCTTTTCCTGCGCCTGGGCGGAACTCGGTACGGCAACGGCGCCGCCGATCACGAGCGCGGCTGCGGCGGCGGCAATCGTCACACCGGACGTCTTGGTCAGTTTCATTGTTGATACTCCCGTCGGCTACTTGATGATGTTTGCGGTCTTCGACCGCAAGTGAGCGCAATGCTCTCTACAGAGACGATCAGCCTACAACTTCAGATGCACCGGAATTGGGAGAATTGTGGGCGAAATCGTGAGATCTCAGGCAGCCGCGGACGCGCAGATCAGGTCTGCGAGGCAGCTGCTCTGATGGCGCGTGAACGTCAGATGCGGTGTTGATCTACTCCGCCGCCGTGATCTTCTTGACGCGGGCGGAGATGGAGTGGCGCAACTTGTGAAAGCCGCGCGCGCCTTCCGAGGTCATCCAGTTCATCTGAATGGAGCAACGCTTTCCTTCGAAAGGCCCATGGCCGTGCCACGAGCGTTCGGAGCGTTTGAACACGAGCAATGTGCCGTTGTCGGGGGGGACTTCTTCCGCGAAGTCCTCAAGATCGTCGCCGCTTCGCAGCATGCGCAGCTTTCCGCCGTCATGCGCCCAGTCCTTGTTGAGATACAGCAGTACCGTGATGATCTTGTCTTTGGAATCTGTATGGATCTTTCCATCGCTGCTGCGGCAGTAACCGCGCAGGGAGTACATTTTCGGCTGGCCCACAAGAGCCACGCCGAACTTGTCCGCGATCGCGGTCTCGAACTCCGGACCGTCAAGCTGGTCGACAAGGGACTGCACGCCGGGCGGCATGTCTACGCTGTCGAGCGGGTATGAACCGCCCTTCAGCACGGGATAATCGGACATGATCTCGTCCAGACTCGAAGGCGGCAGAAAACCGGGCACGATCGTATATTCGAATGGATCCGTCCTGAGTTCGGCCGTCTTCAGCATGTCGATGTTCAACTGAACCATTGATGTTATCCCTCGACAGCAAATGTCCGTTTCTGGTTCCAGCGCCGCCTGATTTCCTCGGCGATTTGGGAGGCGGCATCTAACGGTACGTAGGTCCAGCTTTCAAGCTGTTCGAAGCGCTCGGGCAGGCACCGCGTTGCGCCATATCGCCGCAAACTCTCATGAAACCGGTCGAATTTCGCCGAGCCGCCGGCGGGCTCGAAGACGTAAACCGGCTTGCCGGTGGCGCAGGCTTCACCGGTCATGTTGATGGAGTCGGCGGTGACGATGAACAGGTCCCCATGAGCCAGCCAGTGCTCGTAGGGGTTCTCTCCGCTGCCTGACCACATGATCCGGGGCGACGCCGCAGTAGCGTCCTTGACCGCCTGCATGGCGTGATCGGGCGTGCGGCGGGATACCGTGATCAGAAAGCTCACACCAAGCGTGGCGAGCGAGGCGAGGGATGCGCCGAGCCGGGCGGAGTCCTCGGCGGTGAATTTGTAGATTGCATTCGGTCCCCCGAGGATCACTGTCACACGTGGCTCCGGCAGGGCGGCGATCTCTTTGGGAACTCGCCGCCGCAGCTCACTCAGTCGTTCGGGCGAGAATCTGTGCGGTGCCGTCAGCGTGTGCATTACGTTCTCGCCCGTAAGCCGGTCATGAGCGGGAACGGCGATGAAGTCGGCGCTGTCCGCGCCCGTTCGCGGGTCCTGAATGATGATCGTAAAGGTCTCCGGTGATGCCTTCCTGATGGCGCGAAGAGCCGGGATGCTCAGCCGACCTGTCGCCAGAGCGATATCGGGCCACGGCGGAGCGAACTGGTTTCCCGCCTTCCCGAAACCTTCGCGCGGGTCGACGCCGATCCACGGCGCCAGCAAGCGCCAGATGCCACGCGGGCTGACGCGCTTGACTTCGATATCCGCCCCCAGGGCCCGGGCGACCCCCATGACCTGGACCTCCATGCCTGCCTTACCGTCCGTGATGACCCAGGCGCGCCGTTCCTCCAACGGATGCCGGCCCGGCGCCGAAGCCCGCCTTTCGGCGCGCTTTCCGGTTGATTTCGGTCGGGAGCGGTTCGGTTCCGGCAAACCCTAGATCCCTCGCTGAAGAAACAAATGTGAAGTCATCGGGCGGATGAATTTGCAGAGCTTTCTCATTCGAGTAATATCATTGCTCCCGGCACGCATTTGGGGCTGAACCTTGCTCCATTATCTTGCGTGCTTTTAGCGGCTCAGCGTTGCGGCTGTCCATCGTGAACGACGCTGGCCGGCGGATCGGCCGTATTCGGCAGGCGAGAGGTATCTCAACGCGATGGTTGCTGCGCGTCTCGACAAGACCGATTGGCTTATTCTCAAGGAGCTCCAGACAAACGGCAGAATGACCAATGTCGAGCTGGCGCGGAGGGTCGGCATTTCCGCGCCCCCGTGCCTGCGCCGTGTCCGCGCTCTGGAGGAAGCCGGCATCATCGATGGGTACTGCGCCCTGATCGACGAGAAAAAGGCCGGGTTCGACGTTATGGCATTTGCGATGGTCGGGCTCCATCGCCAGTCGGAGGCCGACCTGGTTGCTTTCGAAGAACGCGCGGGCACCTGGCCACTGGTGCGCGAGTGCTTCATGCTCTCCGGGGAAATCGATTTCATACTGAAGTGTGTGGCGCTGGATCTCAGCGCCTTTCAGGACTTCATCATCAATGATCTGACTGCGGCGCCGAATGTCGACAGCGTCAAGACGTCGCTGGCCATTCGCCGGTCAAAGTTCGAGACGGGAATTCCAATCGGTGACGAGCAGTCCTAGAGCAAAATCCGATTAGGTTGACTCACCCTGTTTCAACCTGATCGGACAAATTTGCTCTATATCTTAAAGTGTTAGAGCATCTTTATGCGTTCGGATTTCGCGACGAAACGCGTCAATCTGAACGCATGATGCTCTAGACACGCGTCTCATTCACTGTTTTCGATGGGCATTGCGCCCTTCATCTGGCCCTGCTTCTTCGAAAAGCGGATGATCTTCTCTGCCGTGTCCGGGGTCATGCCCTCATAGCGGCGCATCAGGCCGACAAAATCGGTGACCGGTGTGTTGGTCCTCGCTTCGCGCAGTTGCAGAAGTGCGGTGAATGTGGCCGGTGAGAGCCGGTTTGCCTTGCACAGAACCATGAGTGCTGAGACATGCGCCTCGCAGAGGCAATGTGAAATCATGGCCTCGTCAAGTTTGGCGAGCTCCGACAAGGCCTGGATGACCAGCGGATAATCCCTGGCCTTCGCAACTTCGAGCAGGTGTTTTTCAAGGGCAGCGCCCTGCAGGCGGGGCTTTTTGACCGTCTGCTCCGCGTTCGGCTGATCGCCATCGGCGGACATGCTGTCTTGGTCCGGTTCAGCTTCCGCGTCTTGCGTTTCAGCGACGACTGTATCTGCCTGGTCATGCGGCTCCCCGCCCTCGTCTGTCATCAACAGCGTCTGCGTCACGTTTTGCCAGAAATCGGACGCGGCAAGCCGCTTCAAGCGGCGGATTGGATTTGAGGGGACGTCGCGGCGCATCCTCAGGATGCTCTCGATCTCCGCATGGTCTTCCACGACCGCTTTGAGTTCGGCGATGCTGTTCGCTGACAGCTCGGCGCTTACATTCTGCACGATCGCCTGCAAGACACGCCGTTCGCCGCGTCGAACAAGGATGTCGGTTACGGGGCATGTAAGATCATGCCGGTGCGCGGTTGCGACCAGGTGGTCCTGATCCACCTCCAACGTGATCGAGACGAGATCTCCTTCGCGCAGGCCGATCGCGTACTGGAGAATGGGTCTCGCGACACATATCTCGTCTCGCGCCAGTTGGTGCAAGAGGCTGTTCGGAACAGTTTCGGCCGTCGCCATGCGCTCGGCGAAGCGCGCGCGTGCGATCGGATCAACGACGTTGGCCATCCGCGCAAGGACGTCGCCAAACGCCGCCTGATCGGCCGCGGACTGCCGATCCGCGGTCATCAAATAGAGATCGGCGACCTTGTTCAACAACTCGTCCGGTTTGCTTTCGCCATCCGAACTCATCAGGTCAGTGATCTCGTCCAGGCACTCGCGCGTGCGAACCATCCCCATCTCGCATCAGCTAAAAATAAACCACAGTGTCTCAGGAGGTGGTTTCTAATGCCCTAAGACATATGGCAATTGAGGAATTGTGGTTCGAAGCAACTATTGCGAGCAGTGAAATATTTATACAGCCATTGCGCGCGCGTGGTGCGGTATCACGAGCATTCGTTTCTGGCCTCTTTGAGCTGTACGGTCTCGATGGCACGCTGTGCGGTCTCCGCATCGAGCATATCGTAACGTCTCATGGCCTCGGCAACGACGCGGACGGGCGAGGGGTTTGAGGCTGAGCGTGCCTGCATCAATGCGGCGAAGGTGGTGTTGGCAAAGCCGTTCGCCTTGCACAGCACCGCCAGCGCCGTAAGATCTGCCGAAAGCAGACAATGGGCGACGCGCTTGAACGACAGGCCGCTGATGAGCGACAGGGATTGTATGGCTTCTGTGAGCTTGCGTGTCCGGGCGAAGGCGACAACCATGCTCTCGGTAACCTGAGAACCTCCGGCCCCGTCGTCGCCGATTTCGTCCATCTCACCCGGTGAAAGAAGATTCATCTGTGCCGCCTTGGCCTCGATGATCGCATCGAGTTCCGCACCGCTTATGCTGATCGGGATATCCGCGATCTCCTGTTTCAGCCGGTGTGCGACGGTCTGTTTCAATTCGGCAAGGATATCCTCGGGCAGGTCCGTTCGCAGTTCCAGGACGGCATAAAGATCGGGATTGTCGTTGGCACGATGGGCAAGCTGACCCATGCCTTTCCGCGAAAACGCCGCTCCCTGGTTTTTGGCGACGTTTTCCAGGACCTCTTCGTCGCCACGCTCCACAACGATGTCGGTCACCACGGTACTGAGCGTTTCCCGGTTGGAGATGGCCAGGAGATGATCCTGTCCCCGTGTCTTCGCGATCTCGACCAGATCTGCGTCGTCAAGACAGGAGGAATTCTCGAGAACCGGGCGCGCCACACCGATCTCGTCGTCCGCAAGCCGACACACCAGACCGTGCGGCGCATCTCGGGAGTCCGCCAGTCGCTCGGCGAGCTTGACCCGTGCAGCCGCCTCCAGTTGATAGGCAAGGCGCTCCATCACTTCCCCGAACACGGCCGTGACCGATTCATCCTGCTCATCAGATGTCATGAAGAACAGGTCGGTTACGCAGCTCAGGGTGTCGGCCCGGTCTGCCTCCGTGTCGCTCGACGCCAGTTTTTGGAGTTCGAGCAGGCAACCGCGCGCATCTTGCATCCGGTTTTCCCCAATCGCCAAGTTTCGACCGCGCAAAAAGTACCACCGCTTGTCTAACAAACGCCTAAGAGGCGGCCATGCGCCGGTCCGGGGACGGCGTGTGATTTACAGTGTGTGCTTAGCGCGTCAGTGAGGGTCGGATATGCGTCGCCGTGAAACTACGAAGCCGGGTTTTCTTCAGCGGATGCCTTGTATCGTACTTTCAGGAAACGCAGTGTCCGGCTTGCATTCTCGACGCTCAGGGATTCGTAATCGCGCATCGCGCGGGCAATTTCTGCGGATCGAAGCCGTTGGTCGGCGTTGCGCACCTTGACTAACGCCAGAAACGTTGTGCCCTCAAAGTTGTTCGCCTTGCAAAGGATGCCAAGGGCGGCAACGTCCGCTTTCAGCAGACAATGGGAGACCATCCGGGTGTCGAGGCCGGAAAGCACAGACAGAGCGTGAACCACGTCGGTAAGCCGTCCGGCGTTGGCGTGCTCCACGAGTTCCTGTTCGCCAAGATCGTCGCTTTGTGCCCGGGCGCGCAGGGTCGCATCGGCGGACTTGAAGGCGTCAAGGTCGAGGTTGGCGGCACCTTTGTCGACCAGAGCATCGATGTCGTCCATGTTGGCGTCGATCTGCTGGTCGGTCATCTCGGCCTTGATCTTGTCTGCCACGCGCTTCTTGATGTCTTCCTTGATATCCGGCGGGAGATCCGTCCGCTTTCCAAGTGCGGTCAGCAGGTGTCCGTCCTCACGGGCTTTTTGCGCGAGTTTGTTTATGCCGCCGCTGGAGAACTCGGCGCCCTTGTTTTTCGTGACCTCGACAAGCACATCGGATTCGCCACGTTCGACTATCACGTCGGTGACCGGTGCAGACAGGGTCGGCCGCCTTGAGATGGCGTGGAGGTGCGTTTGCCCTCTGGACTTGGCGATCTGAATGAGATCGGTCTCCGTTAGCGCCTTCGAACGCTCCAACACCGGCTTGGCGACTGCGATCTCGTCACTGGCCAGCCGGCAGACAAGATGGTGCGGCGCCTTGTCGATTTCGCTGATGCGTCCGGAAAGCTCGGCGCGTGCCTCGATTTCCAGCTCGTAGGCAATGCGTTCCATGACATTGCCGAACACCACCGCATCGTTCGGTGTGTGCTGCTCGCTTGTCAGGAAGAACAGGTCGGTTACCCTGCGCAACAGCTCGCGGCGCGTCTCGCTCGACGTATTGGTCGACAGCGACTCGATTTCAGCCAGGCACGATTTTGCGTTCTGCATAACGATCGGTCCAGGTGAGATTGCGCAAATTCTGCGCGGTCTTCAGGTCAACATGGTAAACGCTGCCACTAAGAGTTGAACGATTTGCTAATAAGCGCTCATAGATTGCAGGAGCGTGCATTGCAATTCATAGTTGCATGCGTCCGCATAGAGAACGCTTAGCGGGCATCGATGGCAGACGGCAGGACGCGCGTGGTGCCGTGTCAGGCGAATTTCACCGACATAATCTCATAGCATTTGCCGCCGCCCGGCGTCGAAACCTCGACGGAATCACCTTTGGACTTGCCGATCAGCGCCCGTGCGATCGGCGAGGTGATTGAAATCTTGTGCGCCTTGACGTCGGCTTCCACCTCACCAACGATCTGGTATTTGACCTTCGCTTCGGTGTCCTCGTCGATCAGTGTCACGGTGGCGCCGAACTTCACCTCGTTGCCGGAGAGTTTGGAAATGTCGATGACGTCCGCGCGGGAGAGTTTGTCCTCAAGCTCGGCGACGCGCGCTTCGGTCAGACCCTGTTGCTCCTTGGCGGCGTGATACTCGGCGTTTTCGGACAGGTCGCCATGTGCGCGAGCTTCAGCAATGGCTGCGATAATGCGCGGGCGCTCAACCGTCTTCAAATGTTTGAGCTCTGTTTCCACCGCAGCATAACCTTCCGCGGTCATTGGCACCTTTTCCATAACGAATTCCATTCCCTCGCCGGGCTGTTCGCGAAGCGTTTCCCGGCAATTCCTTGCTGTCGATTCAAGTATGTTAGGCGACACCCCCCGCGAGGTGCGTCAACAACACCGTTCGAAGTTACCAGTTCTACCCTGAAACGTAGCTCTGAAGTGGCGCGACATTCAAGCGATCCGTGCTCACGGCTTGAATGGCCTTGGTCGCGGCCAGTGCGCCCTGGAGGGTTGTATAATAGGGAATGTGATAGAGCAAGGCCGTCCGGCGCAGCGACGTGCTGTCGGCCAGCGCCTTTGCACCCTCGGTCGTATTGAACACGAGATCGACGTCACCGTTCTTCATGGCGTCGACGATGTGTGGCCGCCCTTCGAGGACCTTGTTGACCTTGCTGCACGATATGCCGTGCGCTTCGAGGTGCCGTTTCGTGCCGCCGGTGGCGATGACGCTGAAGCCCATATTCTGGAGTGCGCTGACGCTTGGCACAATGGCGTCCTTATCCGCATCCTTGACCGAAACGAAAACGGTTCCGGACACCGGCAGCCTGGAACTGCCGACCGTTTGGCTCTTTGCGAAGGCGGTCGCATAGTCCCGGTCGATGCCCATGACCTCGCCGGTCGACCGCATCTCCGGACCCAGAATGGGGTCGACCCCGGGGAACCGTGCGAACGGAAAGACGGCTTCTTTTACGGCGATATGATCGAGCTTGCGGGTTGTGAGTCCGAAGCTGGCCAGCGGAGCACCGGCCATGATTCGTGACGCAATTCCGGCGACGGGAATGCCGATGGCCTTGGCCACGAACGGCACGGTCCGGCTGGCGCGCGGATTGACCTCGATCAGGAAGATTTCGTCGCCTTTCACGGCGAACTGCACATTCATGAGCCCGATGACGCCAAGTGCCCTGGCAAGGGCCTCGCTCTGCGTCTTCAACTCCGCGATGATTGCGTCGGACAGGGAGTGGGGCGGGAGGGAGCAGGCGCTGTCTCCGGAATGGACGCCGGCTTCCTCGATGTGCTCCATGACGCCTGCCACAAACACGTCCTTGCCGTCGGCGAGCACATCCACGTCGACTTCCGTGGCATCGCTCAGGTAACTGTCGATCAGAACCGGGCTCGTCCCCGAGACGATGACGGCCTCGGCGATGTAACGGTTCAGCTGGGTCGTGTCATGGACGATCTCCATGGCGCGGCCGCCAAGCACATATGAGGGACGGATCACCACCGGATAGCCGATCTCCTCGGCGATCTTGCGCGCTTCGTCGGCGGAACGCGCAATGCCGTTTCGCGGTTGTGTCAGCCCCAGTTCATCGATCAGGGCCTTGAAGCGGTCGCGGTCCTCGGCAAGGTCGATCGCATCCGGGGAGGTGCCGAGGATCGGCACGTTTTCGCGCGACAGGGCCGCGGCGAGCTTCAGCGGCGTCTGACCGCCGAACTGCACGATGACGCCTTTCAGTTTCCCTTTCGCCTGTTCGGTGCGCACGATCTCCAGCACGTCCTCTTCGGTGAGGGGTTCGAAGTAAAGCCGGTCGGAGGTGTCGTAGTCGGTGGAAACCGTTTCAGGGTTGCAGTTCACCATGATGGTTTCAAATCCGTCGTCGGCGAGCGCAAACGCGGCATGGCAGCAGCAATAGTCGAACTCGATGCCCTGGCCGATACGGTTCGGGCCGCCGCCGAGAATGATGATCTTCTCCCGGTCCGACGGGTCAGCCTCGCAGACCGGTGCGTTCGTCAGGCCGGTCTCGTAGGTCGAGTACATATACGCGGTGGGTGACGCGAACTCGGCGGCGCAGGTATCCACGCGCTTGTAGACCGTGTGAACGCCGGCTTTGTCTCGGTGCGCGGCGACCTGCTGCGGCGTCACGTCCGCGATTGCCGCGAGGCGCTCATCGGAAAAACCCAGCGCCTTGAGTTGCCGCAAGGTCTCGGCATCGTCCGGCAAGCCGTCCTCGCGCACCCGCGCTTCGAGATCGACGATGTGCTGGATCTGCTCCAGGAACCAGGGGTCAATCTTGCAGTACTCGTAAACGAGCTCCGGCGATACGCCGAGCCGCAGGGCCTGCGCCACCTTCAGAATGCGGTCGGGCGTCGCGGCGCTCAGAACCGCGCGAATGACGTTCTTGTCGTCGCCCTGGCCGAGGCCCTCGAACTCAACCTCGTCAAAACCGGTGAGCCCGGTTTCCATCGAGCGCAGCGCCTTCTGCATCGATTCCGCAAACGTCCGGCCGATGGCCATGGCTTCCCCGACCGACTTCATGGACGTGGTGAGCATCGGTTCGGCGCCCGGGAACTTGTCGAACGCGAAGCGCGGGATCTTGGTCACCACATAGTCGATGGTCGGCTCGAACGAGGCCGGCGTTGCACCGCCGGTGATGTCGTTTTCGAGCTCATCGAGCGTGTATCCGACGGCAAGCCGCGCCGCAACCTTGGCAATGGGAAATCCGGTTGCCTTGGACGCAAGTGCGGACGACCGCGACACACGCGGGTTCATCTCGATCACGACAAGTCGGCCGTCTTCGGGATTGATTGCAAACTGGACGTTCGATCCGCCGGTCTCGACGCCGATCTCCCGCAGAACCGCGAGAGAGGCGTTACGCATGATCTGGTATTCCTTGTCGGTGAGGGTCAGAGCCGGCGCCACCGTGATGGAGTCGCCGGTGTGGACGCCCATCGGGTCGACATTTTCGATGGAGCAGATGATGATGCAGTTATCGTCCCTGTCGCGGACGACTTCCATCTCGTATTCCTTCCAGCCGAGCACCGATTCCTCGATCAGCACCTCGCTGGTCGGAGAGGCATCGAGTCCGCCCTCGACGATCTTCAGAAACTCTTCGCGGTTGTAGGCGATGCCGCCTCCCGTTCCTCCGAGCGTAAAGGACGGGCGGATGATGGCGGGAAGGCCGACCTTTTCGAGCCCTGCAAGCGCCTGTGAGAGATCATGCGCAATACTCGCCCGCGGTGTCTCCAGGCCGATCTTCGTCATCGCGTTGCGAAACAGTTCGCGGTCTTCCGCCTTGTCGATGACTTCGGCGCGCGCGCCGATCATCTCGACGCCGTATTTCTCCAGAACGCCCATCTTGTTGAGCGAAAGGGTGGTGTTGAGGCCGGTCTGTCCGCCCATGGTCGGCAGAACGGCGTCAGGGCGCTCCTTCTCGATGATCTGGGCGACGATTTCCGGGGTGATCGGCTCCACATAGGTGGCGTCGGCGAGATCGGGATCGGTCATGATCGTCGCCGGGTTCGAGTTCACCAGAATGATCCGGTATCCCTCTTCCTTGAGGGCCTTGCAGGCCTGGGTGCCGGAATAGTCGAACTCGCAGGCCTGGCCGATAACGATCGGGCCGGCTCCTATGATCAGGATCGACTCTATGTCTGTGCGTTTTGGCATTGAACGGGAGGGTCCGTGCGTCTCGCACGCGCTTATATACGAACAGGCTCCAAGAGCAACAGGAGTCACGCATAAATGTTCATGCGGGAAAGCCGCAAACTCTGACATATGTCGGTATTTGCGGGGCGACCGGGAATGGGCTTCCCGGCCACTGATTGTTGTACGCGCCGCGTAGCGGGAAACTAGGCCGCTTCCTTGAGCTGCTCCGGCAGCGTTTCGCTGTAACTCGTCCGTCCGGCGAACGCGTCGCGGTGGCGCAGGACGTTCGGTGCCGCGGCGAGGAGCTCGGGTCCCTCGGGCGTCGTGCGCAGATAATCGATCGCCGGCAGCAGGAAGAAGTCCGCGATTGTCGGCGTCTCCCCGAGGAAAAAGGGACCCGTTTCGAGAGCAGTATTCAACACCTTCAGCACGCTGGCGACCTCGGGGAGCCCCGCGTCGATCACCTCCCGGTCGGGTTGGCCGTCGGGACCCTTTGGAAACGCATAGGGCAGGATGTGGCGGCGCAGAACCGCCGGATTGACATAGTCGTTGTATGCGCTGATCCACTGCTCCATGAGCGCGGCCTGACGCCGTTCGGTGGGGATGAGCGCCGGACCTTCGAAGGCCGCATCGATGTAGCGGCAGATGGCCGATGTTTCGAACAGACGGAAATCGTCATGCAGCATAACGGGAATGCGGCCGAACGGATGGAAGGCGAGATGAGCTTCCGATTGCAGCGACTCCGGGCCGCTGAGATGGTCGGTAGTCAGATCGTGGGTTATTCCCTTTTCAACGCATGCGATCCGCGCGGTGCGGACATAGGTGCTGAAGTCGGGGCCGATCAGGCTAACGTCGGACATGGGTGGTTCCTCCCGTGCTGGGGTGAATGCAGGAGTGCTCTAGTCGGCCATGGCCGCCATGGCCTCGGACATCTCTTCCATCGAGACGTCTTTGACGTGCGTCGCCAGCGTCCAGCGATGACCCCAGGGGTCCTCTAGAACGGACGTGCGGTCGCCCCAGAACGCATCTTCCGGGGCAAACATCTCCTTCAGACCGGCATCGGTCGCACGTTTGTGGGCGGCATCGACATCTTCGACGTAAAGGTAGAAGCGCGTGCCGACCTCCGATTCAGGCGCCATCATGCCCATGTCCGGATTTTCATCGCTCACAAACAGTTTCGACGTTCCGACCTGCAGCGATGCGTGCATGACCTTGTCGGAACCCGGCATCATCAGCTTGCCGAGAACCTCCGCGCCGAGCGCCTTCTCGTAGAGCTCAAGAGCGGCGTTCCCGTCAGTCACGACGATGTAGGGCGTGATGGTGTGATAGCCTTCAGGAATGGACGGCATGAGTTCTCCTCCTCAACTCGAAATGCAGTACGTTCAGGTCATCGGATCATGATCGGGGGGCGAGCCCATGACCTTGGACAGGCATTGTTGGGGCAATCTAAATATGTTCAAGATCATTTTCTGAAAGCGCGCTAAGCTGGGAAATCTGATCGCCCAGGCGGAAGAAAAGGAGATTGAAAACAATGCCTTATACCGCTGAACACAAAGCGGAGACCCGCGCGCGCATCGTCGGCAGCGCACGGCGCCTGTTCAATCGCCGCGGCTTCACGGAAGTCTCGATCGACGAAATCATGGCCCATGCCGGGCTCACGCGCGGCGGTTTCTACAACCACTTCTCGACCAAGGATGAGCTCTATGCCGAAGCCATCTCGATGACGCTCGAGTGCGAGAAGATGACGGCCGATGGCAAGGAGATCGATTTCACCCTCCCGCCCTCGCGTTTGTCGGAGATCATCATCAATGCCTATCTCTCCGATCAGCATTTTCAGGACATCGAGGAGTCCTGTCCGCTGGTCGCCCTGCCGTCCGATACCGCCCGCGGCGGCGAACCGGTCAGGCAGGCCTACCGGCAGGTTCTGGAAGCGATGATCGGCCTGTTCGAGGCGAGCCAGGACAAACGCGGCGACGCACGCCGGCGTGCCATCGCGATGGCGACGCTGTGCATCGGCGGCATGACGTTGGCGCGCGCCATTGACGATGACCAACTGAGCGCGGAAATCAGGCATATTGCCCGGGACACGGCGCTCGAAACGGGCGGCTGGAAGGCGAAATCCTCCGCGCTGGCGGCGGAGTAGCTATGCTGGCCTCTCGTGCCGAACTGCGGCTCTTCGGCGCCGTCCTTCAGCGCGGCTTGCCGAATCTCTTCCGAAGCTGCTCGCACGGGTCTTCGCGGTCGACGCGCGGCGTGAACCAGACGAAGTCTGCCACCGGCTGCCCATCCGGGCTCTTGGGGATCAGATCGCCCGGCGCCTTAGCGCTCTGATCCGCCTCCAGCAGCATGACGGAGACAATGCGCGCGTCCGGAGCGCGGCGCGTCAGATACCAGGGTACGGCGCGGTCCGCCTGCACGTGCCCGTTGCCGGCAATCAGAATAGCGCTCCCGTTTTCGGCGGCATCGATCACGCTGTCCGCGAGCACCGCGTCACGCAGCCGCTGAACGTGAAGCATGCCGGCCATCGCGTCCCGCGGCATGAGCTGACAATGCGACTCATACAGTTCATCGAGCAGGGCTTCCTCGAGTGCGGTGCCGAGAGGCGTGTCCAGCAGCAACGACGCGCGGACATCCGCCCCGAGCTCGTCCAAACCGCCTTTGCCCACCTTTCTGAGCGTCGGACGGTCGATGTCGCCCGCGCGAAGCGGCAGCTTCAGTTGGAGCGATGCCTCGGCAATCGGCTGGTAGATGCGCCAGTCCGGCCAACCACGGTCCTTCCACTTCAGCGCTTTGCCGAGACCCGCTGCAGTCGCCTCCGGCTTCGCGAGATAGGTTCTCAGCGCGTCCGCGTTGTCACGGCTGATCATTTCCATGACCACGGCCGGTTTACGGTCCGCTGCAGCCCTTTCGATCAACCAGGCCTGAAGGGTGTGGTGGTCGGGGTTATCATGCACTTCGCCGAGAAGCACGAACCGGGCGTCGGCGACAGCCTTGGCGAGAACCTCCGGCTCAACAAAGCGCTTGTCCCGGATCGACCAGATCTTGCCCGTGAGCGGGTGATCGGTGAGCAGGGCCGACTGCCAATCGTTCCAGGGTTGTTTGTCGTTCGCGCGCAGCGGTGCCGCAGCGAAGACCGCCAAGCAGACAATCAGAAGAATCCTGAACGGGGTAGGGCAATACATGCGATTGAACTCTGCCTTCAGACCAAGCGCTGCGAAAGGGGGCGAATGGCCGCAAGCGCGCAAGGCGCCGGTGGGTGCTTCTATTGCCGCCGCGTGGCTATCCAGCCAAGGGCTGGTGCTCGTCCTGAAGTTTTTCGCCCTTTCCCTCGCGGATCAGGTTCACAAACCGCCGGAACAGGTAGTGGCTGTCCTGCGGTCCGGGCGAAGCCTCGGGGTGATACTGCACCGAGAAGACGGGCTTGTCCTTAAGGCGGATGCCGCAGTTCGATCCATCGAACAGCGACACGTGCGTCTCTTCCACCGATGCCGGCAGGGTCTCGCGGTCGACCGTGAAACCGTGGTTCATGGAGGTGATTTCCACCTTCTCGGTGGTGAAGTCCTTTACCGGATGGTTCGCGCCGTGGTGTCCCTGGTGCATTTTCGTCGTCTTCGCTCCGAGCGCGAGGGCCAGCATCTGGTGTCCGAGGCAAATGCCGAAAAGGGGCAGGCCCGAGGCAACCAGTTTCTCGATTTCCGGCACGGCGTACTCACCCGTCGCCGCCGGGTCGCCCGGACCGTTCGACAGAAAGATGCCGTCCGGTTTGCGGGCCAGAATGTCGTCGGCGGTGGTTTCCGCCGGTACCACGGTCACCTTGCATCCCGCACTCGCGAGACAGCGCAGGATGTTGCGTTTCAGGCCGTAATCCACGGCGACGACGTGAAATTGCGGGCTTTGCTGGCGGCCAAAGCCGTCCTCGCGCGTCCAAAGCGTTTCATCCCAATCGTAGGACTGTCCGCAGGTGACATCCTTTGCCAGGTCCATTCCGTCGATACCCGGCCATTCGGCGGCTTCACGTTTGAGTGCGTCGAGATCGAACGCGCTGTCCTTGTCATGTGCGATCACCGCATTGGGCATGCCGTTCTCACGAATCTGCACCGTGAGGGCGCGGGTATCGATGCCGGAGATGCCGATAATCCCGCGTGCCTTCAGCCAGTCGTCCAGATGGTTCGCGGCCCGATAATTCGATGGGTCCGTTATCGCCGCGCGCAGGATGCAGCCCCGTACGCCCGACTTCGCGGCCAGGTTCGACGTTTCGATGTCGTCCGGATTGGCGCCCACATTGCCGATGTGGGGAAAGGTGAAGGTGATGATCTGCCCGGCATAGGAGGGATCGGTGAGGATCTCCTGATAGCCCGTCATCGCGGTGTTGAAGCACACCTCGCCGACCGCATGGCCGGTCGCGCCGACGCCGGCACCTTCAATGACGGTACCGTCTGCAAGGACCAGAACGGCCGTGCGGCGGGGTGCGAACCAAGCGTCTGACGCGCCTGATTTTTTTGCGTCTGGGGACGTGGTGCTCATGCGGAAAAGGGCCTTTGCGGGTGCATGCCGGCAGCCAAATTGGCGGGAGACTAAGGGAAGGGTCGCTTAGGGTCAACCTATTCAAAAAGATTTATTATATAATGAAAACAATATCTTAGCTTTAAAAAACGTGTTGCGTTTCGCGTCGGCCTTGCATTAACCTATGCCCTCATCGCAACTGCGAGATGAAGACTCCCATGCGTGAAAAAATCAATGAGGCGCTCAAGGCGGCGGTAAAGCTGCAAGACAAGCGCCGCATGTCGACCCTGCGGTTGATCAATGCCGCTATCAAGGATCGCGATATTGCCGCGCGTTCGAACGACAAGAAGTGCGTGTCCGACGCTGAGGTCATGGAGATCCTGGCGAAGATGGTCAAGCAGCGAAACGAGTCCATCAAGACCTACACCGAAGGCGGCCGTCCGGAGCTGGCGCAGCAGGAACAGGAAGAGATCGAGATCATCCAGTCTTTCATGCCGAAGCAGCTGAGCGAGGACGAAATCAAGACGGCGGTTCTGGGCATCATGGACGAGGTCGGGTGCGAAGGGCTCAAGGACATGGGCAAGACCATGGGTACGCTCAAAGAGCGTTTCGCCGGGCAGATGGACTTCTCCAAGGCCAGCCAGATCGTAAAGGCGGAAATCCAGCAGCGCTGCGGCTAGAGCCTTTTCTATTCTGACCTACCGCCCGGTTCGTCGGGACGGTACTCGAGGATGTCGCCCGGCTGGCAGTCGAGAACGCGGCAGATACTCTCCAGTGTCTCGAACCGGACACCCTTCACTTTTCCGGATTTCAGGAGCGACACGTTCTGCTCCGTGATACCGATCCGTTCCGAGAGTTCGCGTGAGCGCATCTTGCGCTTTGCGAGCATCACATCGAGGGTGACCACAATCGGCATGCGCGTCAGACGATCTCCCGGTTCTCTTTCGCGATGCGCACGGCTTCGGCCATGACCAGCGCGATGGCGAGCAACAGTCCGCCGAGGGCCGCCACCAGATAATCGTTGAAGGAGAATTGCAGCACCAGATGTCTGCGCCCCGGTGCCGCGCCGGCCGTCAACAGTATGCTCAGCGCGGCCTGGACGACGGGGCTCATGAGGACGGCGGCGATGATCGCAAGTGCGATCCGGCGCAACCGGCGGCTGGCATCGGATGTGAAGATTTCGCCCTTCCTGTATCCGGTGAACAGGAGAAACGCCTGATACAGGGCGAAGAAGATCACCATCAGCGGCAGCGAGGAGATGAGAAACCCGAGCGCTCGGGTCGGCCCGTCGAGCGAGACGTCCGCGAGCGGGATCTGGAGCCTGGAGACCACGAGTTCTTCCACGATCAACGGCGACATCCAGATCCATGCGAGGCCCAGCTCGGCAAACACCGCGCCAACCACCACGACAATCTGCATGATGAGCGAAAGGCGGCGGATGCGCCGCATGGAGTCAGACCGGACCGCATTCTGCTCTGACATTGCCAATCACTCCAGACATGTTACACAATGATAATTTATCGTTTAACAATAAACAATAACTGTGTCAATTGATCTGTCGACCGGGACCCGATGTGCCTTCACGAAGCGCCCGACGGCCAGAGCCGAATAGGGTGAAGCGGCACTCGTGACCGTTAGAACCCATCGAACGTCGCGAAGCCGGACACGGGCTCGCGCTCGGTCACAAGCGCGTTCTCGGGCGCGGAATCGTCGATATACCCAAGCGCCATGCCGCACACGATTTCCTCGGTATCGGGGATATCGAGGACATCGATCACGACACGATGGAACTTGACCCAGGCGGCCTGGGGACAGCTGTGAAGCCCCTGTCCGCGCGCGGCGATCATTACATTCTGAACGAACATGCCGAAGTCGAGCCAGCTGCCCTGTTCGAGGGCCTTGTCGACGGTGAAGATGAGACCGACGGGCGCATCGAAGAACAGATAATTGCGCCCGTGCTGCCGGTGCGTCTTCTCACGATCGCCTTTCTTGATCCCCAGCAGACCGTAGAGATCCCAACCGACCTTCCGGCGGCGCGAAATGTAAGGCTCGGGGATCGTCGCCGGGTAATAGGTGTAGGAATAGGTGTGGGCGTCCGGTTCGGTCATGTGGGCATGCAGTGCCGCCTGGCACAGGCGATTCTTCGCATCGCCCGAAAGCACCCGCACTTTCCAGGGTTGCGTGTTGGTGCCGCTTGGCGCCCGGCTTGCCACGGCAAGGATATGTTCGACCGTCTCGCGCGGAACCGGTGTCGGCAGAAACGCCCTGACGGAGCGGCGGCTTGTGATTGCGTCGTCGACGGGATTCGTCATCGATCGGTCCTCTTTCTTGTTCTGGTTTGTTGGAGGAGATGGCTTGCGGTGTCTGCCATCCTACTTCTTGAAGGCGATGTTCCGGAACCGGGGTGAGCTGATCAGTTAACTATCGGAATGGCCGATGCCGTCGGCGACGTGGCTCGGTCCGCGGCCGTCAGACCCGTGTTCGACAGGCACAAACGCAAGAGGGCGAAAAGCAGGTGTGCGAGGCGTCTCATGGTTCGGTTTTGTTCGAGTGCTCAGCTCTTTGTGTCCGACGAATTCCGCTTCCGACAAGCGTTTTAGGGTATTGTTTGGTTAACCGCATGTGACTTTTCACATTTGCATACGAAAATGTGATCCCTATATCTCGAGTCTCGTATCGTGGGAGTGAGTCGATGAAAATCCGGTCTTTGTCACTTGTTGCCGCCGCCGGTGCATTCGCGCTGATGGCCTTTTCTTCCCCCACGCCTTCGGAAGCCGGTCATGTATCCTTCGGGTACTGGGGACCCAACGTTGGCATTTATGTCGGGCCGCGCCCGTATTACCGCGGCTACTACCCGTATTACCGCCCTTACTATAGGCCTTATTATTATCGTCCGTACTATCGGCCGTATCGCTATTACCGCGGTCCGGTGTATGGAGGCGGCCGCTGCGTCAGATGGGCGTCGCGGTGTGCGGCGAGATGGGGGGCTGGCGGCCCGAACTTCCGTGGCTGCATGCGCTACCATCGCTGCTACTGATCGTTGCCGAATCCCGTCGCACGCCTAGAGCAAAATCCGATTAGGTTGACTGACCCTGTTTCAACCTAATCGGATAAATTTGCTCTATATCTTAAAGTGTTAGAGCATCTTTATGCGTTCGGATTTCGCGACGAAACGCGTCAATCTGAACGCATGATGCTCTAGACTATTTCCAACACGTTCTCCGGCGGACGCCCGAGTGCGGCCTTGTCGCCTTTTATGACGATCGGACGCTCGATCAGAATCGGATTTCCGACCATCGCCGTGATCAAGGCCGTGTCGGACAGGTTGTCGTCCGCCAGTTCGAGTTCCTTGTAAACCTTTTCGCCCCGGCGAATAACATCGCGTGGCCCGAGGTTGAGCTTGCTCAGAATGCTCTCGAACTCCGCGGCGCTGGGCGGGGTCTCAAGATAGTCGACGATCTCAGGCTCGATGCCCTTGTCACGCAGCAGGTTGAGCGTCGCGCGCGACTTCGAGCATCGCGGATTATGGAGAATTTTGACTGTCATTTCGATTTCTCGCTCGGTTTCAACCCGATCCTTTCTCAGACCATTCAGGCGCCTTCGAACCGATCAGGTCCTTGACTGACTGCGCTCCCGCACGCTCGATTCCGGCCAAAAACGCCGACTTGATCCGGCCGATCAGCCCCGGCCCCGCATAGACGAGACCGGTATAAATCTGGATGAGCGAGGCGCCGGCTTCGATCTTGCCAAGAGCGGTTGCGCCCGACGTGATTCCACCGACCCCAATGAGCGGGATCGCTCCTCGCGTGTGCACATACACCTTTGCCAGCAGTCGTGTCGAGCGTTCATAGAGGGGCGCACCGGACAGACCACCCTGTTCCGAAGCGTATGCTGTCGATGTCAGGTTGCGGCGATCGAGGGTGGTGTTGGACACAATGATGCCGTCGACGCCATGCCTCGCCAGCATGTCACAGATGGGTGCGACCTCGTCGTCGGCAATATCCGGCGACAGTTTCACCGTGACCGGACAGGTGTCTGCGCCTGCCTTTTGCAAGGCGTCGCGTTTCTCCATGAGCTTGCCGAGAAGCCGGTCGAGTTCCTCTTCCATGTGAAAATCACGCAAGCCCGGCGTGTTCGGCGATGAGATATTGACGGTCAGATAGTCGGCAACCGGCGCAAACGCCTCAAGCCCGGCAACAAAGTCCGCGTCACGGTCAGCGCTGTCCTTGTTGGCGCCGATATTGACCCCTACGACGCCCCGGTGCGTGATGCTCTGAAGGCGTTTCAGGCGCGGCATGACAGCGGCGTGCCCCTCGCTGTTGAACCCGAGGCGGTTGATCATGCCGTTGTCACCGGGCAGGCGGAAAACGCGTGGCCGGGGATTTCCCCGTTGCGGGCGCGGCGTCACGGTTCCGATTTCGGCAAACCCGAAGCCCGAGCTCAGGATTTCCATCGGCACCCTGGCGTCCTTGTCGAAACCGGCGGCAATCCCGATGGGATTCGGAAACGCCAGCCCCCAGATTGTCTGCGCCAGCCGCGGATCATCTGCCCCGCTCTGCCGTGGATAGAGGCCAGATTCCAGGGCACGCAGCGTGAGTTCATGGGCCTTCTCCGGGTCGAGGGTGCGCAGGAACGGGAGCGCGAAGTCGGCCAGTGCAGGTATCATTCCACCACACCTTGCGGAAAGATGTGCACCCCATCACGTCCGAGCGGGAGCGGGGTTACGGCGTGGACCATCCGCGTATCGAGCGGTCCATAGAGGTGCGGAAAGAGGTCTCCGCCGCGCGACGCCTCCCACCTGAGCGCCTCACCGAGCCGATGCGCATCGACCGCGACCAGAACGAGATCGTCCTGACCGGCGAAGTGCTTCGCCGCGGTTTCGGCAACCTGATGCGCCGCGGACAGGTGGATGAAACCATCTTCCGCATCGATCGGCGCACCGTGGTAGACGCCAGCCCGGTCTGCCTGCTCCCAGGCCGCGCGCCGGCAGATTTTGTAGATAATCTCGCTCATGAGTCTCGAGTCGGCTCGCGCAGCCTAATGCCTTTTGCCGCCGGATTGAAGCACGTGTGAAGCGGCTTCGCTCACGTGCCAGGCCGATGCACAAAAAAACCGCCGGAGGGTCAACCCCGGCGGCTGCCAAAAACACACCTTTCAGGGGTGCGTTATTGCGCGAGCTGAATGTTGGTGGCCTGTTTGCCACGCCCACGCGGGTCATCTTCTATATCAAACGTGACCTTGTCACCCTCATCGATGCTCGGCACACCCGAACGCTCAAGGGCAGTCACGTGGACGAATACGTCCTTGCTGCCGTCTTCAGGCGTGATGAAGCCGAAACCACGAGAATGATTAAAGAATTTTACGGTGCCATTGGTGGCCATAGGGATATTCCTTTCCCGTCAGATTGCATTGGATAGGCACAAAACGAGCCCCCGGAGGCATGCGTCCTGCATTTTTACTCTCAGTTGTCGGGAAAGTGAGGCAGTCTCAAAGACAGTCATTTAACCAGATAGTTGAGAGGGCGCACCTATCCAAATCCTCAATGCGCCGATGAGGTCCATATGGGACCTCGATTGCGAAAGTGCAAACAAAAAAATGTAGCCATTTTGTATTAGTAAAACGAGGTAAACGAGCGATGATGGGTATCATCCGGCCCTGGCGCGCCTCCGTCTTGTGAACAGGCGCGCCATTTCGTGTGTTGCGAGAACTCGGCTTAGCCGCCTTTTGCGAGACTCTTGGCCTGCTTGACCCAGCCTTCGCGCTGAATCCGCCCCTTGAAGTTCAGCTTCTCGTCCACTTCCTTGATGTCGGCAGCCTTCCAGTCGGCAATCTGCTGGAAGCTGGTCACACCCAGCCCGTGCAGTTTCTTTTCAAGGGCCGGGCCGACGCCCGAGATCTGCTTCAGATCATCCTTCTTCGAAGGTGCTTTGGCCTTCGATGGCGCCGGTTTCTTCTTGGGCGCCGCCGGCGCCGCTTTGGCGGGTGCCGGCTTCGGTGTTGGCTTGGGTTCCGGTTTTGGCATTGCCTCGGGTGCCGGTTCCGGTTCGGCAGACCGGGGTTTGCGGCCGCTCGCCATATACCCGAAAATGACGCCAAGCAGCAGCATCACAATGGCGCCGATTATCAGTGTTGAACTCATCTCCATCTCCCGCTCAATCCTTCAACCGTCAGGTCCGTAGGGCACCGGTCACGAGGCGCCCAGCCTCAGTCCGATCAAAAATCCGATGATCAACGCGATGAACCACACCAAGATTTCTCCGCCCGTCATGGCGACCTCCTCAAGCGCAATATTTTAAAGGCTGATGGATACGCGTTACCGGCGCGTCAAGCCGAGAGCACATTTACCATAGTGCGGCCGCATTCACACCCCTTGGCCGGCCATCTTCGGAAAACACCAACAAAAAAATGCTAAACGCCACGCCAAACGATCAGGGCGACGAGGCTCGCCGTGCCTGCAGCCACGCCGGGCATAACCCGCCAACGCATCAGCAGGAAAACCGAAACGCCGATGGCACACGCAAGGACGCGGTCGCCAAGCGGGACTTCGGCCAGTGCGGTCGACGGCAGCAGGATGGCGCGGACCATGAGGCCGCCAACAAGGGCTTGGGTGACGCACACGCACCAGTCGAACAGCGGTGTGTCGATTTCGATGCGGCCCGAGAGCACGGCGCCCGCCGCACGCCAGAACGACGACGCGGCAAATCCGATGACGAGCAAGCCCCAAGGGGTTTCGAAAAAGCTCACGTGCCCGAGCCTCCGAGGCGGTCGCGCATACGTGCGGCAAGGAAACCCAAAGTCCCGAATACAAATCCGCCGATGATCAAACCCAGTTCGCTGTGCCACTGCATGCAGACCGGCACGCCGATGCCACCGAACACCAGCGCAAGACGGCTCGACAGTTTTGGCGACGTCGCCATCATCAATGTCACGAACAGCGGCGTAAGCAGAAGCAAAGAAAGGCCGACGGCCGGAGGCAGGCCCAATGTCAGCGTAAACCCGATCCAAGCCCCGAAAAGCCCGGCAGCCAGAACCACAAGCGAGAAGCCCACATAGTACGGCAAGCGCTTGGCCGGTTCGAGCTGACGGCCAAAGACGGTGATCTGCACCCACGACATGGGCGAGAGAAGCTGGGCCAACAGGATCTGGTTCCAGCGGAAGCCCGGTTTTCGTCGGATCATCGGAATAGCCGACAGCGACATGGGCAGGTTTCGGAACCCGATCGCCAGCAGCGTGACCAGCACCAGAATCGGCGAACCTCCCGACGCGGTCAGTTCTGCGAACGCCATCAGAACCGGCATGGCCCAGATGGTCGCCACAGACACCAGCGTCAGAAGAAGATCGAGGCCCGCTTCCCGCGCCATGACGCCATAACCCGTCAGCGCCGCTATCGGACCAACAACGGGTACACCAATACTGTCGCGCAAACCGAGCAAAAAGCCCGAACGACCGCGGTCTTCACCGTCGGATGGGTCAGCCATCCGCCGGGTGTCCGCTGGTGGTGCTATTCAACCGCATCGGCGATCGCCTTGCCGCAGGTCACGGTATCGGCAGGACCGCCGAGATCGCGCGTGCGCAGCTTCTCCTCCGCCAGAACGGTTTCAATGGCCTTGACGATCGCGGCAGCCGCATCCGTATGCCCGAGATGCTCCAGCATCATCGCCGCGGTCCAGACCTGGCCTACCGGATTGGCAATGCCCTCGCCTGCAATATCAGGCGCGGAGCCGTGGACCGGCTCGAAAAGCGAGGGATGCTCGCGTTCAGGATTGATGTTTCCCGCCGGCGCGATGCCGATGGTTCCCGTGCAGGCCGGTCCCAGGTCCGACAGGATATCGCCGAACAGGTTCGAGGCCACGACCACGTCGAACAGATCGGGACTGAGGACAAATCGCGCGGCGAGAATGTCGACGTGATACTGGTCCCACCGCACATCCGGGTAGCTGGCGGCCATCTCCTTCACGCGTTCGTCCCAGTACGGCATGGTGATGGCAATGCCGTTCGACTTGGTGGCCGAGGTCAGGTGCTTTTTCTCGCGCTTCTGGGCCAGGTCGAAGGCGTATTTGAGGACACGGTCGACGCCGTGCCGCGTCATCACGGTTTCCTGCACGCAGAACTCGCGGTCCGTGCCTTCGAACATGCGCCCGCCGATGGCCGAATACTCGCCTTCGGTGTTCTCGCGCACGACCAGAAAGTCGATGTCGCCGGGCTTTCGATTCGCCAGCGGCGCCGGGACGCCGGGCATCAGGCGCACGGGCCTCAGGTTCACATACTGGTCGAACTCGCGGCGGAACAGGATCAGCGACCCCCAGAGCGACACATGGTCGGGAACCTTGTCGGGCCAACCAACCGCCCCGAAGAACAGCGCGTCGTGGTTTTCAACCTGCGCCTTCCAGTCCTCCGGCATCATGCGCCCGTGCTTCTCGTAATAGTCGCATGAAGCGAAATCGAAATCGTCGAACCGAAGATCGAGATCGTACTTCTTCGCCGCCGCCTCGAGCGCGCGCACGCCTTCCGGCACCACCTCCTTGCCGATGCCGTCTCCGGGAATCACGGCGATACGGCTGACGTTGGACCCTGCTGAACTCGCTGACATTCCGATTTTCTCCCGACGCTACCCGATACCAAATCCGCAACGGGTCATGGACGCCGGGGCCTTCGGAGTCAAATCAGAACACTTTTTTCGCGCGTCAGTCTCATCAAAACGTGACGTGGCGGCAGTGGCGGCACACCGCGCGGTGACGTATGTTGCCCCGTCCACGCCGTCTTCGTTTGCGACGTGCCATCGCCTTGAAAACGCGTAGGGAATGCCGGGTTGAGACCGTTCGCAAGCTACGGCCAGATCGTCACGGACAAGCGCACCGCGATCCCCTGGCCCGGCGCATGATCGGACGTCTGTGGTAAGCTGCGGCACGGACTGTGATGAGCAAACGACGATGAAAAGCGACCTCCATCGACTCGCCGCCTGGTTTTTCGCAGGCGTCTTTGTCGTCTGGCTGGCGGCCATGGCGTTCGTCCTCACCACCGCGCAACAGCCTACCGAGGGGCGCGTCGCCGTCGTCTTTTCACCGACGGTGACGGATGCGCAGGCCATGTCGGCCATCACCCGCGCCGGATCCCGCCCGATCGGCCAGGGGTGGCTGCGCTGGGTCTGGGCCGTCGACCTCGACGAGGGCAGCGCAGAGCGCCTTGAGGATGCAGGCGCGATGCTGGTGATCCGGGAGTTCGCGGTCGTCGCGGCGCTTGGCTGCGCCGGTGCCGCATATCAACCGGCGGGACCGCTCCGCATCACCGGTCAACGCAAGACCGAGTGAGCGTTCCCGCGCGCGAACGCGCCGAAATATGAACCTTTCTCCCCTCCCGCGCGACTGATGAGCAGGAGCGGCAATCCCTGCCGCGCGAAACCGGAATGGGAGGATGGACCCATGACCCAACCACGTATGACTATCGCCAAGGCGCTCGTTGCCGCGGCAATGCTGTCCGCCACGGCGTTCACGGCCGATGCCGGGCCGCAGCAAAACCAGCGTATGCTACAGCCCAGCCCGCCAATCGACTTCAACAACAACCAACCCAACCCGCCGATCAACCCTCACAACAACCGGCGCACCTACCCCGGCTATCAGGTCGAGCATCCGTGCGAAAGCTTGAGGCAGCAGTACCTCAGGAACCGGTACAGTGCCGGAGCCCGCTACCGGGCGCTGGCCCGTTACCGGGCCTGCATGGCGCGGTTCAGAACTGGCGGATAACCGCCCACGCTACGTATGGGGCCGGTCGGCTTTCGGGTGCGTCAGGGCGCGCCCGTTACCACCGGCATCCGCACCAGCGGCGGCGCACCTTGCGGCAACCGCTGTAGACATATCCGTATGCCGGGTACGCCGTGCCCACATAGCCGTAGCTGTAGGTCGGCACCGTGTAGGTGTACGAATAGGTCGAGACCCGCGGATAGGTCACGTAGGTGGTCGGGCCGGTGTAGTGGTAAACTGGGGCATAGGCGGGTTTGCGCGGGTGATAGGCATAACCGTCCTTGTAGGACTGGTGGCCATAGCTCTTGCCGTGATCGCGATAGTCGGGATCGCCGCCGGCCGAAGCAGGTGCCGCCAGCAGAAGCGCGGCAAGCGCGCCGGCGGTGCAGAAGACAGTCAGGTTTTTCATGTCGATCCTCCCAATAGAGCTTAAAAATCGTGCAGCCTGCTCGACGGGCCGAGAGTAGGTTCCAATGCGAAGCGGTCTCAATTCCTGCTTCGCGGCATGATTAATCCGGTTGCGCGGGTTCACCGGCTATCCGAACAGCCGCAGGACGCCGGCCTCCGATCGCTGGGTGATGGAGAAGCTCGCCGCCGCGAAGCTGGTGCGTGTCTCTAGTGCAAGCAGAT
>JANQLP010000135.1 GCA_028280515.1 Hyphomicrobiales bacterium
TCCAAGTTAGGCCCGTTGATGACGTAGACAGTCGGCGTCATGATAAGTCTGCAGACCGCGGAGATATGGCCCGAATGCTCTGGTCCTGCAGTCCGGCCGTCGTTATAGGGGGCGGGCGCGAAGAGGGGAAGCCTCGGCGCAGCATGCCGCCATCCGGAGCAATGCGGAGACGGGGGGGCTGGTCGCGGGGCCGGGTGGTCGGCCTTTCGTGCCTTGCCCTCGCATTTTCGGGATGTCGCCGCAGCGTGAAAAGGATAATGTATGCTTATAGCGCCCTGAGGCAGCGGCTCCCCTACGGGGACGTGGTTATTAGCGGCTCCCCTACGGGGACGTGGTTATTGGTGGATTGACCCGAGAGCACGCGCAGGTCGGGAAGGATTTGGTCACAGCGATCACCATTCGGAGGTTGGGATGTCAGACGAGAGTTCAAACCCCGTCGAGCAAAACGTCGACGCGGTCAAAAGAAGTGTTGATGAGGCGATTTCACGCACCGAGGATGCGATGGCTAAGATGGGCTACGACGTCTCGGCGGCGAGCCAGGTGGCCGACGACTATCGCACCAAGGTGTTCGAATATATGCGCATCAACCTGAACGCAGCGCTCGATTATGCGAACAACCTTGCAAGCGTGAAATGGCCGGCGGATTTCATGGGCCTGGCGGTGGGACGCGCTGGCGAGCAGGGGCTCACGCCACCGGCGCTGACCGAAATGTCCTCCGCGGCCAAGGCGGCCGAGGAATATCGCTTGCGCATGTTCCAGTTCATGAAGGCGAACCTCAATGCCACGCTGGACTATGCTCAGCGCCTCGCCACGGTGAAATCGCCGACCGAGTTCATCGAGCTTTCGACCAACCATGCTCGTCAGCAATTCGAGACGATCACCGCCCAGACGACGGAGCTCGGAACGCTCGCTCAGAAGCTCTCCACTCTGAAGCCGGATGGGTTTTCGGGCTACCGGTCTTCGTGACCGCAGTCCGGCGGGCAATGGCGGCCCCACCAGCGAGCGCAGCGCTTGCGCGTCGCGAGCACCCGCTATGACGGGGCCATGTTGAACACCGCCGGCGCGCCTCGGCGTCGCCGGGACGCCGAGCGTTTCGCCGCGCCAATGCGCGGGTGGCCGGTCCACCCTGACATTGCGACCTGCGAGCGTGGTCCGCGTGCATGTCCCATCGGGGGCGATCGCGATGACCGGCATCGGTCGGGATCATCGTGTTCGATTTATGGTCGTGCTCGATCCATGTCCGCGTTCCAACGGGCCGAAGTTCTGACGCATCACGTCGGCATTGGCGCACAAGGTATTGGTTTCACTCGGTCCGCGCTGGCAGCCCTGGAGCTGGCGCTTCAAAGCTGTTCGACGGCCGGGACACAAGGCGACACGACTTTGTCGTAATCTTTGTCGCAGTGCGGCCGATTGCCGTTGACTTTTTTGCAGTGCGGCGGCAAGCCTGCTGCCAAGCTCGGATGAGCTCTAATCTTCCTTTTTTTTGTGGATGGAGCGGATGTTCAAACGGATCTTGATTGCCAATCGCGGTGAAATCGCTTGTCGGGTCATCAAGACGGCACGCCGTATGGGGATTGAGACCGTCGCCGTCTATTCGGAGGCCGACAGGGACGCCCTGCACGTCGAGATGGCGGACACGGCCGTGTTGATCGGTCCGCCCCCGGCCGCCGAGAGCTATCTCGTCATCGACAAGATCGTTCAAGCCTGCAAGGACACGGGCGCGGAAGCGGTTCATCCCGGCTACGGCTTCCTGTCGGAGCGTGAGGCGTTCCCGGCGGCGCTTGCGCAGGCTGGCATCGTCTTCATCGGTCCCAACCCGGCGGCGATTTCCGCCATGGGCGACAAGATCGAGAGCAAGAAGGCGGCCGCCAGGGCGAACGTCTCGACGGTTCCCGGCTTCATCGGCGTGATCGAAGGCGAACAGCACGCCATCAAGATCGCCGAGGAGATTGGTTTCCCGGTGATGATCAAGGCCTCCGCCGGTGGCGGCGGCAAGGGCATGCGCATCGCCTTTGAGAAATCCGAAGTAGCGGAAGGGTTCCAGCGCGCCAGCTCCGAAGCCAAATCCTCGTTCGGCGACGACCGGGTCTTCATTGAGAAGTTCATCGTCGATCCTCGCCACAT
>JANQLP010000145.1 GCA_028280515.1 Hyphomicrobiales bacterium
TCGCTATGCGCGCAGACAAAACAGACCAGAGCTTCTCAGCCATGATCTACCTCGCAGCAGCAGTCATCAACTCAAAATGAATCCCCACAGACCTTAGAGGGAGACCGGAAAAGTGAATGCGGCTCTTCCGCCCGATTGCGTTCGAATCATGGATGTTCGCCACGGTTCCGTCGTCAGCCGGTCCCGTCCACGGGGCTTGTTTGCGAGGGAGAATTGACACGGCGAACGAAAATCGCGTGTCATCGCAGAAAGGACCAAATCGCCCCTTGACCGGAATCGGCGACCGCCCGTATGGTCCGGCGCGTTTTCACCCCGTGGGCCCGTAGCTCAGTTGGTAGAGCAACTGACTTTTAATCAGTGGGTCGTAGGTTCGATTCCTACCGGGCTCACCAATCTTTTCAATCGCTTAGATAGGCTGCTTGAGAACATATATTCGCGCTAGCTACCGTATGGCGACCAAGAGCATACGTTTTGAGGTCGAAGCCAATTGGATCGGCAGCCTATTTTCTCATCGTCGCATTTTCCAGTTTCAGATCTTTGTCCAGCGCATGGAACGTGTGCTCAGAAGCTCGGTCTAGAATTGAACCGGGGGCAACCTGATTTACGACAAGCGCAAGTCACGATAGAGTATTGGGATGACAACGGGGGACAAAAAACAGAACACATCACTTTTGATCATCTACGGGCTACCTGCGCTGACCGTACTTCTAGGAGCTCTCATTGGATCCTGGTTCACCTATCTGGTTCAATCGCGACACGTTGATGTCAAGCTCGTAGAAATTGCCGTCGGCATCTTGCGAGCCGAACCGAAAGAAAACATCCGACCGGCCAGGGAATGGGCGGCAAAGGTGTTGGTGAAATATTCGGATGTTGCTCTATCCGATGAAGCGATGAAGGCTCTGATGAACTACCGGCTGCCGATCAGATATCTTAACGGAAACGGAAACGGAAACGGCAACGGAAACGGCAACATTCGGCGGGACTTGAATGAGGAAAGGCCAGCACAATAGCCATACCCACTAAGGCGCGGCACCCAATAACGAAAGCTACAACCCGATAGCCATCACGGTCGCTTTCTTCTCGAATAGCGTCTTCCGTTTCCGGCGTCTCTCGGCGCTGAGATCGATTTCCCCAAAAGCGGAGGGGAGAGAAGTAGAGTCAAGGTTGCGTTTCAGGCCCGATCTATTGAGATGTGATGAGCTTGTGGCGCGCGCGATTAAGCAGGACTAAATAATGGTAAATAATTTGAAGGTGACCGTCCGCCGATAGACCCAACAGATCATGAATTTTTCAAGGATCTGGAGCGCATTATCGAATTCTTAGGGCTGATAATAACTCGCAGAAGGGAAACTACACGCCTCCAAATATTCAAGTGAGGGTGAATCAGTTTTTCAGTTCTTATCATGTATCCGGTTGGCGCTTCCCGGAAGTCAGACGCCAACGCCGGTTTTATCCGTGGTTGAGGGTGAAGCTGCCGTCGATCTAAGCTTTATGGGAAGTCAGTTCGTGACCTGGTGCGGACATTTGGCGCGGGCAGACGTCCGCGCTTAAAAAGCACCGTTATTTGGAACTGACAGTTCGCACACGGATCACTTGATGAGGCCGAGCGTGCGGAACAACGTGAATTTGTCCCAAACCACCCAGGTCGCCTTGATCTTGCCGTCCGCGTTGTACTCGTCGATGGAAATGCCGGCCCACTTGGCGGTCTTGTTCGTCGGGGAAAGGCCCTCATATTCTCCCTTCTGGACGCCGGTGAAGGTCCAGTGGGTCGCAACGCGGTTGCCGTCCACGAGCTGCATCTGGATCTCCACTTTCGTGCCGGGGAAGGCGCTGTGGTAAGAGGCCAGGATTTTCTTCAACTCGTCGAGCGTTACGCCCTTCTCGCCATCGCTCGCGGCAATCGGCTCCTGATGGTTGATGTAGCCCTGTGCAAAAAGACTGTCGGGGTCGACCTTGAAATTGCTGTCCCACCACTGGATCGATTTCCGCGAAGTTTCCTTTTGTTGTTCCATTGTCGATGCGTCCATATCAGCGCCCTGTGCCGTTGTCTTCAAAGGTAACGTGATCATGATCCCCATGGCTATCGCTGCGCTCGCCGACAAAAGCCAGGGTCCGGGAACTCGAGCTCTCATAAGATACCTCCAGGAAACCGCCCGCAAAATCAGGCCAGAAATCGTTACGCCACGTTAGCGCAGCCGCACGCCTATGGCATGTGCGCTTCCTGAGTTCAGTCCGACAAGCACGTTAACGTCGCGCATGTGATGAGAAACTTCCGCGCCCGCATCCGAAAGTGCTGTCGCATCGGTGAATGGATCTCCGGCATAAGTGCTGTGTCTCACGGCGCTGGCTTTTGACAGCCGCAGCCATCTCGCCAGCATATAAAACGCAGCAAGCGTGACCCACACGCCCCGCGGATGCGCGAAACGTGTGAGTCACAAAACAGTCTCCGTGTTCTCCTTACCCTCGGCGGGCCGCCTGATCAGAAGCTTGACGTCAGCCTATTTGTTCACCGGGGAGTTCGGATCCAGGAGATAGGCAAGGAGGTCGGCAATCTTCTGCTGGGTCAGCAGCCCATTGACGCCGAAACGCGGCATGTTGGTGCACGGGAAGAGCGAATGGGGATTGTAGATGGCCTCGTAAGCATGCTTCTTCGTCTCCTCGCTCAGCCCGAGCGACTTGCCGTACGCGATCAGACTCGGGCCGACGGTGCCGGACCGGTCTACCTTTGCCGGTTCGAGCTGGTGGCAGTTCATGCACATGCCTCCGGTTTCACGCTTGCTATGGTCATCCACTTTATTGCCCACCCGGAATCCGAACGCGTTTTCCGCCAGGGCCTGGCCCTTCTTCCAGTCGCCGAGTTTTATGCCGTTTTCCGGATAGACCAGGGATTTCGCGGCCAGTTGGGTCACTTTCTGCGCCGTGGCGCTGTCGATCGGATCGCCTTTTAACTTGGAACAGGTCTTCTGGAGTTCGTCCTGCGTGAGGCGGTCGCGGACCGTGCCGCCTTCCTGGGTCTTCTCATCGATTTTGTAACCCTTCGCCTCGAAGATCAGATATTCGGCGAGCTCCTCGGCGCCCATGGTCGTGTAGTCGGCTTTCTTGGCCGACCCGGCCATGGCATACCCGCCGGCAGATGCGAACAGAAACAGTGAGACGAGAGCAATAAGCCCCGGTTTGTGGGTCATCTTGCGGTACATGATCGGTGCTCCTAGGCTTTATGCTATCGGGATCAACGCTTCAGGTCCGGCAGTATTGCCGGTTCGCCGCGCGCCGCGTCTGTCCAGAAACTGAACATGGCAATGGCAGCGTCGGACCGGCCATTGATTTTGCCGTTGCGCATCTGCCAGTTGCATCCTCCCAGGCGCTGAGAGGGGGTGCGTGCGTTGGTTGCCCTTCCGACTCGCCGGGCCGGCCAGGAAACCGCCTTGGTCCATTCTTTTGGCTCTTTCACGCTCGGGAGCACTGAGGCGCGGATCTTTTTGCCGGTGTCGCCATGGCAGGTGTTGCAGCTGAAGTCGAGCAAGCTGGCGCGCCGGTAAAACATGACTTCGCCGGCATCGCGCATCGCCTTTTCCAAGGGATGATCCATCGGCGGATTCCACTTGTAGCCGTTGGACCGGGCGCCGATGTAAGCCATCAAGGCCCGGATCTCGTTCTTGTTCTTCAATGCCTTGTCATCGCCGGAAAAACCCTGGATCGTCTTCATACAGTGCAAGAGACGTGTCTCAAGGTGCATGACCTTGCCGGTATCCTTGAAATAGCGCGGCATTTCCGCATAGGCGCCATCAAGCACGCCGGGCCCCTTTCCGAAGTCACACTGCTCCAGCGTCACTTTCTTTGGTCCGCGCTTTTCCGCGAACAAAGCCTCCCCGTCGTCGACCACGAAATAGGCCGGATTATCGTCCATCATCATGAGATTCTGGGGACTCTGGGTGAGGTACGGGGAATTGGTTTCGTCGATAAGCTTGAGCAGAATCTGCTTGGGATCTTCGTTGGTGCAGTTGTCGCATTGGGCCCTGGAGGTGCCCGTTAAGGCGAGCGTGGCAATGGACGCCGCGAAAAGCAGCTTCTTGCCCGCCCACAGCAGGTTTATGGCCTTATGCATGAGATTCCTCCCTTTATCCCTTCATCCAAACAGACTATCCCTCGCGTCCGCCAATTGTGGCTTTCACCTGGCATTCGGCTGTGTCGAAGGACTCATCAGACACTTCCGCGACCGAGAAAACGTATTGCGTCCGGGCCAACCGCATTCGGGTTGAGACGTTGACGGTTCCGAATGCAGGCGAGAAGTGGAGGGTCGCAACGCCGGTGTGTCATTTGTTTCATACCGATCCTTCCTGCTCCCCTGCGGTTCCGTTCGCAGTGTGCAATTCCGTCTTCAGCGGACCACAAATCGTCGTTGCGGCGGACCTCTGCACGGCGACAGGTTCCGCCCAACTCAGGAGTATTCGGAAGAATATGAACGAACCGATCAAGGCCGAGGTGGTCAGGCCGCTGGTCGGATTTCGATTGCCGGATCCATATCGGTCACGTTGCGCTTCCCCCAGATTTCCCGAACCAATTGGCCAACGTTCAGGGCATTTTTTGTTCCTGAAAGACTAATCGTGCTACCGATTTAAATCAATACATATATGAATGTTTGAATTCATTAGCTCCCCAGCCCCTCGGCGCAGACCCTTGGTCCGCCCGACAGCCCACGCTGCTGCCGGGAGACATTCCCAATCATGGGGACTCGCGTTTAAATCGGAAATCGATAGCCGATGTGGGCCGGCCTCAGGCCTAACGAACAACGGGTGGTGCTGACATGCCAGACATTGATCTCGAAGTGATTGCAAACACGTCATACGCCATTTTGCTCGCGTCCTACATCATGCGGGATATCCTCTGGCTGCGCGTGCTGACCGTCATCTCTCTTAGCTTTGAAATACCCTATTTCTATTTTCAAGCCGTTCCCTTGTGGGACGGCATAAGCTGGGACGTGGCCTTCATAGCGATCAACGTCTATTGGATCGGTCGTTTGGTCTATGACCGTCGCCCCGTCCGTTTCACCGATGACCAAAAGCGGCTCTGGGAAACGGCACTCCGCAGGCTTCATCCAAGGCATGCGCGTGCGCTCTTCAAAATTGGCAAATCCAAGTGGGTGGCCCCGAACGAAACAATCTCAGCGCCTGGGGAGACATTGAATGAAATCGCGCTTATATCCGAAGGAAAAGTAGAGCTGAAACTGAACCAGACGAAAGTTGACGAGCTCGGTCCCGGCAATTTTATCGGCCCGGCCACTTTCCTTGAAAGAAATCTGGAATTTCCGACGGTTGCGAAAGTCGTCGCTGTTGAACCAACCCTCATGATTACGTGGGACAAGAACCAGCTCAGGAAGCTGGTCGACCGGGAGCGTGATCTCAGCATTGCGATTGAATCGACTTTCGGACTGGAAATCATGAACCTGCTCGTGAGGGCATGGAAGCGCCAGGCATCGATCGAATGAAGATGTATGCCGGCCCAGTTCATCGTGCCAGCCGGTGAATGGGATCAGGTGAGGTTTCAACAAGGTCCGCAAGTGGACTCTCGTGGGCGGCGAGAACGCTCAGAGTGACAACGAACGCGATTGTGAAGACCGTGACGGCCGCGCCCTGCGCTCTGGAATTGTCCAGATGAATCATGGCAATCGCGATCTGAGTAAGAAGACCGAGAAGTATGACTGCAATCCACTTGTAGGGATCGCTGTGCGACTCGACCACGTGAAATCGTTCGGCGCGGGCGCGCCGGATGTCCCGATAGCTTTCCAGCATGGCGACCTGCGCGGTCCTGTGGTCATCTGTGGAAAGCGCCGGATCGAGAATGGCTGTCACCAACTTCTCAAGCGCGTTGTCGACGGCTTCGGAACGATCCGTTCCTTCGGCAACCCACTCCTCGGCAATGCTTGTCTTGATGTACGTCAGCAAGCTCTCCTCTATTCCCGCGCCTTTTGGTCCTTGCGTGCTGGCGATCTGTCGTAAACTCTGGATGGCACCGGCCTCGTGTTCCAGACTGTGATTGCTTGCCTGGACGCGCTGCCAGATGTCCGCCCCCAGGAACGTCGCAAACAGCGCAAAGAGTATTCCAACGGAGACGAAAAAGGGTGCGACGACGCCGATAAAGGACTGGAAATAGCCGGCAAGGGGCGAGTGTTGCGTGACCCATTGCAGGATGACCGCAAAGACCACCGGAATTGCGGACAGAGCGAGAATCCTCCAGTGCAGATCCAGCTCCAAAAGCGCCAGCATGGTCAGCCCCCTTGGTTCGCCAATGGCATGCAATGCACCTGGCCGTGGTAGCGGCGCAGGCGGGCATTAAACCGTCGACTGACGATCCTGCATAGGGCCTTCATAGGGGAAGACAGGCAGGACGCCTCCAGGCGACTACTCGAACCTTCCACGCCTGCTTTAGGTCAGAAGATGCCGTCCACCCCAGCAGCAAACTGCGACCGCTCTACCTCTGAAGGCAGTCGTTTGGACCACCACTTCGGCAAGTCAGCTAAGTACCAGGAGCGGAAATCGCTATCCAACCTCAGGAAGATGCAGTCTCACATCCCCGCATGCTCCCTGAACCAACCGGATGCCCTGTTTTTTGCGGCGCAGTCGGTTTAAAAGTTTCGGCTTGCAGAGGGGTGATGGCTTGAGTGAGCGGGACAGCGGGTCGTCCGAAGAAGACGAGAAGGCAGTGCAGGACGCCACCGGGGTAGGACAAGGCCGGGACGAAGCGGAGACACCGGAGCAACCGGTGAAGTACTCAGTTTCGCCAGGCCTTTCCGGGTTCCTCGGGGACAATGGGATTGGCATCGCGATCTCGTCTTACCAGTCCGGCAAGTTCTATCTGCTCGGTCAGAACAAGGAGGGCGGCCTTCTTGTCGACGAACGCTTTTTCCGCAAGGCCATGGGCATCTGCGTCCCGGACAAGGACACCTTGCTCCTTGCCACGCTGTTTCAGGTCATCAAGTTCAAGAATGTGCTGGAGCCCGGCCAGGAGGTGAACCATCACTTTGCGTCCTGTTTTGTTCCGCGCGAAACATATGTCACGGGACAGCTCGATGCGCATGATATCGGCCTGCTCAAGGACGGACGGATCGTCTTCGTTTGCACGCTCTACAACTGTCTCGCCACACCATCCGCGCGACACAGTTTCACGCCTCTTTGGAAGCCGCCGTTCATCTCGAAGATCATCAAGGAAGACCGCTGCCATCTGAACGGACTGGCCATGGAGGAGGGCGTAGCCCGCTACGTTACGGCGGTGAGCAAATCCGATACGATCGATGGCTGGCGCGACCGCCGCTTCGACGGCGGCATCGTGGTCGATGTGTCCACGGGCGAAATCGTCATTGGTGGCCTGTCCATGCCCCATTCACCGCGGATACATAACGGGAAGCTCTATGTGCTGAACTCGGGCACCGGCGAGCTGGGGTGGATCGAACCCGCGAAGAAGGCGGACGACGCCAAGTTCCACGTTATCGCATTCTGCCCTGGTTTCGTGCGGGGATTGAGCTTCTTCGGCAATTACGCCCTTGTCGGCCTCTCCAAGCCCCGCTACGAGCGCTTCGAGGGTCTGGCGCTGGACAAGAAGCTTGCGGGTGCGGACTCCGAGCCCTGGTGCGGCGTACAGGTGATCGACCTTGAGACCGGCGCGTGCGTGCACTGGTTCCGCATCGACGGTGCCGTGAGCGAACTGTACGACGTCGCCGTCGTGCCGGGCGCGCCGCGCGCCATGTCGCTCAGCTTTGCCACCGATGAAGTGCTGGGCCTGATTACCCACGACCCTCTCGAAGAATACCCGACCCAATAAGTTGGGGCTGCGGCGGGATTGCAAAGTGGCTTTGCCGCACCTTGTATGGATACCTGATCGGAGGCGGTGTCGCACCTGTCGCGGTGGTCGGCCCTTGTCCGGGATTTCGGGCGTTGTCTTGCCCGCCCAGCATCCCCCTCTCGTCATTCCGGCGGAAGCCGGAATCCAGAGCGGCTTCGCCCATTTTTGCGCTGGATCCCGGATCACGTGACGCGCGCACTGTCCGGGATGACGGTTCAGAACGTCCGCGTGCCTTTCACGAAGAAGCCGTGGATCTCGGTGTCGTCGGAGAAGCGGCCCTCGTAACCGGCGGAGACTGTGTGCTGGTCTCCATCGAACAACGTCACGCCGGCCGCGATGTCGGCGAAGACGTCATCGAACTCGGAATTGGTCGTGAAGCCGCCGGCCGCCGCCGGGGCGCCTACGAAGCGCGCGGTGACGGACTGGTCGGTGTCGCCATAGATGGTCACGCCGGCGCGGACGTACGGTCTCATGGTGCGTCCGTCGCCGCGGTCAATCGTGGCGCCGAGCTCAAGGACGGGCGTCACCGAGAAATAGGTCTCGTCGGAACCGGAAATACTGAGGTTGGCCGCGCCGCCGCCGGTCTCGGTCGCGCTGTCCCGGTCGATATGGGTGACGTTCACGTCGACGAAGGGCTTGGCGTACCAGGAAGAGCGGTCCAGAAGATAGGCCGCGTGGAAGGTCGCGCCCACATGGTCGACATCGTAGCTCGATCGCGCCGTTGGGGTAAAGCCGCCGATGTTCAACCTTCGCGCCATGTCGACCTCACCGGTGCTGAAGGAACCGGCAACCGCCATCAGCACAGGGCCACTCTGATACTTGATGACGCTGCCAAGCATGTAGCGGTCGGTGTCGGCGGAGGCATTGTTGTCGGTGTCGAGATCGGACGTCTCATAGGCTGCTGCCACGCCGACGAACCAGTTCGGCGCGATCGCCACCTGGCCGCCGCCGGAAATGCCATGAGAGTCCTCTTCATAGCCTATGGTCTGTGACGTGCCGTCACGGTCGGTCCAGCGTCCGCCGTAGCGCACCCACATGCACTGGCCCTGAGAGACCGCAGTGTACCCGTCTCCCGTCTGCGGGCAGCTCAGCAGCGTCTCGTTGAACTCTTCCGCCGCGAACAGACCCACCGTCTCGGTGTTGCGATAGCCCTCGGGGATGAGCTGGTCGAGACCGTCGATATGATCGGGAACCGACAGCACCCCGTTGAGCAAGGCCGAGAGCACAGGGCCCACCGTGCCGCCGCCAGACCCCACAATGGCATTGAGATTGCTCGCCACAGCGTTCTGGTTCTGGTTGAGGGCGACACCAGGCAGCGTGAAGTCGATGTCGACACCGAGCACGACATCGTTTGCGTTGGGGAAGGAGAGCGTTGCCTGCAGGGCGGGGCTCGCCAGAAGCCCCAGGCCGTTGTTGGTGGTGCCGCCGGCGGCGGACAGGATGACGTTCGATTGCGGACCGAACGCCGGATTGATGACCTGCGCCAGCACATTGCCGCTGAGATTGGCCGTGCCGGAGACGTTGACGAGGTCCGAGTCGGTGGCGCCGAGGTCGGCATCGACGGTGAACAGGCCGCCGCCGTTCTGGACGATGTTGCTGGTCAGTGTCGTGAGCTGGATGGTGCCGGTGCCGCCCGGCGACAGATCGCCGTCATTGGTGAAGAGGTTCCCGGCGCCGAGGTTCACCGTCGCGCCGGCATTGAACAACCCGCCGCCCTGGTTGTTGAAGGCGTTGCTGCCGCCGCCATTGAACAGCACGTTACCGGTCACCGTGCCGGAATTGTTCACGGTGTTGCTAAGTGAGCTTTCGCTCTGGATCGCATAGGTATTGCCGGTCACGCCGCCGCCGCTGCTGTTCGTGATGAGAACCGGACTGTTTGCGCCGGTCGCAGAGGCGAATATGCCGACACCCGGCTGGTTGGTCGCACTGGCCGCTACGGCGCCGCTGTTTTGGATCGTGATTGTGCTGTTGGGACCGTCGGTGAGCGCGTTCAAACCACGAGCATAACCGTTTGTTCCCCCGGTTGCCGTGACGTCACCGCTGTTCGTGATGGTTATGGGACTGTTGTTGGCATCCGTGTGGCCCTCGATGCCGCGGGCGCTACCGAAACCCGCATAACCGAAATAGGCGGGAGCGCCATCCCCACCTTTCACCTGGATATTACCGCTGTTGATGATCTCAATGTCGATGCTGTCGCCGAAACACACTGTACAGGCTGAGCGCGTGTCCGCATCGATGCCCCGGGCGCTGCCGCCGGAATAGGCGTTGTTGATGGCATCTCCAGCGGTGACTTCAAGATTGCCGCTGTTTTCGATGCGGATGTCCGCGTTGGTGCCGAAGGAGGTGCCTTCGATACCGCGCGCGCTTGAACCCTCACCAAAAGCTGGAGATGCGCTGGCCGTGGACCAGATGTCGCCGCTGTTGATGATGTCGATGGAGGCGCCCGCCTCGGTAAACGAATCGATGCCGCGGGTGCTGCCGCCCTGCTCCGAGGTCACCCGGATATCGCCGCTGTTGCGCACCACCGCCGAAGCGTTGTCGGCATAGGTATCTGCGTCGATACCGCTGACGCTCCCGCCCTGCTTCGAGGTGCCCGTGAGGTTGGCGGTATTGTAAACCCTGGCGTCACCACCATACGAATTCAACTGGATGGCACGCGGGCCACTGCCCGCCGTTGAGGTCACTTCGATCTCGCCGCTATTCACAACCACGATGTCGGAGTTCACGGCGCCATCATATGTGTCGGCTCTGATACCACGCGAGCCAAAGAAGGTACTGCTCGTGACCGAGATTTTCCCGCTGTTCTTGATGTAGATGTCGCTGTTGCTGCCTTGGATGCCCGCCTCGATTCCAAACGGCCTAACGTTGCTGTCAACACTATAGTAGCTGTCAAGAAAAGTGCCTGTGACCACGACAATGTCGCCACTGTTCTCGATGTGGATGGAACTGTTGTTGTTTAAAGTATACGCATCGATGGCGCGGCTGCGATCGTCGGTGCCGTTGCCCTGCAACCGGATACTGCCCTGATTGATGATCTTGATCGGGCTGTTAATGCCGTTGGCGGTAGCCGCGATGCCCTGGATATAACTGTCATCGCCGCCCGAGGATGCCGTGATGTCACCGGTATTGAAGATATCGATCCGGGCATCCAGCCCGTTCGTGGAAGCATTGATCCCGCGCGCGCCTGCGGCGCTGCTCGCCTGGATTGCGATGCTGTTGGTGACATTGATCGTGCTGCGGTCGCCCAGCGTATTCACGTCGATGCCGGACGCCTGAGCCGGCCCCGTGACCGCCGTCAACTGACCGCTGTTATCGAGCGTAATGAAGAGATCATTGCCGTTCGTCCCGATCGCGATCGCCTCATCTTCGCCGGCCGGAACACCGTCGGCCGTCCGCGCCTCGGTGTTGACGCATGTGATGGCATCGGCATTGGAGAAGTCGTCGATCGGCGTCGGCGAGCCCGGCTGGACACAGGCGCGTACGGCATGCGCCGGAGCAGGTGCGGCGACCATGCCGAGAATCGCGGCGGAGACCAGCGTGGTTCCGAGCAGAAGCGCATGGCTGTCGGCCCGGCAAATCTCTGCCCAACCCTTAGTCTGCGGTGCTGCCTTTGAAGGTTTGCCAAGGCGGCCCTTCCGCGCAAGTGCGGCAGCACGCCTTCGGTCCCGTCTCGCCATCCCAAGCCCCCCGGTCTGTGCCGGTTACATCGTTCAAACAGATATTTGGGAGAGTTATGGGCGAATCCTTTACTTGATCCAGCAACCTACGCGGGAACTGAGGAGATTTATGCCGTTTCATCATGAAGTTGTGGCCGTAGCACAACACATATCGGTTGTCTTTTCCCGATTGTCTTGGCGGTTGTATTGGCGAAATCTCCGGTCATGAGTCCAATAGTGGAGGCAGTCATGATTGGTGGCACGGGGACACATGGCATTTCGTTCACAAGCCGTGGTCGAGTCATTGCCCGAAGCACCAGTCCCTGACCGCATTTTCGCTCACGGATTCCAGTGCAAGGTCAATGCCCAGGCGTAAGGCTTCAAGGGCGGAAGGGAACGAGACGCAAGCGCCACGGGCCTAGTGGCAGCTCTGGGTTAGAAGCGAACACCAGGCGTCGGTGCGTCTTGTATCTGCTTTGCGGCCGAAGGCGGACGTCCAGGCGATTGGCCAAACTCCGCTTGGTCCGCGTCCCGGCATCTCCTATGCTCCCGCTGACAATGGATCACTTCCGGGGGGACGCGTCACGATGACGGCAATGGCGAAGATCACACTGATGTTCGTGGTTTTCGTCGACCTGATCGGTCAGGGGCTGGTCTTTCCGATCATCAATACGCTGATCATGGACCGCTCATCGGGTTTCCGTCCGGAAGGGACGTCCATGGACCGGCGCCACTTCGACTACGGGCTGGTGATCGGAACGTTTTTCCTGTCCTGGTTTCTCGGTGTGGTTTACGTCGCCAAGGTCTCCGATTCCATCGGCCGCAAGAATGCCATGCTGATCTGTCTCGGTGGGGCGCTTGCCGGCTATGCGCTGACCATTATCTCGCTCTATGTAAACAGCATCTGGCTGCTGATCCTCGGCCGGGCGATTACCGGGTTCACAGCGGGTAATCAGCCGATCGCCCAGGCGGCCATGATCGACGGCAGCACGGACGAGGCCGACCGCGACCGCAACATGGGCTATATCGTCACCGGGGTCAGCTTCGGGCTGGTCGGCGGCCCGATTATCGGCGCGTTGCTGTCCGACCCCGCCCTGCTCGGCGGGATCGCCAGCCTGAAGCTGCCGTTCTACGGCGCGTTCGTGCTGGTGATGATCGCCATCGTGCTGGTGATGATTTTCTTTCACGACATTCGCAAGGAGCGCACCCCCTTCGTCTTCCGGCCGCGCGACATCACCGACGCGCTCTGGCGGGTGACGCAGCATCCGGTGGTCATGCAGATCATGCCGGTCTACGCGCTGTTCATGATCGCCAACAGCACCTTCTTCATCTTTATCGACAATTACCTGACCAGCGCTTTCGGATATGGCGTCGTCGGCGGCAGCATCGCAATGCTGGTGATTGGCGTCGCATTGGCGACGAGCAGCACCTTCCTCGTCAAACCGGCGCAGGCACGCTTCGAGAAGCGGCATATTATCGGCGCAAGTCTGCTCACGATGGTTGTTTGTGCGCTGGCCTTCGTGCTGCTGCCGTACCCGGTCCTGAGTTATGTTCCGATCTTCTTCTTCTACTTCCTGTTCGGGGTGTCGTACCCCACGCTGCTGGGACTGTTCTCCAGCAGTGTCAGCGAGGCCGACCAGGGCTGGGTCATGGGTGTGACGACCGCCGTGTTTTGCCTTTCCGGCGGGGTGATGTCCCTGATCGGCGGGGGGCTGATGGCGGTCGATATCCGCCTGCCGTTCTATATCGTAACGGCGACGGCAGCAGTGGGGCTGTTGCTCGTGATCCTGACATGGGGCAGTGCCGCGATCGCCAAACTGACGGCGCGGCCGTCCTGATCCAGGTTAGGC
>JANQLP010000189.1 GCA_028280515.1 Hyphomicrobiales bacterium
GTGCGGTCTTGGAGGCACTGGGGCCGTGGGCCCCGCTTCAAGGGGGTGTAGCTCAGTTTGGTTAGAGCGCCCGCCTGTCACGCCGGAGGCCGCGGGTTCGAGTCCCGTCACTCCCGCCACCAGCACCAGAAATCACGACAAATTGCCCTGCCGAGCTGCTGCACGAAAACGTGCGGCGCGCATTCACTTGCCTTGCTAAATGAGGTGGGTTAAAGCGGGTGTGGCACTACATATTTTCAGAGCCTCCGATTGAAGCAGGGGGGTACTTTCCATTACAGTGAATGCGTTGCAACAATGACCATGCACCGGCGCGTTCATGGCGGAGTGCGGCACCGGCAAACCGTCGAGTGGTTTGTTCGCTGCCCGCTGAACCCACGCGCCCAAGCCAGGTGAGGCCATGAACGAATTGCTTTTGCAGTATCTGCCCGTCGCGATCTTTATCGGAGTCTCGTTGGTCATCGGCGTGGTGCTGATGGCCGCGCCTTTCTTCGTCGCCGTCTCGAACCCCGATCCGGAGAAGGTTTCGGCCTATGAATGCGGCTTCAAGGCATTCGACGATGCACGCATGAAATTCGACGTGCGGTTCTATCTCGTCGCACTCCTTTTCATCATCTTCGATCTCGAGGTGGCCTTTCTGTTTCCCTGGGCCGTTTCGTTCAAGGAAGTGGGAACTTTCGGGTTCTGGTCGGTGATGGTCTTTCTCGGCATTCTGACAATCGGCTTCATCTATGAATGGCGGAAAGGGGCGCTCGAATGGGATTGATCCCGCCACCGGTCTTTGATCACCGCCGCGACGGTTCGGCCCCGGCAAGCTCCGAGGCGCCGCCGTTCTTCACCGAAATCTCGAACGAGCTGGCGGACAAGGGCTTCCTGGTCACGTCCACCGACGATCTCATCAACTGGGCCCGCACCGGTTCGCTGATGTGGATGACGTTCGGGCTCGCCTGCTGCGCGGTTGAAATGATGCAGGCGTCGATGCCGCGCTACGACGTCGAGCGATTCGGCTTCGCGCCGCGCGCCAGCCCCCGCCAGTCCGACGTAATCATCGTCGCCGGCACACTGACCAACAAGATGGCGCCGGCCATCCGCAAGGTCTATGACCAGATGCCGGAGCCGAGATATGTGATTTCCATGGGCAGTTGCGCCAATGGCGGCGGCTACTACCACTATTCCTATTCCGTCGTGCGGGGATGCGACCGCGTCTTGCCGGTCGATATCTATGTTCCGGGGTGCCCGCCGACCGCCGAAGCACTGGTTTACGGCATCCTGCTTCTCCAGCAGAAGATTCGCCGAACCGGCACCATTGAACGCTAGGCACAAGGAAGACGAGCGGCGGCAAAGATGGACGCGGGCTTGAGAGACCTTGGGGAGTTTGTTGCCGAGTCGCTCGGCGACGAGGCCGTCCGTGGCTGGCAGGTCGCTTACAGCGAGTTGACGGTTGAGGTGTCGCGGGAGCATATCGCCGATGTGATCAAATTCCTCAGGAGCGACGCCCGCTGCCTGTTCGACTGCCTGATCGATATCGCCGGGGTCGATTACCCGGATCGTGCCGACAGGTTCGACGTGGTCTACCATCTGCTCAGCCCGCGCCAGAACATGCGCATCCGCGTCAAGACCAGCACCGACGAGGCGACGCCGGTCCCGAGCGTGGTCGACATCTTTCCCGCCGCAAACTGGTTCGAACGCGAGGCGTTTGACCTCTACGGCATTCTCTTTTCCGACCATCCGGATTTGCGCCGCATCCTCACGGATTACGGCTTCCAGGGACATCCGCTGCGCAAGGACTTTCCCCTGACCGGATTTGTCGAGGTGCGATATGACGAAGATCAGAAACGTGTCGTCTACGAACCCGTAAAACTCTCCCAGGAGTTCCGGAACTTCGACGCCATCAGCCCATGGGAAGGAACCGACTATGTTCTTCCGGGCGATGAGAAGGCAGGCGAAGGCGGCAACGGGAGCGCGACGTCATGACAGTGACGACCGCAGTCTGCGCGGCACGGAACGCGTAACAGAGACGAGCGATGGCAGAAACGGAAATCCGCAACTTCACCATCAACTTCGGGCCGCAGCATCCCGCGGCGCATGGTGTGCTGCGCCTGGTGCTCGAACTCGACGGCGAAGTCGTGGAGCGCGTCGACCCGCATATCGGGCTGCTGCATCGCGGCACCGAAAAGCTGATCGAACACAAGACCTATCTTCAGGCGGTCCCGTATTTCGACCGGCTCGACTATGTCGCGCCGATGAATCAGGAGCATGCCTTCGCGCTCGCGATCGAGAAGTTGCTGGACATCAGCGTGCCGCTGCGCGGGCAACTGATCCGCGTGCTCTATTCGGAGATCGGCCGGCTGCTTTCGCATCTGCTCAACGTCACGACTCAGGCACTGGATGTGGGTGCGCTGACCCCGCCGCTCTGGGGCTTCGAGGAACGCGAGAAGCTGATGATCTTCTACGAGCGTGCGTCAGGCTCACGCATGCATGCGGCCTATTTCCGGCCGGGCGGGGTGCATCAGGACCTGCCGCCGGAACTGATCGACGACATCGAAGCGTTCTGCGACCCTTTCCTACAGGTGCTCGACGACATCGAGGGATTGTTGACCGACAACCGCATCTTCAAGCAGCGCAACGTCGACATCGCCGTGGTCTCGCTTGACGACGCGTTCGCCTGGGGGTTCTCCGGCGTGATGGTGCGCGGCTCGGGCGCGGCGTGGGATCTGCGCAAGGCGCAGCCCTATGAGTGTTACAACGATCTCGATTTCGATATCCCTGTCGGCAAGAACGGCGACTGTTACGACCGCTATCTCATCCGCATGGAGGAGATGCGCCAGTCAGTGCGGATCATGCGCCAATGCTGCGAAAAGCTGCGCGGGCAGGGCGGTCCGGTCGCGACGCCCAACCAGAAGATCGTGCCGCCGAGTCGCGGCGAGATGAAGCGCTCGATGGAAGCGTTGATCCATCACTTCAAGCTCTACACGGAGGGCTACCACGTGCCTGCCGGCGAGGTTTACGCCGCGGTCGAAGCGCCGAAAGGCGAGTTCGGCGTCTATCTGGTCTCGGACGGCACCAACCGGCCCTACAGGTGCAAGATCAGAGCCCCTGGATACGCCCATCTTCAGGCCATGGACTTTCTGTGCAAGGGCCACATGCTGGCCGACGTCTCCGCCATCCTCGGCTCGCTGGACATCGTGTTCGGGGAGGTCGACCGATGAGTGTGCGCCGCCTCGATCCCGTCCAGCCGGACGCCTTCAAGTTCTCGCCTGCGAACCTCAAGTGGGCCAGGGACCAGATGAAGAAGTATCCGAAGGGCCGCCAGGCGTCGGCGGTGATACCGCTGCTCTGGCGCGCGCAGGAACAACATGGCGGATGGCTGCCGGAACCCGCACTTCGGGCCGTGGCCGACCTGCTCGATATGGCCTACATCCGCGTTTACGAGGTCGCCACTTTCTACACCATGTTCAACCTGTCGCCGGTGGGCAAATATTTCGTCCAGCTTTGCGGTACGACGCCGTGCTGGCTGCGCGGCGCCAATGACCTCAAGGAGGTCTGCCGGCGGGTGATCGGCGAGCAGCAGCAGGTGACCGAAGACGGCCTGTTCTCCTGGCTCGAGGTCGAATGCCTCGGCGCGTGCGCCAATGCGCCGATGGTCCAGATCAACAAGGACTACTACGAAGACCTGACGGCGGAGAGTTTCGAGCAGCTTCTCGCCGATCTGAAAGCCGGCAGGGAGGTGAAGCCTGGTCCGCAGAACGGGCGGCAGTTCTCCTGTCCTGAAGGCGGTCCGACGACACTGATGAACGGCGCTGCGGAGTCGAAGAAGAGCAGCGCGGCAAAATCGACCCGAACCACAAAACGCAAGCCGTCTACGGCGCGGACCAAGAGCGCCACGAAGAGAGGCGGGAAATAATGCTCAAAGACGAAGACCGCATTTTCCGAAACCTCTATGGCTTTGAGGACTGGGGCCTCAAGGGCGCCAAGAAACGTGGCGCATGGAGAGGAACGAAAAAGCTCCTCGAGAAAGGCCGCGACTGGATCATCGAGGAGATCAAGGCCTCGGGTTTGCGCGGCCGCGGCGGCGCCGGCTTCCCGACCGGCCTGAAGTGGTCGTTCATGCCCAAGGAATCGGATGGACGGCCGCACTACCTCGTTGTTAACGCTGATGAATCCGAGCCCGGCACCTGCAAGGACCGGGAGATCATGCGCCACGATCCGCACCTACTTATCGAGGGCAGCCTGATCGCAAGCTTCGCCATGGGTGCGCACGTTGGCTATATCTACATCCGCGGTGAATTCATCCACGAACGTGAACGCCTGCAGGCGGCCATCGACGAAGCCTACGACGCCAAGCTGATCGGCAAGAACAACGTCCACGGATACGACTTCGACCTCTATCTACACCATGGCGCCGGCGCCTATATCTGCGGCGAAGAGACGGCCCTTCTGGAGAGCCTTGAGGGCAAGAAGGGACAGCCGCGCCTGAAGCCACCGTTCCCGGCGAACGCGGGCCTCTACGGGGCGCCGACCACGGTCAACAATGTGGAAAGCATCGCCGTCGCGCCGGACATTCTGCGCCGCGGCGCGAGCTGGTTTGCCGGCCTCGGCCGCCCGAACAACACCGGCACCAAGCTGTTCTGCATTTCCGGACATGTGAACCGGCCGTGCAACGTCGAGGAGGAAATGGGCATCACGCTCAAGGAATTGCTCGAACGTCATGCCGGCGGCGTGCGCGGGGGATGGGAAAACCTGCTCGCCGTCATCCCCGGCGGGTCTTCGGTGCGCTGCCTGCCGCAGGATTGCTGTCAGTCGCTGAACATGGATTTCGATTCCCTGGCGGCGCTGAAGTCCGGTCTCGGCACCGCCGCCGTCATCGTCATGGACAAGAGCACGGACATCATCCGCGCCATCGCGCGCCTGTCCTATTTCTACAAGCACGAAAGCTGCGGCCAGTGCACGCCGTGCCGCGAGGGCACCGGATGGATGTACCGCGTGCTCGACCGCATGGCGCGCGGCGAGGCGGAAAAACGCGAAATCGACATGCTGCTCGAAGTGACCTATCAGGTTGAGGGGCACACGATCTGTGCCCTGGGTGACGCAGCCGCCTGGCCGGTACAGGGACTGATCACGCATTTCCGCCATGTCATCGAGGAGCGAATCGATCAATACAGCGCCAACCCGAAACCGGAAGGCGCCGTGCGCGAACCGGCCGCGGCGGAGTAACAGGAGAGACGATTTCAGGCCATGCCGAAACTCATCATCGACGGTAACGAGATCGAGGTCGCGGACGGCATCACGCTGATCCAGGCCTGCGAGGAAGCGGGGGTCGAAATCCCGCGCTTCTGTTACCACGAGCGCCTGTCGATCGCCGGAAACTGCCGCATGTGTCTGGTGGAAGTCGTGGACGCGCCGAAACCGGTCGCCTCGTGCGCAATGGGTGTGAACGAACTGCGCCCGGGGCGCGACGGTGGGCCGCCGGAAATCCGCACCAACTCCGAGACCGTGAAGAAGGCGCGCGAAGGGGTGATGGAGTTCCTCCTGATCAATCACCCGCTCGACTGCCCGATCTGCGATCAGGGCGGGGAATGCGACCTGCAGGATCAGGCGATGGCCTACGGCGTCGACGGCAGCCGGTTCATCGAAAACAAGCGCGCGGTTGAAGACAAGAACGTCGGACCGCTGATCAAGACGATCATGACCCGGTGCATCCACTGCACGCGTTGCGTCCGCTTCATGACGGAGATCGCGGGCGTCGAGGAACTCGGCATGACCGGGCGCGGTGAGGACGCGGAAATCACAACCTATCTGGAGCAGGGCATGATGTCGGAGCTTTCCGGCAATGTCATCGATCTCTGTCCCGTGGGCGCGCTCACCTCGAAGCCTTACGCCTTTGCCGCCCGGCCATGGGAGCTGCGCAAGACGGAATCAATCGATGTGATGGATGCCATCGGGAGCAACATCCGCGTCGACACGCGCGGGCGTGAGGTCATGCGTATCCTGCCGCGCAACAATGACGACGTGAACGAGGAGTGGATTTCCGACAAGACGCGGTTCGTCTGGGACGGCCTGCGCACACAGCGTCTCGACCAGCCCTATGTCCGTGTGCGCGGCAAGCTGAAGCCGGCCACATGGAACGACGCGTTCGCGGCGGTTGCGCGCAAGGTGAAAGGTCTGAGCGGCTCAAAGCTCGCGGCTATCGCCGGAGACCTCGCCGGTGCGGAAGACATGTTCGCCCTGAAAGACCTCATGACGCGCCTGAAATCCGCCAATATGGATTGCCGCCAGGACGGCGCAATTATCGACCCGGCGAAGGGCCGGGCGAGCTATCTGTTCAATTCCGAGATTGCAGCGTTGGAGGAGGCAGACGCGCTTCTGCTGGTCGGCACCGACCCGCGCTGGGAAGCCTCGGTGCTCAATTCGCGCATCCGCAGGCGCTGGCGCGCCGGCGCAATCAAGGTTGGGCTGATCGGTCCGGAAACCGATCTCACCTACGAGCACGACTATATCGGCGCAGGCCCGCAGTCCCTTGCCGACCTTGCAAGCGGCAAGTATGACTTCTTCAAGACGCTCAAAGGCGCCAAACGGCCCATGATCATCGTCGGGAGCGGTGCGCTCGCACGCAGTGACGGTGCCGCGGTGATGGCGCAGGTCGCAAAGCTTGCGGACGCCGCCGGTGTCGTCAAGCGCGGCTGGAACGGGTTCAACGTCCTCCACCACGCCGCGTCCCGTGTCGCCGGCCTCGATCTCGGGTTCCTGCCCGGCAAGGGCGGGCTCGACACGGCGGGCATTCTGAAAGCGGCCCAATCGGGCAAGGTCGAAATCGTGTTCCTGCTCGGCGCCGATGAAATCGATATGGCTGACCTCGGCAAGGCGTTCGTCGTCTATATCGGAACCCACGGGGACGCCGGTGCGCATCGTGCGGATGTTATTCTGCCCGGTGCCGCCTATACGGAAAAGAGCGCCATCTACGTCAACACCGAGGGTCGGCCGCAGATGGCGGATCGCGCGGTGTTTCCGCCGGGCGATGCGCGCGAGGACTGGGCAGTCCTGCGGGCGCTGTCCGCCGAACTTGGCGTTCCGCTCGAATATGACAGCCTCGCCGAACTCCGAAGCGCGATGTTCGCGGAGTATCGGCATCTGGCGATGATCGACGAAATCGACCACAGCGATGGCCTCGATTTGAGCGCGCTCAGCGCAGGCGGTGCACGCCTCACGAAGCAGCCCTTTGCGCGCACGGTCACGGACTATTATCTCACCAATGCGATTGCGCGCGCCTCGGCGATCATGGGCGAGCTTTCCGCCATGAAGGCGGGCGTTGAAAAGACCGGTACCGATGGCTGAGTTCTTCTGGGCATATGTCTGGCCGGTCGTGGTGATTGCGGCGCACAGCGTCCTGCTGCTCGTGGTGCTGCTGGTCCTGATCGCGTTCCTGCTGCTCGCAGACCGCAAGATCTGGGCCGCCGTCCAGCTTCGCCGCGGCCCGAACGTGGTCGGCCCGTTCGGCCTCCTCCAGTCATTTGCCGACTTCCTGAAATTCATTCTGAAAGAGCCGGTGATACCGGCCGGCGCCAACAAGGGCGTATTCCTGCTCGCGCCTGTGGTTTCCGCCGTGCTGGCCCTGTCCGCCTGGGCGGTCATTCCGGTCAGTCCTGGCTGGGCGGTTGCCAACATCAATGTCGGTATTCTCTACGTGTTCGCCATTTCGTCCCTCGAGGTTTACGGCGTCATCATGGGCGGCTGGGCATCCAACTCGAAATACCCGTTTCTCGGCGCCCTGCGATCCGCGGCCCAGATGGTGTCGTACGAGGTATCCATCGGCTTTGTGATCATCTCCGTGCTGCTGTGCGTCGGGTCGTTGAACCTGACGGAAATCGTGATGGCCCAGCAGGGCAGCCTCGGTATGTTCAACTGGTTCTGGCTGCCATTGTTCCCGCTCTTCATCATCTTCTTCGTATCGGCGCTCGCCGAGACGAACCGCCCGCCGTTCGACCTGCCTGAAGCGGAGTCGGAACTCGTCGCGGGCTTCATGGTCGAATACTCCTCCACTCCGTATCTGCTGTTCATGCTGGGTGAGTATGTCGCCATCGTGCTTATGTGCGCCCTGACCACGATCCTGTTTCTCGGTGGCTGGCTGCCGCCGTTTGACGTCGCGCCGTTCAACTGGCTACCCGGCGTGTTCTGGTTCGTGTTCAAGGTCGTGTTCGTGTTTTTCATGTTTTCCATGGTCAAGGCGATCGTGCCGCGCTACCGCTACGATCAGCTCATGCGGCTGGGATGGAAGGTGTTCCTGCCCCTGTCGCTGTTCATGATCGTTGCCGTTGCATCGGTTCTGCACTTTTTCGACCTGGCACCATGAGTGAAAGGAAAAGGTGAGATGGCCAGAGTTGTTCAGGCGGCGAAGTCGTTGCTCCTTCTGGAGTTCGCGTCCGCGTTCTGGCTCGGCATGAAGTACTTCTTCAAGCCCAAGGCCACTGTGAACTATCCCTTCGAGAAGGGGCCGCTCAGCCCGCGGTTTCGCGGAGAGCATGCGCTCAGGCGCTATCCGAACGGCGAGGAGCGCTGCATCGCCTGCAAGCTGTGCGAAGCGATCTGCCCGGCGCAGGCCATCACCATCGAAGCCGGCCCGCGGCGCAACGACGGCACGCGCCGCACGACCCGCTACGACATCGACATGGTCAAGTGCATCTATTGCGGGTTCTGCCAGGAAGCGTGCCCAGTCGACGCCATCGTCGAGGGGCCGAACTTCGAATTTGCGGTCGAAACCCGCGAAGAACTCTATTACGACAAGGAGCGGTTGCTGGAGAACGGCGATCGCTGGGAACGGGAAATCGCAAAAAACATTTCCCTCGACGCGCCGTACCGTTAAAGCGGGTCATTCGGGGGGACACGGAACGGACGCATGATTGTCGCAGACGCCTTTTTCTATCTGTTCGCCACGGTCTGCGTGGGCTCGGGCCTTATGGTCATTTCCGCGCGCAATCCCGTGCACGCGGTGCTGTTCCTGATCCTGGCATTCGTCAACTCCGCCGGCCTTTTCATCCTGCTCGGCGCGGAGTTTCTCGCGCTCATTCTCGTCGTCGTCTATGTCGGCGCAGTCGCCGTGCTGTTCCTGTTCGTGGTGATGATGCTCGACGTTGATTTCGCCGAATTGCGGGCAGGATTCATCACCTACCTGCCCGTCGGGGCGCTCATTGGGCTCGTTCTGCTCATTGAGCTCATTCTTGTTCTCGGCGCCTGGGCAATCACGCCGGAGGTCGCTGCACACGTCACGACACCCACGCCACCGCCGTCGGAAGTCTCCAACACCGAGGCGATCGGCCAGGTCCTCTACACCAAGTACGTCTATTTCTTCCAGGCAGCGGGCATCATTCTGCTGATCGCCATGATTGGCGCGATTGTCCTGACCCTGCATCACAAGGAAGGCGTCAAGCGGCAGAATATCGCCGAGCAGGTCGCGCGCCGGCGTGAAGATGCGATCGAGGTCCGGGAAGTCGAACCCGGGCAGGGGCTGTAGGAGGCGCGCGATGTTGACCGTAGGACTCCCGCACTATCTGACACTCGCCGCGATCCTGTTCACGCTCGGCATCTTCGGGATCTTTCTCAACCGCAAGAATGTGATCGTCATCCTGATGTCGATCGAGCTCATGTTGCTCGCGGTCAATATCAATTTCGTCGCGTTTTCCGCCTTCCTCGGCGATCTCGTCGGCCAGATCTTTGCGCTGCTCGTGCTGACCGTCGCGGCGGCGGAGGCGGCCATTGGCCTTGCCATCGTCGTCGTCTACTTCCGCAACCGCGGCTCCATCGCGGTCGAAGACATAAACATGATGAAGGGGTAGGGGGATGTATTACGCCATCGTCTTTCTGCCCCTCGCCGGGGCACTGATTGCCGGATTCTTCGGCCGGCTGATCGGCGCACGCGCCAGCGAAATCGTCACCAGCGCGTTTCTCGTGATCGCGGCGCTCCTTTCCTGGCTCGCCTTTTTCCAGGTGGGCCTTGGCGGACAGGACGAACGCATCGAGATCTTCCGCTGGGTGACATCCGGCGAACTGCAGGTCTCGTGGGCGTTGAGGATCGACACCCTGACCGCCGTCATGCTGGTGGTCGTCAACACGATCTCCAGCCTCGTGCACATCTACTCCATCGGCTACATGTCGCACGATCCGCATAGGCCGCGCTTCTTCGCCTACCTGTCGCTGTTCACCTTCGCCATGCTGATGCTGGTGACCGCCGACAACTTCCTCCAGCTCTTCTTCGGCTGGGAGGGTGTCGGACTCATGTCATATCTGTTGATCGGTTTCTGGTACCAGAAGCCGGAGGCGAACGCGGCGGCAATCAAGGCATTTGTTGTGAACCGCGTGGGCGACTTCGGCTTTGCGCTCGGCATTTTCGCTGTGTTCTACATCTTCGGCGCCATCCAGTTCGACACCGTGTTCGCCGCCGCCCCGGATCAGGTTGGCAAGACTTTCAGCTTCCTTGGGTGGGAGGTCGACGTTCTGACCGCGATCTGCCTGCTGCTGTTCATGGGCGCCATGGGCAAGTCGGCGCAGTTCCTGCTCCACACCTGGCTTCCCGACGCCATGGAGGGCCCCACACCGGTCTCCGCCCTCATCCATGCCGCGACCATGGTGACGGCGGGCGTCTTCATGGTGGCGCGCCTTTCGCCCATGTTCGAGTTTTCACCGACCGCGCTGGCGGTCGTAACCCTCGTCGGCGCGATAACGGCATTCTTCGCGGCTACCGTCGGCCTCGTCCAGAACGACATCAAGCGGGTGGTCGCATACTCGACCTGTTCGCAGCTCGGCTACATGTTCGTGGCCATCGGCGTCGGCGCTTATGCGGCCGGCATTTTCCACCTGTTCACCCATGCCTTCTTCAAGGCGCTGCTGTTCCTGGGCTCAGGGTCGGTGATCCACGCACTGCATGACGAGCAGGACATGCGCAATATGGGCGGTCTTCGCAAGGTACTGCCATACACATGGATCGCCATGCTGATCGGTACCCTGGCCCTGACCGGCTTTCCGTTCCTGGCGGGGTACTACTCCAAGGACGCCATCGTCGAAGCGGCGTATGTCTCCACAACCGGGATCAGCTCGTTCGCCTTCGTGCTCACGGTGTTCGCGGCGCTGCTGACGTCTTTCTACTCGTGGCGGCTGATGTTCATGACCTTCCACGGAAAGAACCGCTCCGAGCCGGAGGTCTTCAAAAAGGCCCATGAATCGCCGTTGATCATCCTCGTTCCCCTGGCCCTGCTAATCGTCGGGTCGATCTGCGCCGGCTTCCTTTTCAAGGACCTGTTCATTCACACGGGATATTCGGAATTCTGGCGCACGTCGTTGTTCACACTGCCGTCGAACAACATCATCAACGACCTGCACGAGGCCCCGCTCGTTGTAAAACTCTCGCCGGCACTCATGATGGCGGCCGGGTTCCTGGTCGCGTTTCTGTTCTACAAGGTCACGCCGGCGGCGCCGGCAAACCTCGCCGCGGCGTTCCGTCCGCTCTACCTGTTCCTGTTGCACAAATGGTATTTCGACGAGCTCTACGACGCGATCTTCACCCGCCCCGCGCTCCGCATCGGGCGGTTCCTGTGGAAGAAGGGGGACGGGGCGACCATTGACGGTCTCGGTCCCGATGGGGTGGCCGCGCGCGTGCTTGACGTCACGAAAGGCGTGATCCGCCTCCAGAGCGGCTATGTGTATCACTATGCCTTCGCCATGCTCATCGGCGTCGCGCTGCTCATCACCTACTTCATGTTTGCACCGGGGGCGAGCCAATGACGATTGGATGGCCCATACTCTCCGCGGTCATCTTCCTGCCGCTGCTCGGTGCCGCCTTCATTCTGGCCATTCGCGGCGACGATGAAATCGCGATCCGAAACGCACGCTATGTGGCGCTGTGGACGACCCTGATCACGTTCCTGCTGTCGCTGGTGATCTGGATCGAGTTCGATCCCACGACGCACGTCTTCCAGTTTGAGGAGAAATATGCGTGGCTCGGCGGCGCCATCAACTACCGGGTCGGCGTCGACGGCATTTCCATGCTGTTCGTCATTCTCACCACGTTCCTCATGCCGCTGTGCATCCTGGCAAGCTGGACCGCCATACAGTCGCGGGTGAAGGAATACATGGTGGCCTTCCTCGTGCTGGAGACGCTGATGGTCGGCGTGTTCTGCGCGCTCGACCTCGTGGTGTTCTATCTGTTCTTCGAGGGCGGCCTGATCCCGATGTTCCTTATCATCGGCGTATGGGGCGGCCAGCGGCGCGTCTATGCGAGCTTCAAGTTCTTTCTTTATACGCTGCTCGGCTCGGTGCTGATGCTGCTGGCCATCATGGCCATGTACTGGGAGGCGGGCACCACCGACATCCCGACGCTTCTTGCCTACAAGTTCCCGCCCGAGATGCAGTCGTGGCTGTGGTTCGCATTCCTCGCATCCTTTGCGGTCAAGATGCCGATGTGGCCGGTCCACACTTGGCTGCCCGACGCCCACGTCGAAGCACCCACTGCCGGCTCCGTCGTTCTGGCCGCCGTGCTGCTGAAGATGGGCGGGTACGGGTTCCTGCGCTTTTCGATCCCGATGTTCCCGCTGGCGTCGGAGCAGTTCGCACCGCTCATCTTCCTGCTGTCCGTCGTCGCAATCATCTACACCTCGCTCGTCGCATTGGCGCAGGAGGACGTGAAGAAGCTCATCGCCTATTCCTCCGTCGCCCATATGGGCTTCGTCACCATGGGCATCTTCACGCTGACGACCCAGGGCCTTGAAGGCGGCATCTTCCAGATGCTCAGCCACGGCATCGTGTCGGCCGCCCTGTTCCTGTGCGTAGGCGTCATCTACGACCGCATGCACACGCGCCAGATCGACGCCTATGGCGGCCTCGTGAACCGCATGCCGCTCTATGCGTTCTGTTTCATGGTGTTCACCATGGCCAATGTCGGCCTGCCGGGAACCAGCGGTTTCGTCGGCGAGTTCCTGACCCTTGTCGGCGCGTTCCGCGTCAACACGTGGGTCGCCTTCCTGGCGACCACCGGCGTGATCCTCTCGGCATGCTATGCCCTGTGGCTCTACCGCCGCGTGGTCTTCGGCCGGCTGGAGAAGCCGGAACTCAAGGGCATCACGGATCTCGAACCGCGTGAAGTTCTGGTCATGGCCCCGCTGGTTATCCTGACCATCCTGTTCGGTTTCTATCCGGCGCCGCTGCTCGATGTCATGGCCGTTTCCGTCCAGAACCTGATCAAGAATTACGAAGCCGCGCTTGCCGCCGCGCAGCAGGCTTCGTTCGCGATGGCGCAATAGGGGCGCGACATGAACGAAACCGCCACCATATCCCCGTTCGTGACCTACCTGTTGGCTCTGCCGGAGATTCTGCTCGCCGTCGGCGCGATGGTTTTGCTGATGGTGGGCGCCTTTAGGGGCGAACGCGCAACCAACGCCATAAGCTGGTCGGCCATTGCCTTGTTGTTGGTGGCGGCGATGCTTGTCATGCTTCTGCCGGCGACTGGAAGAGTTTTGTTCGACGGGGCCTTTATCGTCGATTCCTTCGCGCGATTTATGAAGGTGCTCACGCTGATCGGCTCCGCCGCAGCGATCCTGATGTCGTTTGATTATATGCGGCGCGCACGGCTCGAAAAGTTCGAGTATCCCATCCTGATCCTGCTGGCCACAGTCGGCATGATGATGATGATCTCGGCGAACGATCTGATCGCTCTCTATATGGGTCTCGAAGTGCAAAGCCTCGCGCTCTATGTGATCGCCGCGTTTCGAACGGACTCGGTGCGCTCGAGCGAGGCCGGCCTGAAGTACTTCGTCCTCGGCGCGCTGTCTTCGGGCATGCTGCTTTACGGCTGCTCGCTGATCTACGGCTTCACCGGAACCACCGGCTTCCCGGGCATCGCCGCGGCAGCGACGCTCGGCGAAACCAATCTGGGCCTCATCTTCGGCCTTGTGTTTTTCCTGGCCGGTCTGGCATTCAAGGTTTCCGCTGTCCCGTTCCACATGTGGACGCCTGACGTCTATGAAGGCGCGCCGACGCCGGTGACGGCCTTTTTCGCAGCCGCCCCCAAGGTCGCCGCCATGGCATTGTTCCTGCGCGCCGTGCTCGCCGCGTTCCCGGAGATTACGCCGCAATGGCAGCAGATCGTGGTGTTCCTTGCGATTGCCTCGATGCTCCTCGGCGCCTTTGCCGCGATCGGGCAGACAGACATCAAACGGCTGATGGCCTACAGCTCGATCGGCCATATGGGGTACGCGCTCGTCGGGCTTGCCGCCGGCAACGCGGCCGGGGCGCAGGCGGTGATCGTTTATCTCGCGATTTATCTCGTCATGAACCTTGGCGTCTTCGCCTGCATTCTGGCTATGCGCCGCAGCGACGGGATGGTCGAGGATATCGATCAGCTTGCGGGGTTGTCGCGAAACAGCCCGACAATGGCGTTCCTGTTGGCGATGCTGTTGTTTTCGCTCGCTGGCATTCCGCCGCTGGCCGGGTTCTTCGCCAAGTTCTACGTGTTCCTGGCGGCCATCAATGCCGGCCTGTACACGCTTGCGGTCATCGGCGTCCTCTCCAGCGTGGTCGGCGCCTACTATTACCTGCGGATCGTCAAGATCATGTATTTCGACGAGCCTGCAGAGAAGTTCGAGGCCATGCCGGGACGTCTACAGGCGGTACTCGCGGTTTCAGGCGGGCTGGTGATCTTGTTCTTCGTCTATCCGTCACCGCTGGTTTCCGCCGCAAGCGCCGCGGCGAAATCCCTGTTCTGAGCGCATGGGAACCGACCACGTCGCGCTCCCGGAAAACTATCGCCTGCAGTTTCATCACGAACTCGATTCAACCAACGCCGAGGGTTTGCGCCTGATTGCGGCAGGCGAGCCGGAAAACCTGTGGATCTGGGCGCAGCGCCAGTCCGGCGGGCGCGGGCGACACGGGCGGACCTGGCAATCGCTCGAAGGCAATCTGTTCGCCAGCCTGTTGCTGCGCCCGCAGTGCGACGCCCGCACGGCATCGCAACTGGGCTTCGTTGGAGCGGTGGCCGTCTTTGATGCCGTCGCCGTGCTGGCAGCGGATCATGAAGTGAATCTCAAGCTCAAATGGCCGAATGATCTGCTGCTGAACGGCAGAAAGACCGCCGGGCTGCTGCTGGAAAGCACCTCTGGCAGCAACGGCCGCTTGTCCGTCGTCATGGGCGTCGGGATTAATCTCGCCGCGCATCCGCAAGACGTTCCGTTCCCCGCAACGGACCTGGCGTGTCACGGCGCAGAGACAACTCCGCCCGAGGCTCTGCAGCAACTGGCGCGGACAACGGCGCAATGGCTGTCCGTCTGGAACGAGGGACGCGGTTTCGAGCTGATTCGGGCCGCCTGGGACGAGCGTTCCCTGCCGAAGGGGACGGCGCTTCAGGTTCGGCTCGCAGATGAACGACTGAACGGCTCTTACCGGGGACTGGATGAGAACGGCGGGCTTATCCTGGCCCAGGCCGACGGCTCCGAAAGGCGCATAACAACTGGCGACGTTTTCCCGCTATAACGACGGCTCAACAAGATTTCACGCATCCTATATGCCCAAAAAACAACCCAAATCTCGGTCCGAACTCGTTTTTCTTCCTCTCGGCGGGGTCGGCGAGATCGGCATGAACCTGTATCTCTACGGCGTTGGGCCGCCGCGCCGGCGCCGCTGGCTCATGGTGGACCTCGGCGTGACCTTTGGCGGCCCCATCGAACCCGGTGTCGATCTCATCCTGCCGGACATCCGGTTCATCGAGGAAGAGCGTGACAATCTCGCCGGCATCGTCCTGACCCATGCGCACGAGGACCATTTCGGTGCGGTCATGATGCTGTGGCCACGACTGCGTGCGCCGCTCTATGCGACACCTTTCACCGCCGCGCTGTTGCGCGCAAAACTGATCGAGGAGGGACGGGAAGGCGATATCCCCATCGAGGAGGTGCCCTGCCGGTCCAGGCTCGAGATTGGTCCATTCGGCGTCGAAATGGTCGATATGGCGCATTCCATACCCGAGACGAACGCACTGCTTATTCAGACCGAGGCCGGCACGGTCTTTCACTCAAGCGACTGGAAGCTCGACGCAACGCCGGTGGTCGGCGCCGCGACCGACGAGTCCCGCATCAGGGAGATCGGCAAACAAGGTATCGATGCGTTGATCTGCGACTCGACCAACGCCACGCATGAAGGTTTGTCGGCATCGGAAGGGGACGTCGCAAAGACGCTCGCCGATATCGTGGATAATGCACCGCGCCGGGTGGCCATTACGACCTTCGCCTCAAATGTCGCTCGGCTGCGTTCGGCCATGGAGGCCGCAACATCGGCGGACCGGCATATCGTGATTGTCGGACGCGCCATGAAACGTGTCATTCAGGTCGCCGAGGAAACCGGCCACCTGCCGTCCGGCTATGATATCCTGACGGAGGACGACTACGGGCACCTGCCGCGCGAGAGCGTGCTCGCACTGTGCACGGGCAGCCAGGGGGAGGGGCGGGCAGCGCTTTCGCGGATCGCGGCCGACGCCCATCCGCGCGTCACGTTCGCGCGCGGCGATATGGTGCTGTTTTCCAGCCGGACCATCCCCGGTAACGAGAAGGCCGTCGGACGGGTTCAGAACAACCTGGTGGACCGCGAGATCGACGTCATCACCGATGCGGACGCCCTCATTCACGTCTCGGGACATCCGCGGCGGGGTGAACTCGAACAGCTCTACAAATGGACGAAGCCGAAGGCACTCGTGCCGATGCACGGTGAAGCACGCCATCTCGAAGCGCAGGTCGAGCTGGCGAAGTCGCACGGTATCGCGAACGTTGTATCGGGGCGCAACGGGTCGCTGATCCGGCTCTGCCCCGGCCCCGCCGAGGTGATCGACGACGCGCCGGCGGGGCGTCTGTACCTCGACGGCAAGGTACTTGTATACGCGGGAGAGGGGCCGGTCGAGGAACGCCGGCGCCTCAGCTTCGGCGGCGCGGTCGCAGTTTCCATCGTGCTGAACGCCAAGGGCGATCTGATGGCCGATCCGCAGGTGACCGCGACCGGCATACCGTTGGCCAACGGAGACGGTATTCTTTTTGAGGACCTGATGCTCAACGCGGCCCTTGGCGTGCTCGACGGGCTGCCGCGTCCGCGCCGGCGCGACAGCGCGCTTGTGGCGGAAGCCGTCCGCAGGGCCGTGCGCGGCGAAGTGAACGCGCATTGGGGCAAAAAGCCGCCCTGCAGTGTTATGGTGACGGTGATATAGACGCCCGCGCGCTATAATACATCGCGTTGAAACCACGTCGGAGTTGTCATGATCGGACGCCTCAATCATATCGCTATTGCCGTTCCCGACATCGACGCCGCGACCGCACTCTACCGCGACACGCTGGGTGCCCAGGTCTCGGATGCGGTGCCGCAACCCGATCACGGTGTGACGACCGTGTTCATCGAACTGCCCAACACAAAGGTGGAACTGCTTGAACCGCTTGGCGAAGGCTCGCCGATTGCGAAATTCCTGGAACGCAATCCGGCAGGCGGCATTCATCACATCTGCTATGAGGTGGACGACATCACCCGCGCGCGCGACAGGTTGCAGCAGGAAGGCTTGCGCGTCCTGGGAGACGGTGAGCCGAAAATCGGTGCTCATGGCAAACCGGTCCTTTTTCTGCATCCGAAGGACCTGACCGGCACGCTGGTCGAACTCGAAGAAGCTTAAGAACCGAACAGGAGCTACAATGAGTCTGATATTCGCAGTGGCGATCTATTTCGTCACCTGGTGGATCGTCCTGTTCGCTATTCTGCCGTGGGGCGTGAAGACGCAGGAGGAGGCCGGAGAGGTCATCCCGGGCACGGCGGAAAGCGCACCCGTCACGCCGAACCTGCGCGCCAAACTGCTCGCGACAACCATTGCCGCAACGGTCATCTTTGCCCTGATCTACTGGCTTGTCGCGGGCAGCGGCATCACCCTGGATGACATCCCGTTCCTGCCGCGATTCGAGAGAGTGGGCCGCTCGTAAGCGCACTTTTCCCGTTGGGGTGAGACTGCCGTTCAGCAAAAAAAGAAGCAAGGTCCGAAGACCTTGCTTCGCAGTCAATTGGCTCCTGACTATGCAGCCTGTAAGTGCAAACACCCTGCTCAAACGCAAAACTGGCAAGAGGCACTTCAGATGAAGCCGCGCTCACATTCTCTTGCCGAAAATGGAGCGCTCGGAGCTGTCTTCCTCCCAAGACTTGGACCAAATACTGCGCCTCTTAACAAGGCTGTGACATGTTCAGGTCCAGAACAGACGTATCTTTTTTTTTGGCACACTATCGAAACCCCGAGGCCTTGTCATTTTCTTTTTTAGTCCGTGTACGGATGATATGATATACCGGCCCCACGCTCCATACGATTATCTCTTATTTTCAATGTGTTACAGCGATTTCACTCACATGATTTCGAAACTAAAATTTCGTTAAGTAAGGTCACTGAAAAATACGTCGTTTGAACCGTCTCATTAGGGGCGTATTAAGCCTCATTTGCTACTATTCCGTGCTATGAAATACGAAGCAAATTTCATCGATCAATTGCTGGTTTACATGCTGACAATTGCGTTCGCGCTGGCAATACTGCTGACGCCGCGGCCAGTGATGAGCGGAGCCTATGTGTCCGGCGGTAACGGCTATCACGTGCCGCGCTGGTCGAACGAGCATCAGCTTCAGCAGGGACTGATCGCCCATCCCGATTGCGTCACCATCGCACCCGGAGCGGGTGCCAACTACATTCCCGGTCGCGACGCGTATGGCAATCCGGTCCCGCCCGCCGATACGGTGGACACCTTGATGAACCCGCTTCCCAATATAGGCTTCGATGTCAAGCTCGGGGAAAAGCACTTCGGCGACAAGACGGTGAAGCTGTATGCGGACGGTTACGGTTATGATCCCGTCAACAACCAGTTCACCCTCTACGGTCAACCGATGCAGCGGGATTGCCTCCCCTGGCCAAAGTAAGCTATTAGCGCCTCATCTGTAGCTGCTGATCCGGTCGCGGATTCGTCGCGAGAGACCTTGGACACCTGAGGTTCTTTGTGCGGATTGGCGCAGTCACATCAGCGCCCCGGCCACGAAGCGAAAGCAGCGCCCATGAGGCTCAGCCAGTATTTTCTGCCCATCCTGCGTGAGGACCCCAAGGAAGCAGAGATCGTCTCGCATCGATTGATGCTGCGCACGGGGATGATCCGGCAGTCGAGCGCCGGCATCTATTCATGGCTGCCCACAGGATACCGCGTGTTGAGAAAGATCGAGCAGATCGTGCGGGAGGAGCAGAACCGCGCCGGCGCGCTCGAGATGCTGATGCCGACCATCCAGCCCGCAGACATCTGGCGCGAGAGCGGGCGCTACGAGGATTACGGCAAGGAGATGCTGCGCATCACCGACCGCCATGAACGCGACATGCTGTATGGCCCGACGAACGAGGAGCAGATCACCGAAATCTTCAGGGATTCGGTCAAGTCGTATCGCGACCTTCCGCGTATCCTCTACCATATCCAATGGAAGTTCCGGGACGAGATCAGGCCCCGGTTCGGCGTCATGCGCGGGCGCGAGTTCCTGATGAAGGACTCCTATTCCTTCGACCTGTCACCCGAGGATGCGCGCGTGTCGTACAACAAGATGTTCGTCGCGTATCTGCGGACGTTTGAGCGGATGGGCCTGAAATCGATCCCCATGGCGGCGGATACCGGACCCATCGGCGGCGATCTCAGCCATGAGTTCATCGTCCTGGCCGATACCGGAGAAAGCCAGGTCTATTGCGACCGCGATCTCATCGAGGGCAGCGCGCCCGCCGAAGATATCGATTTCGATGCCGACCTGACACCGATCGTCAAATCGTGGACGAGCAAATACGCGGCGACGGACGAGAAGCACGACGCCGAACGCTTCGAGAAGGAAGTCCCGGAAGACAAACGGGTTTCCGCACGCGGCATCGAAGTCGGCCACATTTTTTACTTCGGCACGAAATACACTGATCCCATGAATTGCCGTGTCCAGGGGCCGGACGGAAAGCTGGTGACAATCGAGTGCGGATCCTACGGCATCGGCGTGTCGCGTCTCGTCGGCGCCATCATCGAGGCAAGCCACGATGACGACGGGATCATCTGGCCCGACCCCGTCGCGCCGTTTCACGTTGCGCTCATTAATTTGAAGGCAAATGATGCAGAAACGGACGCGGCATGCGACGATCTTTATGGCAAACTCGGCGCGGCGGGATTCGACGTGCTGTATGACGACACGGACGAACGCGCCGGCGGCAAATTCGCCACGATGGATTTGATCGGTCTTCCCTGGCAGGTCATTGTCGGCCCCCGCGGGCTCAAGCAGGGAGAGGTCGAGATCAAGCGGCGTGCCACGGGTGAGCGCGAAACATTGACACCGGAAGCCGCGCTCAATCGTATAATCGGCGGAGCGGCCTAGGACCGGAAGCAGCCAGGACAGGGCGATGAGCGACGTCACGCAGACACGGCCATTTGCGCCATATGAATGGATGCTTGCCGCGCGCTATCTGCGCGCCCGGCGCAAGGAGGGATTCATCTCCGTCATCGCCGGGTTTTCCTTCCTCGGCATCATGCTCGGCGTTGCCACGCTGATCATTGTCCTTTCGGTGATGAACGGATTCCGCAACGAGCTTTTCGACAAGATCCTCGGGCTCAACGGACATGTGGTCATTCATTCCATGACCGGCCGGTTCACCGATTACGACGACGTCGCGCAACGGCTGCGCAATGTGGAAGGCGTCAAGCGTGTGATGCCGCTCATTGAAGGGCAGGCCATGGTCTCGACGACGTCGCTTGCCAACGGCGCGCTGATCCGTGGCATGTCGGAGAAGGGGCTGAAATCCCTCACCGCCATCTCCGAGAACATCCGCGCCGGGAGCCTCGACGAGTTTGACGACGGCACCGGCATCGCCATGGGAACACGGCTCGCCAATCAGCTCCGCGTCAAGGTCGGTGACAAGATTTCACTGCTGGCGCCGCGTGGCGCAACGACTCCGTTCGGCACCGCGCCTCGGGTGAAGCGGTACAATGTGAGCGCTATTTTCGAGATGGGCATGTCCGAGTACGACAACTCGATCATCTTCATGCCCCTTGGCGAGGCGCAGCGATACTTCAACAAACCGAAGATGGTCTCGGTGCTTGAGGTCGTGGTCGACCATCCCGACAGGGTCGGCGAACTGCGGCCGTCCATCATCGAGGCGGGCGGTCCGACCATCTATGTGACCGACTGGCGTCAGCGCAATGCCAGTTTCTTCAGCGCGTTGCAGGTCGAACGGAACGTTATGTTCCTGATCCTGACGCTGATCGTCCTGGTGGCCGCGCTCAACATCATTTCCGGGCTCATCATGCTGGTGAAGGACAAGGGCGCCGACATCGCCATCCTGAGGACTATGGGCGCGACACGCGGCACGATCATGCGCGTGTTCTTCATCACCGGTGCAAGCATCGGCGTGGTGGGCACGCTCGCCGGACTGATCCTCGGGATCGTTGTGTGCCTGAACGCCGAATCAATCCGCCAGTTCATTTCCTACATCACCAGCACGGACCTGTTTTCACCGGAGCTTTACTACCTCTCGCAGCTGCCGGCGGAAATCGACACGGGCGAGGTGGTGACGGTCGTGACAATGGCCCTTGTGCTTTCGGTGCTGGCGACGCTCTACCCGTCATGGCGGGCGAGCACGCTCGACCCCGTCGAAGCGCTCAGGTACGAGTAGAACCAGTGGACAGCGGGACGCGCATACCCATCCTCAGCCTTCGCGGCCTTTCGCTGACATACGGGCAGGGCGAGCGCCGCATCGAGATTCTCAAACAGGCGTCCGGCGACGTTTTTGGCGGCGAGGCGGTAGGCCTTCTCGGCCCGTCGGGCGCCGGCAAGTCTTCGCTTCTGCATATTCTCGGACTGCTGGATCAGCCGAACGAGGGGCAGATTCTGCTGGAAGGGGAGGACTGCGTTACCAAATCGGACACCGAGCGCACCTTGCTGCGCCGGGCCAAGCTCGGGTTCGTCTATCAGTTCCACCACCTTCTTCCGGAGTTCAATGCACTAGAAAACGTGGTACTGCCGCAACTGATCCTCGGCGTATCGAAACCCGACGCGGAGGCGCGGGCCCGCGACATCCTGGAAGGACTGGGCCTCGGGGCCCGGCTCGATCACCGTCCGGCGCAGCTTTCGGGCGGTGAGCAGCAACGCGTTGCGATCGCGCGCGCCGTTGCCAACTCCCCGAAGGTGCTGCTGGCCGACGAGCCCACCGGCAATCTCGACCCGGATACGGCGGAGGTCGTGTTCGACCAGTTGATGACCCTCGTCCAGGATTCCGGGGTGACAGCCATCATCGCGACCCACAATCTCGACATCGCCCGGCGCATGACCCGTATCTGGAGGCTCGATCACGGCAAGATCGCCGAGACCTCACCTGTTGACATCTAGTTGACAGGTCACCCGGCCGTCTTGCACCGCCTTGCCTGCGTGCGCGAATCCGGCAATGTGTTTGGACACTGTCGAAGCGGGGAAACAACATGCCGGATGCACAGATGACACGTCCTTTCGTGCATTTGCGCGTGCATTCCGCCTATTCGCTTCTCGAAGGCGCCCTGACGATTTCCCAGCTCGCGGAGCTTGCAGGCGCGAACCACATGCCGGCGCTTGGAATCGCCGATCGCGATAATCTGTTCGGCGCGCTCGAGTTTTCAGAAACCCTTGCCGCGGCCGGGGTCCAGCCGATCATCGGCTGTGCCTTGTGCGTGGATTTCGCGGACGCGACGTCCAACAGCGCGCAAGCGAACGGGCCGGGTGACGGGCCGTCACAACTCGGCGCCAACGGCGGATACCTGGTGCTGTTGGCAAAGAACGAGGCCGGTTACGCCAACCTGCTGCGGCTCACCAGTTCCGCGTTCCTGGACCATCCCGATGCCAGCGACGTCCACGTCACCATGGATGAACTGCGCGCGAACGCCGCGGATCTGATCGCACTCAGCGGAGGCCCGGAAGGACCGGCCGACCGGGCCATCGCCTCCGGCAACAAGCATCTCGCACGGCAGAGGCTGGAGTTGCTGCGGGAGGTGTTCGGCGACCGGCTTTACGTCGAGCTGCAACGCCACGAACTTGAAGAAGAACGGCGTGTGGAGCCTGACCTGATCGCGCTCGCCTATGATCTGGAGCTGCCGCTCGTTGCGACCAATCAGCCCTACTTTGCCAAGCAGGGCGATTTCGAGGCGCATGACGCGCTGATATGCATAGCCGAGAGCACGTATATCAGCGTTGACGAGCGCCGCCGGCTCAGCCCGCAGCACTATTTCAAATCGGCAAAGGAAATGTCGCAGCTGTTCGCCGATCTGCCCGAGGCGATCGAGAACACCATCGAGATCGCGCAGAGATGCGCCTACCGGCCGCTGCTGCGTGACCCGATCCTGCCGCAATGGGTGAAGGCGGGAACCGAAGATCAGAAGAGCGCCGAAGCGAAGGAGCTGAAGGCACAGGCGGAAGAGGGACTGAAGCGCCGTCTGCGCGAAGAGGGTGTCGCGGAGGGTTTCGAGGAGGCGGCCTACTGGGACCGGCTGGAGCTTGAACTCGGGATCATCTCCCGCATGGCCTATGCGGGGTATTTTCTGATCGTTGCCGATTTCATCCAGTGGGCGAAGAATGCGGACATTCCCGTGGGGCCCGGGCGCGGCTCGGGCGCCGGCTCGCTCGTCGCCTGGGCGCTGACCATTACCGACCTCGATCCGATGCGGTTCGACCTGCTGTTCGAGCGGTTTCTCAACCCCGAACGCGTGTCCATGCCGGACTTCGATATCGATTTCTGTCAGGACCGGCGCGACGAAGTGATCGCCTATGTACAGGAGAAGTATGGCGGAGACCGCGTCGCCCAGATCATCACCTTCGGAAAACTGCAGGCGCGCGCGGTGTTGCGCGACGTCGGGCGGGTGTTGCAGATGCCCTACGGACATGTCGACCGGTTGTGCAAGATGGTGCCGGCTGACCCGGCAAACCCGGTCAGCCTGCCAGCCGCCATCGCCGGAGAACCGCGGCTTCAGGAAGAGCGCGACCGGGAAGAGATCGTAGCCCGGCTCCTGGACATCGGGCAGAAACTGGAAGGCCTCTACCGTCACGCCTCGACCCACGCCGCGGGCATCGTCATCGGCGACAGACCGCTGACGGAACTGGTGCCGCTCTATCGCGATCCGCGCTCGAACCTGCCCGCCACGCAGTTCAACATGAAGTGGGTGGAAGCGGCCGGCCTCGTCAAATTCGATTTCCTCGGGCTCAAGACCCTGACCGTCATCGAAAAGACGAAGGAACTGATCGTCGAACGCGGTGACGACATCGACCCGGCACGCCTCCCACTGGGAGACAAGCGAACATTCGATCTGCTGTCCGAAGCGGAGACCGTCGGCGTGTTCCAGTTGGAAAGTGCGGGCATGCGCGAGGCGTTGCGTAAACTCAAGCCGGACCGGTTCGAGGACATCATCGCCATGGTCGCCCTCTACCGGCCGGGTCCGATGGCGAACATCGAATCCTTCATCAACCGGAAGCACGGCACCGAGGAGGTGGATTACCTGCATCCGCTGATCCAGCCGATTCTGGAAGAAACCTACGGCATCATCATCTATCAGGAACAGGTGATGCAGATCGCGCAGGTGCTCTCCGGATACTCGCTGGGCGAAGCCGACCTGCTGCGCCGGGCCATGGGCAAGAAGATCAAGAAGGAGATGGACGAGCAACGCGCGCGCTTCGTCGACGGTGCGGTTGCCAACGACGTCGACAAGGGGAGGGCGGAGTTCATTTTCGAGCTGGTGGCGAAGTTCGCCGGTTACGGCTTCAACAAGTCCCATGCCGCCGCTTACGCGCTGATCGCCTATCAGACTGCCTATCTCAAGGCGAATTACCCGGTGGAGTTCCTTGCTGCCTCGATGACCCTGGATATGGGCAACACGGACAAGCTTAACGTGTTTGTGCAGGACGCGCGTCGCGCGGAGATCTCGGTCGAGCCGCCCTGCGTGAACGACTCGAAGGCAGACTTCAGCCCTCGTGACCGCGCTATCCGGTATGCATTGGGCGCATTGAAGAACATGGGTCGTGGCGCGGCGGATACAATCGTTGCCGAGCGGGACGAGAACGGCGCCTTCAAGAGCCTGGCGGACTTTGCCCACCGGCTGAACGCGCGTGCCGTCAACAAGCGTGGCCTTGAGGCACTGATCGCAGCTGGCGCGCTGGACAAATTCGACACCGACCGCGGCAAGCTGTTTGCGAACTGCGACCGGTTGCTGCGGTGTGCCGCCAACCCGGAACATGACGATCAGAACGACCTGTTCGGCGACGAGACGGCGCGTGACCTTGTTCTGCGCGAGGGTGAGCCGTGGCTGCCCATGGATCGCCTTACGCGGGAGCAGGAGGCGATCGGGTTCTTCGTCTCCGGTCATCCGCTGGACCAGTACGAGGCGGTGCTGCACGAACAGGGTGTTGCCAACTGGGCCGAATTCAGCGCCCGCGCCGGCTCCGGTACGGCGGCTGAACGCATCGCCGGCGTCGTCTCCTACCGCCAGGAGCGCACCTCGGCCCGCGGCAATCGTTTCGCCTTCATCGGCCTTTCCGATCAGACCGGCCAGTTCGAGGCGATCGTCTTTTCCGAACTGCTGGCATCGCACTCCGAAATCCTCGTGCCCGGCACGCCGGTTCTGGTCGATATCGAGGCGGAAGGGGGATCGGACGCCATGCGGGCACGCATCACCGCTGTGGAGCCGTTGGAGGCGCTTGCGGCCCGCTCCCAGAAGGGCATGCGGATCGTCGTCGATGACCCGGCCTCGCTGAAGCAGGTGCAGGAGCGCCTGTGCGGGAACGGCGACGGAAGGGTGTGGCTCGTGTTGCGGCTGAAAGACGCCGGCCGCGAACTCGAAGTCGAGATTCCCGGCACATTCGACGTCTCGCCGAACGGGTCCGGCGCGCTGAGCGTTATTCCCGGGGTAAGAGCCATCGAACCGGTTCTGGACGGCAAGGGACGCACCGCCGGGAACGGCGTCCGCACGCACGCAGTCTCGCTTGCAAACGCCTGAGTTCGCGCCTATAAGGCGTCCCATCACACACGCGAATGCCAAGCGGCAGGCTCTTTTTGGTCCAGACTGACTGAATCAGGGTGCTGCCACTTTCCGGTGCGCTGCAGGAAGCTGACGGCGTCAACTCATTCGCGGAGGTTCAACCGGAAGAAGGAGCGCAGTCATGGCACTGCCCACATTCAACATGCGCGAACTGCTCGAGGCAGGCGTGCATTTCGGACATCAGTCACACCGTTGGAATCCGAAGATGGCGCCGTACATCTTCGGCGCCCGAAACAACATACATATCATTGACTTGGCGCAAACCGTTCCACTGCTGCATCAGGCACTGGTCACGGTTTCCGACACCATCGCCCGGGGCGGGCGCGTGCTGTTCGTCGGTACCAAGCGCCAGGCGTCCGATGCCATCGCGCAGGGCGCGCGCCAATGCGCCCAGTATTTCATCAATCATCGCTGGCTCGGCGGCACGCTGACCAACTGGCAGACCATTTCAAAGTCGATCAAGCGGCTTCGGAGCCTGGAGGAACTGCTGGATGGTGAAGGGCAGGGCCTTACCAAGAAGGAACTCCTGCAGCTCACCCGCGAGCGCGACAAGATCGAACGTGCGCTCGGCGGCATCAAGGACATCGGCGGGCTGCCTGACCTTTTGTTCGTGATCGACACGAACAAGGAATCGATTGCCGTCGCCGAGGCGCGCAAACTGAAAATTCCGGTGATCGCGATTGTGGACACGAACTGCGATCCCGACGAGGTCGATTTCCCCATCCCCGGCAATGACGACGCCGGGCGGGCGATCGCTCTCTACTGCGATCTGATTTCGCGGGCGGCCATCGACGGCATCGAACGCGCGCAGGGCGCCGCCGGCGTCGACATTGGCGAGGCCGAGGCGCCGCCTGTGGAAGAAGTGCTGGAAACAGCAGAAGGCGAAGCTGAAGCGCCCGCCGCTGCGGCTGAAGAAGCTGCAGCCAAAGACGCCAAAGAAGATGTGAAGGTCGAGGCGCCCAAACAGGAAAAAGAAGAGAAGCCGGCTGAAAAGAAGGCCGAGGACGAAAAGAAGGACGCGAAGACAGACGCGGCCTCTGCCGAGGAGCCGAAGAAGAAGGCAACCGTGTTTGAACGCCTCAAAAAGCCGGATGGGGAGGCGGACGACCTGAAAGCGCTGACCGGCGTCGGACCGGTGCTGGAAAAGAGCCTGAACGACTTCGGCATCTTTCATTACCGGCAGATCGGCGGGCTCAAAAAGGCGGAGATTGCGGAGATCGACGAGGCGCTGAACCTCAAGGGCCGCATCGAGCGCGATGACTGGGTGAAGCAGGCCAAGGAACTGGCCAAGGCGTAGCAACCCGGGTTTGTCAGTCGCGTGTGTAAGAGACACATGAATTACAACCTGATTCCATAGGATACGGATATGGCGACCATTACAGCAGCGATGGTGAAGGAACTGCGCGATAAGACCGGCGCAGGCATGATGGACTGCAAGACGGCCCTCAACGAGAACGGCGGCGATATGGAAGCGGCTGTCGACTGGCTCAGGACAAAGGGTCTTGCCAGTGCCGCGAAGAAGGCGGGCCGCGTGGCGGCGGAAGGGCTCGTCGGCATTGCAACGGACGGGACGACCGGAGCGGTTGTCGAGGTCAACTCGGAAACCGATTTCGTTGCGCGCAACGAGCAGTTCCAGGAGATGGTCTCGAAGATCGCCACACTTGCGCTGAAGGCCAAGGACACGCAGGAACTGGAGGCCATGGCATACGGCGACGGCGGTCTGTCCGTTGCCGAGCAACTCAAGGAAATGGTCGGGACGATTGGCGAGAACATGGTTCTGCGCCGGGCGCAACGCCTCGAGGTTGGCGACGGGGTCATCGGCCACTACATGCACAACGCTACCGCCCCGGGTCTGGGAAAGATCGGCGTGCTCGTCGGACTCGAATCGTCGGGTGACAAGGAGAAGCTCGGGGAGCTCGGCCGCAAACTCGCGATGCATGTAGCAGCGGCAAGTCCGATCGCCGTCACCGAGGACGACATAGATCCCGATGTGATCGAGCGCGAGCGCGCCGTTCTGAGCGAGCAGGCCCGCGAATCGGGCAAGCCTGAGAACATCATCGAAAAGATGGTCGAAGGGCGGCTCCGCAAGTTCTATGAAGAAGTCGCGCTGATGTCCCAGCTCTACGTGATTGACGGCGAGAGCAAGGTCCGAGATGCCGTTAAGGCCGCCGAAGGCGAAATCGGTGCCCCGATCAAGGTCACGGGTTTTGCAAGGTTCGCGCTGGGCGAGGGCGTTGAGAAGGAAGAGGACGACTTTGCCGCTGAGGTCGCGGCGGCGGCTGCCGGCAGCTGACGTTCTGAACGTCCGACATCTTCTGTGAATTCCGTACTTTAGCGTCCAATCGCCCTTGCCGATGGCAATCCAATTCCCATAATTAACAGATGGTCCGGTTACCGGACCATGAGGGTTTGGGAGGAAGCAAACTGCGCACCCTGGTTGGCAACGTCGCTCGGCTCGAAACTCTTTGTTTGGATTTGTCCCGACGTATACCTATCGTACCGGGATTGCCCGGCGGGTGAATCTGGCCCGGCCCATCCGCCAGGGCCCGCTGCGTTTCGTGGGAGTGAAAAGATGTCGAAATTCGATCTTAAAGATCTGCAACGGCGCATGGACGGCGCGTTCAACGTGCTGAAGCAGGAGTTTGGAAGTCTGCGCACGGGCCGCGCGAACGCCAGCCTGCTGGACCCGGTTACGGTCGACGCCTATGGAACGCCGATGCCGCTCAATCAGCTTGCCACCATCACCGTCCCGGAACCACGCACCATATCCGTTCAGGTTTGGGACAAGTCTCAGGTCGACGCGGTCGACAAGGCAATACGTGAATCCGGACTCGGCCTCAATCCGATTGGCGAGGGGCAGGTGCTGCGCATTCCGATACCGGAACTCAACGAGGAGCGGCGCCAGGAACTCGCGAAACAGGCCGCCAAGTATGCTGAACAGGCGCGGGTTGCGGTCAGAAACGTCCGGCGCGATGGTATGGAACAGCTCAAACGGCAGGAAAAGGCCGGTGAAATCGGTCAGGACGAGCAGCACACGCACGGTTCCGAGGTCCAGGAAATCACCGATTCAGTGATTAAACAGATCGACGAGGCACTCTCGGCCAAGGAAGAGGAAATCATGCAGGTCTGATCGGCAGACCGGCGATGGCCGACGGATACCACCTGTCAGCCTGAGACAGCGAGGCACTCACTTCCCGTGACCATGCTAAACCAGACCGTCGAGCAACCTTCCATCGACGATGACATGCCCGAGCATGTCGCAATCATCATGGACGGCAATGGCCGCTGGGCGGCGGAACGCGAACTCAGCCGGTCCGAGGGACACAGGCACGGAGTCGAAAGCGTGCGCAACGTGGTGCGCGCGGCGATCGAGTTGGGGCTGCGGCACCTGACGCTTTTCAGTTTTTCGTCCGAAAACTGGTCGCGGCCACCTTCGGAAATTCGCGATCTCATGTCGCTGTTGCGGCGCTTCATCCGGACGGACCTGGCGGACTTGCACAAACATGGCGTCAAGATCCGCGTCATCGGCAAGCGGTCCGGAATCGAGGGCGACATCATCCGCCTGATCGAAGACGCAGTCGCCCTGACCGAGAACAATACGGGACTGCAGCTCACTGTCGCATTCAACTATGGATCGCGCGACGAAATCGCACGCGCGGCGAAGCGGATTGCCGAGCAGGTGAAGAGGGGGAACCTGGACAGTGAAAATATCTGCCCGGACCTGTTCGATGAATATCTCGATACGTCCGGATTGCCCGACCCCGACCTCCTGATCCGCACCAGCGGTGAGCAGAGGCTGTCGAATTTCCTGCTCTGGCAGTGCGCCTATACGGAATTCGTCTTCGTCGACACATACTGGCCGGACTTTGGGCGGTCGCACCTGGAAGAGGCCATTTCGACGTTCCGCAGCCGGGAACGGCGGTTTGGCGGATTGCAGGCGAGGTCCACGGCGTGAACAGCGCGTCACGGCGTCCGGAACACAATCCAACAGCCTCACAGGGTGAACTCGTTCAACGTCTGGGCTCCGCCGCGGTGCTGGCGATTGTCGTCACCCTTCTCACAATCGCCGGACTGTGGCCATTCGCACTGATGATGGCGGGAGGGACCGTCGTCCTGGCTCGCGAGTGGGGCCGACTGGTGCGCGGAACCACGTGGGACACGCTCTTTTTTGTCCACGCCGCCTGCCTGGTAGCGGCATGTCTGCTGGCTGCAGCCCAGCAGAGTCTGTGGCCCGCTTTTGGTGTGCTCGCGGCCGGCTGCGCCGCGGTGGCGCTTCTGGCCTGGGGCCGGCCACATCAGATCTGGTCCGTTCTCGGAGTGGCCTATCTCGGCGTGCCCTGCTGTCTGCTCGTGGTGTTCCGTTCCGACCCGCCATACGGGCTGGCTGCGGTCCTGTTCCTGTTCCTCATCGTCGCTGCGACGGACACTGCCGCCTATTTTGTCGGCCGGACCCTGAGGGGGCCCAAGCTTGCACCCGCCATTTCTCCCGGCAAGACCTGGTCCGGCTTCGCAGGCGGCCTTGTCTTGCCGACGGCCCTGGCTTACGGGTTCGCTGTGTGGCTTGGCGGCACGTCGGCACTCGGCTTGACCCTGGCGGGAGCCGGACTGGCCCTGGCGAGCCAGGTCGGAGATCTGACGGAATCAGCAGTGAAGCGCAGGTTCAATGTCAAGGATTCGGGCGGACTGCTCCCGGGTCACGGCGGACTGCTGGACCGCGCCGACGGCCTCTTTGGCGCCGTTCTCGCGGCCGGGTGTCTGGCCGCGATACGTGATACAGTCTCTCCGTCTCAAGCAATTTTAATTTGGCCATAGACGTGATTTCGGGCATTGCTTGGGACAAGACCACGGAGAACGAATTGACGCAGATGGGTACAGCAGCCGCGGTTGCCACCTCGGCGGAGACGCACACACCACGCCGGATCAGCATTCTCGGAGCGACCGGTTCCGTCGGGTGTTCGACCCTCGATCTTATCGGCCGTGACCCGGAGCGTTACGACGTGGTCGCATTGACCGCACACAACAATGCGGAGCAACTCGCCCGAGTAGCCGTGGAACACAATGCCGAGTTGGCGGTGCTCGCAAATCCGGACGGCTATGAGGACTTGAAATCCGCGCTTGCGGGTACCGGGACCGAGGCGGCCGCCGGCCCTGATGCGCTCATAGAGGCAGTCGAGCGATCCGTCGACTGGACGATGGCTGCGATCACCGGATGTGCGGGTCTGCAGCCCACACTAAAAGCGGTGGAGCAGGGCACCTGCGTCGCTCTTGCCAACAAGGAATGTCTGGTTTCCGCAGGCGATCTGTTCATGAAGGCGGTCGATCGTGCAGGCGCGCAACTGCTTCCCGTCGATTCTGAACATTCCGCCGCCTATCAGGCAATTGACCCAGGCGCGTCAACCGCCATTGAGAGGATATTGCTGACAGCGTCCGGAGGCCCGTTCCGAACCTGGACGGCTGAGAAGATGGCCTCAGCGACATTGGCCGACGCACTCAATCACCCCACCTGGTCCATGGGCAGAAAAATCACGATCGATTCGGCGACCTTGATGAACAAGGGGCTTGAACTGATCGAGGCGTTTCATCTCTTTCCTGTTGAGGCGAACCAGCTCGACGTCGTCATCCACCCCCAATCCATCTTGCACTGCCTCGTCGAATACGCGGACGGCTCGGTTCTGGCGCAAATGAGTTCGCCGGACATGCGGACACCGATCGCCTATTCCCTTGCCTGGCCGGAACGCATGTGGGCGCCGACCGAACGACTCGATCTGGCCAAGGTCGGTTCACTGACTTTTGAAGCGCCCGACAAGGACCGTTTTCCCGCCCTGCGTCTGGCGCAAGACGCCATGATGGCGGATAATGGAACGACCACGGTCCTCAACGCGGCCAATGAGATCGCGGTTGAGGCTTTTCTCGAAGGCAGGATAGAGTTCGCGCGGATCGCGGCGCTTGTGGCGGATACAATCGATGCGGCGCTGCGGGACGGTATCGCCAAGCCGGAGACGCTGGCGGACGTGTTCGCACTCGACGATTTGAGCCGCGGGTTGGCACGATCGTTGCTGTCGGATAAGAGCTAACGCTAACAGCGAACGTCGCAGTCGGTCGTCGCACAAAATTCCAACAGGAGCACTGGCTAATGGATCTTATTTCCAATCTTGTCTGGTTCGGAGACAGAGTTCTTTTCTACGGTCCGCCGTTCCTGGTGCTTTTGACAATTATCGTGTTTTTTCATGAGCTTGGTCATTTTCTTGTTGCGCGCTGGTGCAACGTCACGGTTCGCGTCTTTTCGATCGGATTTGGACCGGAAATCTTCGGATTCTACGACAGAAAGGGCACGAGGTGGCGGTTCTCCTGGCTTCCTCTTGGCGGATACGTCAAGTTTTTGGACGATGAGAACGCGGCCAGCGTCCCGGACAAGGACGCCGCCGCGACGATGAGCGAAGAAGAACGAAAAGGTGCGTTTCACGAAAAGCCGCTGGCGCAACGCGCTGCGGTGGTGGCGGCCGGTCCGATCGCCAATTTTCTGCTCGCGATCGTCATTTTTGCCTGCATGTTCACCTTCGTGGGACAGCACCATACGTTACCCATCGTCGACAAGGTTCAGCCGGAAAGCGCCGCTGCTGCAGCCGGTTTCGAGAAGGGCGACCGTGTCGTCAGTATTGACGGCAAGCCCATTGAGACTTTTGGGCAGATGCAGCGCATTGTGAGCATCAGCGCCGACCAGCAGTTGGATGTGGTTGTGCAACGCGACGGATCCGAAATCACGCTTAGACCCACACCGCGTGCCGCAGAGACGAGCAGCCCTTTCGGGAAAGTGCGCCGCGGGTTGCTTGGAATCCAGCGCAGCGCGGCACCGGACGACTATTTTGTGACGAAGCACGACTTTCCGACGGCTGTATGGATGGGCACGAAAGAGACGTACTTTGTCATCGAGCAAACTTTGGCCTTCCTCTACAACTGGGCCGCCGGCAACGAAAGTGGAGATCAGCTCGGAGGACCGGCCCGAATCGCAGCGGTTGCAGGGCAAGCGGCATCTATGGGCATCGCGCAATTCCTGAACATCACGGCGATCTTATCCATCAGCATCGGACTTATTAACCTGTTCCCGATTCCGATGCTGGATGGCGGTCACTTGTTGTTCTATTCCATTGAAGCGGTCAGGGGACGTCCGCTGAGTGAACGCAGTAAGGAAATAGGCTTTAGGATTGGCTTGGCCCTTGTGCTTATGCTAATGATCTTTGCGACTTGGAACGACGTGATTCACTTTACTTCTCTGTAGATCAAACGATCAAAAAAACGGCGGGCACACTGGGACAGGCAACCGCTTGTCCTGGTTGAGAAAACGAACAAAAAACGGCCACAAAGGAGTGTCCTTCTGGCGCTCGGTAGGCATTGCGTCCGTGGGTACGGCGTAGCAGGGGAAAAACAATAAGAATGCGCGTACTAGAGCGAGGGGCAAGGGGCTTGGTCGCCGCACTGGTGTTGTTCGCCGCTATGCCGTTTATAGCGGTTGTCGGCACGACAGTTGGCGCAACTGATGCGTATGCCCAAGACACCGTCATCCGTACAATTCGTGTCGAAGGTAACCGGCGTGTGGAACCGGAGACGGTCCGCTCCTACCTTCAGTTTTCTCCCGGCAGCCGCTACGACCCCGCGAAGGTCAACGAATCCCTGAAATCCCTGTTTGCGACCGGTCTGTTTTCGGACGTGAAAATCATACGGAGCGGCAGTTCGGTCATTGTCCGCGTGGTCGAGAACCCGATCGTGAATCAGGTCGCCTTCGAGGGGAACCGCGAGGTCAAGGACGACACGCTGGCCGCCGAAGTCCAGTCGAAGTCGCGCTCCGTCTTCACCCGCGCCCGTGTTCAGGCAGACGTGCAGCGCATTCTCGACGTTTATCGCCGTGGCGGGCGGTTTGCGGTTCAGGTGGAACCGAAAATCATCAGACGCGAGCACAACCGCGTCGATCTCGTCTTTGAAATCTCCGAAGGGCCGAAGACAACCGTGGAGAGCATCAGCTTTGTCGGCAATGAGTCGTTCTCCGATTCGACCCTGCGGGAGGTTGTGACCACAACCGAGACCGGACTGCTGAGCTTTCTGAGGCCGACCAATATCTACGACCCGGACCGTCTCAATCTCGACCGCGAATTGCTGCGTCAGTACTACCTCAAAAACGGCTATGCCGATGCCCGCATCATATCCGCAACCGCCGATCTCGACAGCGCCGGCCAAGGCTTCTTCATCAACTTCACGATCGACGAGGGCGAACAGTACCGATTCGGCACAATCGACATCGAAACCACGCTTTCGCTGGATACCGAGGCGCTCCGGGAGAAAATCGAGACGAAGCCCGGAAAGATCTACAACGCCTCCAAGATCGACAAGACGCTGGAGAACATGACGCTTGAGACGGCGGCACTTGGCTACGCGTTTGCCAGGGTGAGGCCGCGGGTCGACCGCGACCCGGTTGCGCGCGTCATTTCGATCACCTACGTGATCGAGGAGGGGCCGAGAGTATATATCGAGCGAATCGATATCGTCGGCAACGTACGCACGCTCGACAAGGTCATTCGCCGCGAGTTCCGTCTGGCCGAGGGTGATGCCTACAACCGGCTGCTGGTCGACGCAGCCCGCCGGCGCCTGGTCCGCCTCCAGTTCTTCAAGAAGGTTACGATCACCAATGAACCGGGCAGCGCGCCGGATCGGGTGATTCTCGTTGTCCGGGTCGAGGAGCAGCCGACCGGCGAACTCTCACTGGGCGGCGGGTATTCGAGCACGAGCGGACCGGTTATCGACGTCAGCCTGTCCGAACGCAACCTGCTCGGGCGCGGACAGTTTGTTCGGCTGAAGCTGCTCGGTGGCTTCGACGACCTCAACGTGAACTTCTCGTTCACCGAACCCCGGTTCATGGGCCGCAATATGTCGGCCGGCTTCGATGTGTTCCACATCCGCCGCGACCGTCAGGATGAGTCGTCCTTCAGTTCGAAGAGCACCGGTGGCACGATCCGCTTCGGCATACCGCTCAACGATAGCTGGTCGTTCAACCCGAACTACCAGCTCGTGCAACAGGAGATCTTCGACGTTCAGAACGACGCGTCGATCGCGATCCGCAATGCCGAAGGCACGACACTCGTATCCTCCGTTGGATACAATCTGATTTACGACTCGCGGAACGATCCGCGAAACCCGACGCGCGGCCTGTACTTCGATCTCTCTCAGGACCTGGCTGGCGTCGGCGGTGACGTGAAGTACATCCGCACGCAGGGTGATTTGCGCGGCTACTATCCGATCCGGAAGAAGATCGTGCTCGCCGGCCGCCTGCAGGGTGGCTACATCGACGGCTATGGCGGCCAGGACGTTCGTATTCTCGATCTTTTCTTCAAGGGCGGCGAGACCATCCGCGGTTTCGACACATCCGGTATCGGCCCACGGGATCTGACGCCCGGCACGGACAATGACGCCCTTGGCGGCAAGATTTTCGCCGCCAGCACGCTTGAGTTGCGGTTCCCGTTGCCCAAGGTGCCCGAGCGGTTCGGTCTGTCCGCCGCAACGTTCTTTGACGCCGCAACGCTTTACGAAACCGGGGACCTCGGACCGACGCCTCCAGCCGCGATTGGCGACAGCAGCAAGATCAGAACGTCCGTCGGGGTCAGCCTGATCTGGCAGTCGCCGCTTGGACCGTTGCGCGCCGATTTCGCAAAGGCGTTGACGTCAGAACCCTATGATGACGAGAAAATATTCCATTTTGGCGCCGCAGCCCGCTTCTGATCTGCTAAACAGCTAATCCATTCCGCCTGAAAATCCGGCCAATGACTGTTATTGACGTCGGACGGAGAAAAAGCGCCATGGAACATCCCGGTTTTTTCGAGCGAGCGGGCCCGTTCGCTCTCCGCGACATCATTGAACGATCGGAAGCTGAGCCGGGTCCAAATGCGGACCTTGGGTTGGAGATCGATGACGTGCTGCCTCTGGATGCGGCGTCGCAGGGACACCTCTCATTCTTCGACAATACGAAGTACCTCAAGAGCTTTCTGAAGACCGATGCGGCCGCGTGTTTTGTCGCCACGCGCTATGCCGAGCGCACGCCCGAAACCACCGCGGCATTGCTCACCGATCAGCCCTATCGCTCGTTCGCGTTGGCACTCGCCATGTTCTACCCGGAAGCGCTCAAACCGACCTCGCTCGGTCCGGGAAGCGAGGGATATACGGACGGCGTGCATGAGTCCGCAACGCTGGATGATGGCGCCGTGGTCGAACCGAATGCATCGGTTGGTCCCGGCGCACGCATCGGCGCGGGAACCGTCATCGCATCAGGCGCATGCGTCGGATACCGTGTTCACATCGGACGCAATTCCTACATAGGACCGGGGGTCTCATTGTCGAACGCGATCATCGGCGACGGCGTCATCCTTCATGGCGGCGTGCGCATTGGCCAGGATGGTTTCGGTTTCGCGCCGGGACCGAAGGGGCATTTGAAAGTCCCGCAGATCGGACGTGTAATTATCGAGGACGATGTCGAGATCGGAAGCAACTCGACAGTTGATCGCGGCGCTTTACGCGACACCGTCATCGGGGCGGGAACAAAAATTGATAATCTGGTTCAAATCGGGCACAACGTCGTGATCGGACGCATGTGCGTGATTGTCTCTCATGTTGGAATTGCCGGATCGGCGGAACTGGGCGATGGCGTGGTCCTCGGCGGTCAGGTAGGGATAATCGGCCACGTCAAGGTTGGTTCGGGTGCTCAAATAGCGGCGACAAGCAGTGTTCGTACGGACGTGCCTCCCGGTGCGAAATGGGGCGGGACGCCGGCCAAACCGCTGTCGGTGTGGTTTCGTGAGATCGCAACCGTTCAGAGGATCTCGGAGGAGCGTATCGCCGCCCGCAGAAAAGGGGACCGTTCCCAACCTTAGCGGGCGTTAGGAAGGCTGAAGAAGATGGAGCGCGAGAAATGAACGATACAGGGAGCTCGGCAAAAGAGAGCAACAGCATCGATATCGCGCGGATAATGCAGCTTCTGCCGCACCGTTATCCATTTCTGCTGGTCGACAAGATCATCGAAATGGACGGGGACAGTTCGGCTGTGGGCATAAAGAACGTGACCTACAACGAGCATTTTTTTCAGGGGCATTTCCCGTCACATCCGGTTATGCCCGGCGTGTTGCTGATCGAGGGGATGGCGCAGACCGCGGGCGCGCTTTGCGTCGCCAATCTGGAAGAGAACTACGAGCCTAATCTGGTGTACTTCATGGCCATCGACCGGGCGCGTTTTCGCCGGCCGGTCATGCCCGGCGATACGGTCTACTACCATATGCAGAAAATCAGAAACCGCGGGCGCGTATGGCGGTTCAAGGGCGAGGCCAAGGTCGACGGTCAGGTCGTCGCGGAGGCCGAGATCAGCGCCATGATTGTCGAGACTGAAGAGTAGAGAAGCGCGGCTCCTCAATGTCCAATGTTCATTCGAGTGCTGTCGTCGATCCCAAGGCGAAGCTGGGATCAGATGTCGAGGTCGGCCCGTTCTGCGTGATCGGCCCTAACGTCACGATCGGGGATGGCTGCAGGCTTCACTCCCACGTCGTTATTGAAGGACAGACGACACTTGGCGCGAATTGCGAAGTCTTTCCTTTCGCCTCGCTGGGCCACATCCCGCAGGACATGAAGTATGGCGGGGAGAAGAGCGAGCTTGTCATCGGCGACAACAACCGCATCCGCGAATATGTGACCATGAACCCGGGCACGGAGGGCGGGGGACTTGTCACGCGCGTCGGCTCCGACTGTCTGTTCATGGCCCAATCGCATGTCGCCCATGATTGCGTCGTCGGCGACCACGTTATCCTCGCCAATGGCGCGACCCTCGCCGGGCATTGCGTCGTTGGCGACTATGCCATTCTCGGCGGCCTCTCCGCGGTGCACCAGTTCGTCCGCATCGGCGAACATGCCTTTATCGGAGGCATGTCCGGCGTCGAGAACGATGTGATCCCTTACGGCATGATGATTGGTCCGCGCGCCTCCCTGAAAGGTCTGAATGTGATCGGTATCAGGCGGCGTGGCTTTGACCGCGAGCAGTTGAAGGCACTACGCGAGGCCTACGATCATCTGTTCGCTGAAGAGGGAACGCTCGCGGAACGCGCCGAGGCGGTGGAGAAGGCGTTTCCCGACGACGAGAACGTCACGAGCATCCTCGAGTTCATCCGCGCCGAATCGTCCCGGTCCCTGTCCGTCCCCAAACAGGACCCGGCCTGAGACATAACCCTCGCATCCGAGGCAGACATGGCCACGCCAGGACAGACACACCCCACCGGACTGAGCATTATTGCCGGCGGCGGCGACATTCCGATTGCCGTGGCGCGCGCGGCGCAGGCCGCCGGCAGGCCGTTGCATATCTTCGGCATAACCGGTGCCGCCGACCGGTCAATCGAGTCCTTTCCGCACGACTGGATCAATTTCGGCCATATCGGAAAGATCCTGTCGGTTTCACGCGCCAAGAACTGCCGCGAGATGGTCATCGTCGGCGCGGTCAGACGGCCGCGCTTCCGGGATTTGCGTATTGATTTCGGGGCCTTGATGAACCTGCCGTCCCTGTTCGGATGGACGGTAGGCGGCGACAATTCGGTGCTGACCGGTATAATACGTTTCTTCGAGAGCAAAGGATTCACCGTGGTCGGCGCACACGAGATTGCCCCGGAATTGCTGGCAGGACCGAACGTCTTCACCAAACGCAAACCCGGCAAGACGGACAAGACCGACATCTCCGTCGGCCTGAAAGTCATCAAGGCGCTTGGTGCGCTCGACGTGGGTCAGGCCGCGGTCGTCGCCAACAAATATGTGCTCGCGGTCGAGGCGGCGGAGGGGACCGACCGTATGCTTGAGCGTTGCAAGGACCTGAACAGATGGTGGAAGCGCGGACGGCGCTCCGGCGTGCTGATCAAATGCGCCAAGCCCGGACAGGAGAGGCGTATCGACCTGCCGACAGTCGGGCCTGACACGATCCTGCGCGCGGCCGAGGCGGGGCTTGCCGGAATCGCCATTGCAGCGAATGACGTCCTCATCGTGAACCGCGACGAATTCGTGGCCGCGGCCGACGAGGCCGGGCTGTTCGTGATCGGCATCGACACGGACACCACCGAGCCCGCATGACGGCGGACGGGCAAGAGCTTCGACTCTTCGTCGTAGCTGGAGAGCATTCCGGCGACCAGCTTGGCGGGCCGCTCCTTGCCGCCCTTCATGATATGTCGGACCATCCGCTGGCACTTTCCGGCGTGGGCGGCGAGGCGATGGCAGCCCAAGGGTGCAAGTCGCTGTTCCCCTTGTCTGAAGTTGCGGTCATGGGACCGCTTGCAATTCTCAGGCGCCTGCCGCAGCTCATCAAGCGCGTGCATGAAACGGTCGATGCGGCGGTCGCCATGCGCCCGCACGCACTCATCATTCTCGACAGCCCCGAATTCACCCATGCCGTGGCCAAGCGGGTGCGGCGGCAGCTTCCGAACCTGCCGGTGATCGACTACGTGTCTCCGAGCGTCTGGGCTTGGCGGCCGGGCCGGGCCAGGAAGATGCACAGCTATGTGGACCATGTGTTGGCGATCCTGCCCTTCGAGCCCGACGTGCACAGGCGCCTGGGCGGTCCCGATTGCACCTATGTCGGCCACCCGCTCATAGAGCGCATTGACTGGATCAGAAGCCGGGACACGCAAACCTTCCGGGAGAAACTCAGGCTCAATGCGGACCGTCCCCTCCTTGTTGTGCTTCCCGGTAGCCGGGCCACCGAAGTCAACCGGCTGACACGCGTCTTTGGGGAGACCGTTACGCGCATTGTCGAACAGAGAGGGCCGGTCGACGTGGTGCTGCCCGCCGCCTCCGGGGTCGAGCCTCTGATCGAATCGTATCTGCCCCATTGGACCGTGAAGCCGCACATCGTCAGGGGTGAGGAAGACAAGTTCAGCGCCTTCCGCGCCGCCGACGTCGCCCTCGCGGCCTCGGGCACGGTGACGCTCGAACTCGCCCTTGCGCAGACGCCGATGGTTGTGAGCTATCGCACAGAAGCGATCGTGGCGATGTTCATGTGGATGTTGAAGGCGCACTCCATCGTCCTGCCCAACCTTGTCCTCGGCGAAAACGTCTTCCCGGAATATGTTCAAGGCGCCTGCAACGCCGAGACCCTGTCGAACGCGATGCTGCCGCTTCTCGACCAGGACAGTCCCGGGTTCAAACGGCAAATGGCCGCCCTGAAGGGTATCGATGAGCGAATGAAGCTCTCGTCCGGCACGCCCAGCACCCGCGCGGCGCGCATTGTGCTCGATCTCGCCTTGAAGGACCGGGCAGTAGTCCCCGAGACAGCCCGCTAGCCGCGATCCTTCACAGGCACGTAGGGGCGCTCATCGGGACCGGTATAAAGCTGGCGCGGACGCCCGATACGCTGCTCCGGATCCTCGATCATCTCCTTCCACTGCGCGATCCACCCGACCGTGCGGGCGACGGCAAAGAGCACGGTGAACATGGACGTCGGGAAGCCAAGTGCCCGCAACGTGATACCCGAGTAGAAGTCGATATTGGGATAGAGCTTGCGGTCGACGAAATACTCGTCTTCCAGTGCGATCTTCTCCAGCTCCAGCGCCACCTTCAGCGTCGGATCCCTGTCGTGGCCGATCGCTTGCAGGACGTCGTGGGTATTCTTCTGCATGATCTTCGCGCGCGGATCGTAGTTCTTGTAGACCCTGTGCCCGAAACCCATGAGACGGAACGGATCGTCCTTGTCCTTCGCACGTTCGATGAACTCGGGGATACGGTCGACGCTGCCGATCTCTTCCAGCATCTGCAGCGCCGCCTCGTTGGCGCCGCCATGGGCCGGCCCCCACAGACAGGCGATGCCCGCGGAAATGCAGCCGAACGGGTTGGCCCCTGAAGAGCCGGCGAGGCGGACCGTCGATGTCGAGGCATTCTGCTCATGATCCGCATGCAGAATGAAGATGTTGTCCATGGCCTCGGCGAACACCGGATCGGGTTCGTACTTGTCGCACGGAACGGCGAAACACATGTGCAGGAAGTTGGCCGCGTAATCCAGATCGTTGCGCGGAAACATGAACGGCTGACCGATGGAGTATTTGTAGGCCATGGCCGCGATTGTCGGCATCTTGGCGATCATGCGGATCGCCGCGATCTCGCGCTGCATCGGATCGTTGATGTCGGTGGAGTCATGGTAAAACGCCGACAACGCTCCGACCACGCCGACCATGATCGCCATCGGGTGCGCATCGCGCCGGAAGCCGGTGTAGAAGCGCGTCATCTGCTCATGCACCATCGTGTGCATGGTCACGCGCTCGTCGAAGTCCTCCTGCTGTGCCTTGGTCGGAAGCTCGCCGTAAAGGAGCAGATGGCAGGTCTCGAGGAAGTTGCCGTGCTCCGCGAGGTCGGCAATCGGATAGCCACGGTAGAGCAGAAGCCCCTTGTCACCGTCGATGTAGGTGATCTTGGATTCGCAGCTGGCCGTCGAAGTGAAGCCCGGATCGTATGTGAACCGTCCGGTGTCGCCATAGAGCCGGGTGATATCGATGACATCAGGTCCGACCGTCCCTTCGTAGATCGGCAAGGAATAATCCTCGCCATCCACCAGCAGGTTGGCCGATTTCTGATTGTCTTTCGACGGGGCAAGTCCTTGGGTATCGCCCGCTGTGCTCATGCAGACCTCCTTCACAAGGTCCCTCGGAACACAAGTGTGAAACACTCGGCAGGGACCGCCATGTTTTCGATTGAAGACTTGCCCCATTGCCTAATCGATTTCGGGTGGCTGGGCAAGATCGCCTTAGGACGCAGGACTTATTCGCCTGTTTTTTGTGCAGAATCGTGAATAAAACGCAGTTTTTTGGGATTCTTCAGCCCTTTTGATCCACAATCCGGGCGATAGCCTCTTCTTTGCCGAGCGCGAAGACCACATCGAAGATGCCGGGAGACGTGGTGCGTCCGGTCAATGCCGCACGCAAGGGCTGTGCGATCTTGCCGAGCTTCAGATCTTCTTCTTCGGCGTACCGGCGGACGGCCTGCTCGATCGCCTCCACCGACCAGCCCTCGATCCGGCTGAGAGGCTCCACCAGCCCCTGAATGACACCGCGTCCGTCCGCGTCGAGCAATGCGGCGGCTTTGTCATCCATATCGAGGGGACGCGCCACAAAGACAAACCGTCCATTGTCCAGCAGGTCGACCAGGGTCTTCGCCCGTTCCTTCAGGCCGGGCATCGCGTGGACCAGCTTCGCCCAGGCCTCGTCATTCCCGGCATTTGGCGGCTGTGCTTCAGGCTCCAGTTCAGGAACCAGCGCCCGCGCACGCTCGGCCAGGGCCTCATCATCGGCCTGTCGAAGATAGTGGGCGTTGAGGTTTTCGAGCTTGTCGAAATCGAAGCGGGCCGGGGAGCGTCCGATCTGCGGCAGATCGAACCACTCGATCATCTGTTCCGTGGAGAAGATCTCGTCATCGCCATGGCTCCATCCAAGCCGCACGAGATAGTTGCGCAAGGCCTCCGGCAAATACCCCATTGTCCGGTAGGCCTGAACACTCAACGCACCGTGGCGCTTGGAGAGTTTGGCACCGTCCGGACCGTGAATGAGCGGCACGTGCGCGAACACCGGCACGTCCCACCCCAGAGCCTCGTAGATCTGCGCCTGGCGGCTGGCATTGGTGAGGTGATCGGCGCCACGAATGGCATGGGTCACACCCATGTCGTGATCGTCCACAACGACGGCGAGATTGTAGGTCGGCGTCCCGTCGCTGCGTTGAATGATCAGATCGTCAAGATCCTTGTTCGCGACGGTGATGGGTCCCATCACCTGATCGTCAATGACGGTGTCGCCGTCCTCCGGCCCCCTGAACCTGATGGCCGGCTCGACACCCGCCGGTGCGTCGGAGGGGTCGCGATCGCGCCACAGGCCGTTGTAGACCGCCGTGCGTCCTTCCGCGTGCGCCTGCTGGCGCATCTCTTCCAGCTCCTCCGGCGTCGCGTAACATCTGTAGGCGCGGCCTTTCTCCAGAAGCTCCGCCACGACCTCCTGGTGCCGGGCAACACGCGTGTGCTGAAACACGGGCTCACCGTCCCAAGCGAGGCCGAGCCAGGACATCCCATCAAGGATTGCGTCTATGGCCTCCTGGGTCGAACGTTTGCGGTCCGTATCCTCGATCCGCAGCAGCATCTGGCCGCCTCGGCCCTTGGCGTACAGCCAGTTGAACAGGGCGGTCCGCGCACCTCCGATGTGCAGAAAGCCGGTGGGCGAGGGGGCAAACCGGGTCACCACGCCATTGCTCATTGCACTGCTCCGTTTCCGTACAGAAGTTGATGCCGAACGGCTTTGCGGCTGGGGAAACCACGCTGAAAAACGTTCGGGCTTTGCCGCGCGCCCATGTAGCATAGGTGCGGGGTCTGCGTTAAGGGCGTAGACGGCGCGCAGGACACAGCGATGGGGTGGCGACCCGGCATTGACGACAGGCACGACGGGCGAGGGCCCGTTGCGCGCGTGTTCACATGGCTTGAAGCGATCCTGGAAGAGGAGGCCGACCGCTGGTTCCTCTGGTTGCCGGTCCTGTTCGGCATCGGCATTGGCATCTATTTCTCGTTTCACACCGAGCCGGCTGCGCTGACGGTCGCCGGCGTCATCGTCGCCGCGGCGAGCCTGTGCCTGCTGACCCGAAAGACCCGGCTTTGGTGGGCCCTGAGCACAGCCCTGCTTGTCGTGGTGCTCGGGTTCGCGGATGCCAAACTCAGGACCGCGCTCGTCGCAGAGCCGGTGCTCGAAAAACCGCGGACGTTGACCGTGCGCGGCTGGGTGGAGCGCACGGAGGCGCAGTTGCCGCGCGGCGCACGCATCACCCTTCGCGTGTTCGAGATTCCGCGCTTTGAGGGTCCGCTTCCCAAGCGCGTTCGCTTCGTCAGCCGTTTCGATCAGATCCCTCAAACGGGAAGTGCCGTCGAGGCGCGTGCACGGCTCAACCCGGTCCCGGATCCGGTCATGCCCGGCGGGTTCGATTTCGCCCGCAAGGCCTACTATTCAGGGCTCGGCGCGGTCGGGTACGCATTCGCGCCGCCGAAACCGTTGAGCGCCGCGCCCGAACCGCCATTCACGTTGCAGGTGACATCGGCAATCGACCGGATGCGGCACGCCGTGGAGGACCGTATCACGACCGTGCTTCCCGGCCGCACAGGTGCGGTCGCCACCGCCCTGATCACCGGTGAACGCGGCCGCATACCCGAAGATGTGCTCCAGTCCCTGCGCGATACCGGGCTTGCGCACATGCTGGCGATATCCGGCATGCACATGGCCTTGATGGCGGGGTCCCTGTTCTTTCTGTTGCGAGCCATCGCGGCGGCATTTCCAGCGCTTGCGTTGCGCTATCCGATCAAAAAATGGGCGGCCGTGCTGGCGCTTGCCGGGGCCGCGTTCTATCTCGCATTGTCGGGCGGCTCGATCGCCACCCAGCGCGCCTTCCTGATGGCCGCGATCGTCTTTACGGCCATCCTGATCGACCGGCCGGCGCTGACCCTGCGCAACGTTGCGGTCGCCGCACTCGCTATCCTCGTTGCCTTTCCGGAGAGCCTTCTCGACGTCTCGTTTCAGATGTCGTTTGCCGCCGTGACGGCGCTTGTCGCCGTTTACGAGCGCGTCGAGAGACGGGGCTGGGTCTCCGCGCCGGCCTCACCGGTCCAATGGGCCGTTCGGAAGTCGGTCTGGTACTTTGTCGGTATTGCCTTCACGACGCTTATTGCCAGCGTCGCGGTAGCGCCCTTCGCCGCGTTTCATTTTCACAAGCTGGCGCAATACAGCCTGCTGGCCAACCTCGCGACGATGCCTGTCTTCGCACTTGTCGTCATGCCCGCCGCGCTTCTGGTTCTCGTGCTAATGCCGCTCGGGCTCGAGGCCTTGCCGCTCCATGCCATGTCATGGGGCATCGATCATGTGATCTATGTTGCGGCGTCCATTGCGCGCTGGGAGGGGGCCACGATCAAAGTCGCAACCATGCCCATGCTGTCCCTGCTCGCAATCGTCGCGGGTGGATTGTGGCTCTTCCTGTGGCGCGGCACATGGCGCCTCGCCGGACTGGGGATGACGGCAATCGGGCTGGTCAATGTGGGCAGTCTGCCGAAACCCGACGTTCTGGTCGATCGGGAGGGAAAAATCGTTGCCATGCGGGCGAGCGACGACACACTTGCCTTTTCCGGAGGCACCAAGAGAAGCTACACCATCGGCCAGTGGCTCAAGGCGGACGGCGATCCGCGCGACCCCGCCGCCGCGTTGAATGCGCAAGGATTTCGCTGTGATGAACTGGCCTGTGTCGGTTCGGTCAAAGGAAAGAACGTCGCGTTCGTCCGCCACCCGGCTGCGCTTGAGGAAGAATGCGCACGTGCGGATATCGTAATTTCAAGGTTGCCGGTCGGACGGCCGTGCCGCAAGACACGGGTGAGCGTCGACGTGATCGATACTCTCGAACGCGGCGCCCATGCGCTCTATTTCGATGGACAATCGATACGGATAGAGACGGTCGCAGAAACCCGCGGGAACCGCCCATGGTCGGGCACGCACAAGCAGATACGCAAACCGGACGAGCAACGCAGCACCGACGGCGCTGCTTACGCCGAGGAACCCGGCGGCGAAGACCGCTAGAGAAGGGCGAGCCCGCGCCTAATAAACGCGGATGAGACCAACGAGCGTGCCCTGCACGTCGACCCTGTCGGGACCGAAGATGCGCGTCTCGTAGCTCGGATTCGCCGCCTCGAGGGCAATGGAGTCGCCACGCCGGCGAAGCCTCTTCAGGGTCGCTTCCTCGCGGTCGACAAGGGCCACCACGATCTCACCGGAATTCGCGTTTTCGCCGCGGCGGATGATCACCACGTCGCCGTCGAGAATCCCGGCCTCGATCATCGAGTCACCCTTGACCTCAAGCGCGAAATGCTCGCCCGGCGTCAGCAACTCCGGCGGCACCTCGATGGTGCGGTCGGCATGCTGGATGGCTTCGATGGGTACGCCGGCGGCGATCCGGCCCATGACCGGGACGGCCACATTCGCGGGAGAGGGAACGCCGTCGTCCTCCTGGCGCACACGGCCAAGGCTGCCCTCGATCACGCTCGGCGAGAACCCGCGTCCGCCGCCACCGAACCCCTGGCCCACGGACTCCGGCAGCTTGAGGATTTCCAGAGCGCGCGCCCTGTGCGGGAGGCGGCGGATAAACCCGCGCTCCTCAAGGGCGGTGATCAACCGGTGAATGCCCGATTTCGACTTCAGATCGAGCGCTTCTTTCATTTCGTCGAACGAAGGTGGAACACCTGACTCTTTCACCCGCTCGTGTATGAACATGAGCAGTTCTTTTTGTTTTCTGGTCAGCATATCAACCTCTTGCTTGCTCGCAGCGTCATCTCGGCCACATCGAATCAAACTAGATACCAGATATGGACAAATCGTGAACATATATACATGTTCTAGTTGCGTTCCGCAAGCGGTGTGTTGGCGGCCCAATGCGCGGCCCGTTCGGGCTAAAAGTCCAGGGGGAGGATTTCCACCGTTTCGCCGCTCCGGGCGGCAGGGGCATTCGGCGCGCGCACGATGAGGCAATCGGCTTGAGAAAGCGGGGACATCAGCGAGCTGTCCTGCGAGCGCACCGGGGCGACGCGCGTTTCACCGTTCGCACCAGGCTCGTATGTCGCACGCATGTAGTGCTGGCGCGGCCCGTTCTGTTCCAGCTTGCCGGCAAGCACCGCTACTTGCGGTCTTCCGCGCTCTCGATCAAGGCCGAGCAGCCGCTCGATCATCGGTACGAGGAAGATCCGCGAGCAGACAAGCGCGGACACCGGATTGCCGGGCACGCCAAGGACGCGCTGCGTGCCCAACTGACCGAACATCAAGGGCTTGCCCGGGCGCATGGCGATGCGCCAGAAGTCGAGCGACATGCCGGCATTCCTCAGCGCATCCTGCACCAGATCGTGCTCGCCCACCGATGCGCCGCCGATGGTGACAAGAATGTCGGCGTCTTGCGCTCTGGCGATATGCTCAGCGAGGCTTTCCGCCGTGTCCCCCGCAATACCGAGCGCGCGCGGCGCGGCGCCCGCCGCCCGGATCAGCTCGGCAAGACCGTAGGGGATCGATGAGACGATCTGGCCCGGCTTAAGGTCGTCGCCCGGCAAGACAAGCTCATCACCTGTCGCAAGCATCGCCACGACCGGCTTGCGGCGCACGCCGAAGCCGGTCACGTTCATGGCGGCTGCAAGGGTAAGGTCGCGCGCATTCAGCCTGCGGCCCGCTGGCAGCAACTCGTCGCCCTCGGCAAAGTCAAATCCGCGTGGCCGGATGAAGACGCCGCGCTCCGCGGCCTCGTTGACCGTCACATGATCGCCGTCCCGTGACGCATCTTCCTGGATGACGATTGCATCGGCACCCTCCGGGACCGCGCCGCCGGTGAAAATCCGCACCGCCTCGCCGTTGCCGACGTGTCCGTCCCAAGGATGACCGGCGGCGGCTTCACCGACAATTCTGAGGGAGCAGGGGACCTCCGCCACATCGTCGGCACGAACGGCATAGCCATCCATAGCGGATGCATTGAACGGGGGCTGCGTCACCCGTGCGGTGACGCCGTCCGCAAGCACGCGTCCGAACCCCTCTCCGAGAGATACTTTTTCCGTTTGGTTGGGTTCCAGACCGGCGACGACGCGGGCGAGCGCTTCGTCAACGCTCAACATGGGTGGACGAGATGTGTTCACGGCTCTGCTTTGAAATACCCGGACCGCCCGCCTGACTTTTCAAGCAGACGAACATTGGAAAAGGCCATGCCCCGGTCGACGGCTTTCACCATGTCGTAGATCGTGAGGCACGCGACCGAAACCGCGGTCAGAGCCTCCATCTCAACGCCGGTCTTGCCCGATACCTTGACGAATGCGGTCACGCGGATGCCCGCCGGGTCGTCCGACGGCTCGAACTCCACGATCACCTGCGAAAGCGCCAGGGGATGGCAGAGCGGAATGAGCTCATGGGTGCGTTTCGCCGCCATGATGCCGGCAATCCGCGCCGTCCCCAGAACATCGCCCTTCTTGGCGTCGCCCTTCTTGATGAGCTCAAGGGTCTCCGGCAGCATGGAGACGAACCCTTCGGCAACGGCGGTGCGGACCGTCTCCTCCTTGGCGTCGACGTCGACCATATGGGCTTCGCCGCGTTCGTTCAGATGGGTCAGGTTCTTCCCGGTCATTGGGCCGCGGTTCCCTGAACCTGTTCGGCAGGCGTGAGTAGCAGGCGCGTTGCCGTTTCGACATCGTCCTGGCGCATCAAGCTTTCGCCGACCAGAAACGCATTCACACCGAACGGTTTCAGATCCGCAATATCCCGGGGCGAGAAGATGCCGCTTTCCGACACGAGAACGCGGTCACCGGTCACCTTTGCAGCGAGCCGTTTTGTCGTGTCGAGCGTCGTCTCGAAGGAGGTCAGATCGCGGTTGTTGATGCCGAGAAGCCGGGTCTCCAACGCGAGGGCGCGATCGAGCTCCGCCTCGTTGTGCACTTCCACCAGCGCGTCCATGCCCCAGTCCCGGGCGGAAGCAGCCAACTCTCGCGCCTGCTCATCCGAAACGGAGGCCATGATGATGAGGATGCAGTCGGCACCCCACGCCCGTGCCTCGACGACCTGATAGGGGTCGAGCATGAAATCCTTGCGCAGCACCGGAAGCGCACACGCAGCCCGCGCAGACTTGAGGAAATCCGGATGTCCCTGGAACGAGGGTGTGTCGGTCAGCACCGACAGGCATGCGGCGCCGCCGGCTTCGTAGGCGGCGGCAAGGGCAGGGGGATCGAAATCCCGGCGGATCAGGCCTTTCGAGGGGCTCGCCTTCTTGATCTCGGCAATGAGGGCCGACGATCCGGCGGCAATCCTTGTGGTGATGGCTTCAGCGAAACCGCGCACCGGGTCGGCGCCGCGCGCCTCCGCTTCGAGGTCCGACAGCGGACGCGCAGCCTTCGCGGCGGCGATCTCCTCGCGCTTGTAGGCGTTGATCTTGTCGAGAATGTTGGCCATTGCTCTCAAGCGTTGGTGATGCGCACCAGATCGTCAAGCGCCTTTCGCGCCGCACCCGTGTCGATGGCGCGCGCAGCCAATTCCGCACCTTCCTTCAAGTCCTTGGCGACTCCCGCGACGACCAACGCGGCGGCCGCATTCAGGATTACGATATCGCGGAACGCGGACGGCTTGCCGTCGAGCAGACCCTTCAGCGCTTCCGCATTCTCATCCGCCTCACCACCGACCAGATCTTCCGCTTTGGAAACAGCAAGTCCTGCGTCTTCCGGCGTGACCTCGAAGGTTGTCACTTTGCCGTCCTTCAACTCAGCAACGTGAGTTGGCCCCGTCGTCGTTAGTTCATCGAGGCCGTCGCTGCCATGAACAATCCACACACGGTTGGACCCGAGATTGCGCAGCACCTCGGCAAGCGGCACCAGCCAGTCGCGGGAATAGACACCGATGACCTGATGCCTGGTGCCGGCCGGATTGGCGAGCGGTCCGAGAATGTTGAATATCGTGCGCATGCCGAGCTCGGCGCGCACCGGTGCCACGTGTTTCATGGCGGCGTGGTGCTTTGGCGCGAACATGAAGCCAACCCCGGCTTCGCCGATGGCACGGGCGACCACGTCGGGGCCGACATCGAGATTGACGCCGAGTGCCGCAAGGACGTCGGCCGAGCCCGACCTTGACGAAACCGATTTGTTGCCATGCTTCGCGACCGGAACACCGGCACCGGCAGCCACGAACGCCGTACATGTTGAGATGTTGTAGGTGCCTTTGGCGTCACCGCCCGTTCCGCACGTGTCGATCGCACCTTCCGGAGCGGATACCGTCGCCGCCTTTTCCCGCATGGTGCGCGCAGCACCGGTGATCTCATCCACCGACTCACCGCGCAGCCGCAACGCCATCAGGAACGCGCCCATCTGCGCCGGCGTGGCCTCTCCCGACATCATGATGGCGAACGCCTCCGCCGCCTCCTCGGCGGTCAGCGCCTGGCCTTCAGCGGTCTTGGAAACAAATCGTGCGAACTCGGACATGGCTGCAATCCGTCAGACCGCGATCATTGCGGCGTCAAGTGGTTCCGCGGCTGTGTGCTCGATCCCCGCAATGTCGAGGAAATTGGCAAGCAGCGTGTGGCCGTACTGCGAGGCGATGCTCTCGGGATGAAACTGCACACCGTGCAACGCATACTCTTTGTGCTGCACGCCCATGATCACGCCGCCGTCGGTCTCCGCCGTGATCTCGAAGCAATCCGGCATACTGTCCCGGTCAATGACGAGGGAATGGTAGCGCGTCGCATCGAACTGCGCTGGCAGACCGGCAAAGACACCGGCGCCGGTATTGCGCGCGCTTGCTTCGCCGGCGCCGATCACTTGGATCGTGGAGAGCTTGCCGTGCATCAGCTTCGGCGCGCGGACGATCTTTCCGCCAAACGCCTGGCCGATTGCCTGATGCCCGAGACAGACGCCCAGCACCGGAATGTCCGGAGCCGCACGCTTGACGAGGTCCAGGCAGATGCCGGCCTCGTTTGGCGTGCAGGGACCGGGTGACAGCACGATGGCCTTCGGCGCTTCTTCGAGCACCTGGTCCACACTCACCTTGTCATTGCGGTAGACGCGGCACTGCGCGCCCAGTTCACCGAGGAAGTGCACCAGGTTGTAGGTGAAGCTGTCGTAGTTATCGATCAGGGTCAGCATGATGCTGTTCTAAAGCGGTTGAGGCCGCATCCGTCAAGCCATGTTGCGCCGGACGATGAACGGATCGCGGCTTTCACGACGCTTTCTTGAGTTCACGCGGCACGACAAAACTGCGCAACCGGCCTTCTCCCGCTGTCAGTGCCGCCCAGGGCCGGTCGAAGTCGATAACGGCCAGGGCCGCGGTCGGAAACTTGAAACGCATCCCCTCCAGTTCCGCCTCGCCGCCGACGCCGCACAGGTCAAGGGCAAGAGAATGCATGCCCGGATTGTGACCGACGAGCATGGCGTGGCGGAGTGCATCATCGAGCTCTTGGACGTACCGCAGCATATCCGCGGAAAGCGCATGATAGAGCCCGGACTCAAAGCGGACTTCGGGAGACGACTTCCATTCAGCGGCAGCCAGTTCCAGTGTCTGCCGGGCACGGACCGCCGTGGAGCAGAGCACGATATCCGGTTCCAGGCCTTCAGAGGCCATGTAACGGCCCATGCGCGGAGCCGCCTTCACGCCGCGCGGCGCCAGGGGTCGGTCGAAGTCGTCCAGGCCCGGATTGTTCCAGGACGATTTTGCGTGCCGAAAGAGAGAGAGCGTCACCATCCAGTTTTCTCAGCCGCGGTTGGCCCCGGTCGCGAAACGCACCGCTTCATCGGCGGCACGAAACAGCGCCTTGGCCTTGTTCTCACACTCTGCCTGCTCTGACTCGGGAACGGAGTCGGCGACGATGCCGGCTCCGGCCTGAACATGCATCACGCCGTCTTTCACGATCGAGGTGCGCAGGACGATACAGCTGTCCATATCGCCGTTCGCGGAGAAGTAGCCGACACATCCGGCGTAGATTCCGCGCTTGTCGTGTTCCAGTTCGTCGATAATCTCCATGGCGCGAACCTTCGGCGCACCGGACAGCGTTCCCGCCGGAAAGGCGGCCGTCAGGGCGTCGATCGCGTCGTGCCTGTTATCCAGCCGGCCGACCACGTTGGAGACGATGTGCATCACGTGGCTGTAATATTCGAGGAAGAAGCTGTCGGTCACCTTGACCGAACCGATCTCGGCCACCCGGCCCACATCGTTGCGGCCGAGATCGAGCAGCATCAGATGTTCAGCCCGCTCCTTGGGATCGTTTAGCAACTCCTCCGCAAGCGCCTCGTCCTCCTGCCGCGACTGGCCGCGCGGCCGCGTTCCGGCGATGGGACGGATGGTGACTTCGCCGGCGCGGGCGCGCACGAGGATTTCCGGGCTCGACCCGACCACGGAGAAACCGTCGAGATTGAGGAAGTAGAGAAACGGGGAGGGGTTGACCCGCCGCAGCGCCCGGTAAAGCGCAAACGGCGGCAGCGTGAACGGCGCGGAAAAGCGCTGGCTGAGCACGACCTGAAAAACGTCTCCGGCGGCGATGTACTCCTTTCCGCGCTTGACAATCGCCATGTAATCCTCCGGCGTCGTATTCGAAACCGGTTCCGGCGCCGGCACGTCGGAATGGTCGAGGCGCGCCGAATGCGGCAGCGCGGAATCGAGCCGGAACAACGCCTCGCGCAGCCGCTCAACGGCCCGGTTGTAGGCGCTTTCCGCCGTTGCGTCGCCTGACGGGCGAACCGGCGTGACCGCGATGATCTCGTCCTTGACGGCGTCGAAAATCACCATGATCGTCGGGCGGAGAAGGATCGCGTCCGGCACGCCGAGCGGATCAGGATTTTCGTCCGGCAAATGCTCCACCAGCCGGACCGTGTCGTAGCCCATATAACCGAACACGCCTGCCGCCATTGGGGGCAGCTCTTCCGGCAGGTCGATGCGCGACTCGTCAATCAGAGCACGCAGGGCGGCGAGGGTCCCGCCCTGGCAGGGACTATACTGATCTCCGTCCTGAGGCGCGGAATTGATCTCCGCCTTGTCGCCATGGGCGCGCCAGATAACGTCGGGATCGAACCCGATGATCGAGTAGCGCCCGCGCACGGCGCCGCCTTCAACCGACTCGAAAAGAAAGCTGTACGGACGCTCATCGGCCAGCTTGAGGAACGCGGAAACCGGCGTTTCCAGATCAGCGACCAATCGCGTCCACACGACCTGGGGCGTGCCCGCCTCGTAAGCCCTGGCAAACGAATCCAGCGATGGTTCGATCTCACCGATGCCGGGCAGATTGAACATAGTAGTCATGGTGCCCGGCCATGTCTGCTAGAAGCTGCCGCGCTGCCCACCGCCGACTCTGCCACGGGCGAGTTGTCCCGTACGTGCCTGCTGAAAAATCTCGTCATTGACACTGACACCAAACTCATCCTGCAGCTCACGGATGTACTGGACCCTCAAATCGTCACCGACCTCGACCTCAGCCGACCTCAGCAGGGCCTCCTCCTCTTTGGGATCAAGAGCATTGGGGACTTTTACCTCAGCCACCTGGAATAGGACACGATTCTTTCCGTCTCCTGAGGATGCGGAACCGAACTGACCCTCCTTCAGCGCGAAAGCCTGCTGGATCGCTGCCGGTGGGAGACCGGAATCTCGGGACGACCGTTTGAGCGGCTCGGTCTTTTTCTCTTCCCCACCGAACTCTTCAGCGAGTTTTGCGAGCGGTTCGCCACCGCGCAAGCGGTCAACAAGCTCCTGTCCCTTCGTGACGAGGATCGTGCGCTCTTCATTCTCGCGCCACTTCTCGGCAGCGTCCTGCTTCACCTCGTCCAGACCCTTCTGGCGCTGCGGCACGATCTCCAGGACTTCGTACCAGATGTAACCGCGGTCCCGGGTCTCTTCCGGATCGGTCTCCACATTGGCCTCGGACGCGAAAACCTCCTGCAAGATACGCGGCTCCCTGGAAAAGATATCGACCGGCTTGCCGTCCTTGTCGCGTCCGCGCGCATCGACGGCGTCGATCTTGAGAAACTTCAGATTGAGTTTGTTCGCCACCTCGGCGAGCGTCGCGCCTGTCGCGCGTTCGTCTTCGATCCTGTCGTAATTGTCGAGCACCGTTTCCGCGGCGCGCTGCGTCGCGAGCAGTTTGCGAATGGCATCCTTCTCGTCCTCGAAGGTCTTGACGACGGCAGGTTCGATCTTGGTGACCTTGGCGATCACCGTGGCGAGGCTGCCTTGGATCGGTTCACTGATCTCGTCGAGGGGCAATGAGAAGACCGCGTCCGCCACCTTGTCATCGGCGAGCTGGGATTTCGGAATGACGCCAAGGTCGACGTCGCCCTCGGTCAGGTCGCGCTCCCTGGCGATGTCCATGAAGTCGGCACCCTCTTTCAACCGCTTATGCGCTGCATCGGCGGTTGCCTTGTCCGGGAAAGGGATCTGCAGGACATGACGGCGCTCCGGCTGGCCGAACCGTGATTTGTTGTTCTCAAAATAGCTCTTCTGATCTTCCTCGCTGACCTCGACATCCGCGGCCAGAGTGTCCGGCGTCATCACGATCAGGCCGACCTCGCGATACTCGGGTGCGCGAAACTCGCTCTTGTGTGCGTTGTAATAATCCCGGACCTGCTCATCGGTCGGTTCGCCGACAGTGCCGAGCTTGTCGAGCGGAATGGTCACATAGTTCAGCTGGCGCGTTTCGTTCCGGTATTGGTTGACCGCATTGAGCAGTGTCCGGGGAACCTGTGCGGTCCTGCCGACGGTCTCCGTGATCTGGTTGATGGT
>JANQLP010000030.1 GCA_028280515.1 Hyphomicrobiales bacterium
CGTCAATTCGGTCTGGATGCTGGCGTTTGGCAGCGCCGTTGCCAAACGGATAGGAGATCTGCGTTTTCTCCTGTTTTCAGCGCTGTGCGGCATTGCCGGCGCGCTGGCCCATCTCGCCCTCCATTTCGGCGAACTCGTGCCTGTTGTGGGTGCGTCGGCGGCGATCTCCGGGCAGATGGCGGCGGCGATCCGGTTCATGTTCGGCGCCAGCCGGCAAATCATCCCCCAGCCAGGAAATCTGGCCCATGTGCCTCTTGCGAGCATCGGGCAGACGCTGACGGATCTGCGCTTTGTCGCGTTCCTCGCCATCTGGATTGCGCTCAATATGCTGTTCGGGCTCGGCGGCGTCAGCGTGGACGGATCGGGCGGCAGTATCGCCTGGGAAGCCCATATTGGCGGGTTTCTCTGCGGTTTGTTCACTTTTGGTTTCTTCGACCGCAGCGCCCGGCGTCAGGATGGATACGTCTGAACACCGGTTTTTTTGCGACCTGTACCTTAATGAACATGATTCTTTGCTATTGCGCCGTACACGGTACAGTCCCATCATAAGCTATCGGTAATGGCACCGGTTTCGAACATTCGGACTGTACTTGCCATTGTCACTGGGCGCGTGAGGTAGAGGGAGCGCTCGCGGAAATCTCTCCGACGCCGACACGCGCCACCCGCAGCGGCCGACTATTGCCACGCCGCAAGATGCGGGCCGGGTAGGAGAGAGAGCAAATGAATGTCGCAACGATATTGAGTGAAAAGGGCACGGATATTGTAAGTGCCAGTCCCGACGATTCCCTGTTGGATATCGCAAGGACCCTGCGTGAGCATCGTATCGGGTGTGTTGTATTGACCAACAGCAAAGGCGAAATCGCAGGGATCGTTTCCGAACGTGACATCGTTCGAGCCATTGCAGACACAGGCAGTGACGTGCTGAGAGCGCCAGCTTCGAGATGCATGACCAAGAAGGTCGTCACATGCACGAAGAACGAGCCGATCAACGCCATCATGTCGATGATGACGGAAGGGCGCTTCCGCCATTTGCCTGTCGTGGAAGACGGATTGCTGGTTGGCCTGATTTCGATCGGCGACGTTGTCCGGTTGCGTATCGCAGAGGCCGAACTGGAAGCTGCCGCCATGCGCGAGTACATCGCCACGGGCTAAGCCCAGGTAGTCGGCGGCGCGCGTCCCTACGCGGCGAGCGCGCCAACGGCCCGCTGCACGTCATCGAGCACCTTTTCGGTGGCGGCACTGCCGTTTGCGATCGCATCTTCGGCCATGTGGAAATCGAACAATCCCATTTCGCCGAGGATCGGAGTGATCATGATGTCCGGCGGGTCGCCAGCAAGGCGTGAGCGCGCGATCCGGTCCTGGATGATGTTGAACGCGTCCATCATGACGCTCGAAATGCCCGGCGCACCGCTGCCCTGACCGAAGAACTGCTTGCGCAGGAGATTTTGCGCGGCGCGTCCGTTTTCCGTCGGCGGTTCGTTCTCACTGTCCGGCGGCTCGGTTTCGCCGAACGCGTCCTGGTTCGGAACGACCGTGCCCTTGCCGAAAAAATCCCAGTTGAGATTGACCGCAATGACGACGCGTGCGCCGAGCGCCCGGCACACGGACACCGGGATCGGATTGACCAAAGCGCCGTCGATGAGCCAGCGGTTGTTGATTCTGACCGGACGGAAAATACCGGGGAGCGCGTAGGACGCGTGCATGGCGGGAACCAGAGGACCCTTGCTGAGCCAGATCTCGTGGCCCGTCTTCAGTTCGGTGGCGATCGCCACAAACTTCTTAGACAGGTTCTCGATGCGAACCTCGTCAAGATGGTTGCCGAGCTGGTCGGCGAGACGTTGGCCGGAAATCAGACCCGAGCCTGCGAAATTGAAATCGAGGAATCCGAACACACGGCGCCGGGTCAGGCGCCGGGCGAAATGCTCCAGCTCGTCGAGTTTTCCCGAGACATAGCACCCGCCAACCACCGATCCGATCGATGTGCCGACGATGATGTCCGGTTCCAAACCGGCCTGTTCGAGTACCTTCAAGACCCCGATATGTGACCAGCCGCGGGCGGCCCCACCGCCCAGGGCTATGCCTATCTTGGGCTTCATCATTTTCGTACCTGTTCTTGGCCCCCGCGACAAACGCGGATCCAACGGCACGCGGGCCCTTACCGTGCCTCAATGCTACCTATTGGTGTTTAAACCGGAGTTAAGGGCCGGTGTTGTCGCGATTGCGTGAAAAAACCTTACAATTTCGTAGGGTTCGGCGCATCCCCGTAGACGTCTTTCGGATCGAACGTCTTGGCGCCCTCGCGGAACTTGAGCTCAAGTCCGGGGGAGGGAACCTCGCCGGTGGGGATCGAGCGGTAGAAGCAGGACATGTAACCGACGTGACACGACGCGCCCGAACCGGCGACGTCGACCTTCAGCCAGACCGCGTCCTGGTCATCGTCGATTCGCAGATCGACGACTTTCTGAACGAGACCGCTGGTGGCACCCTTATGCCAGAGCACGTTTCTCGAGCGGCTCCAGTAATGTGCCTCGCCGGTCTCGATCGTCTTCGCCAGAGCCTCGGCGTTCATGTAGCCGAGCATCAACACGTCACCAGTTTCGGCGTCAGTGGTGATCGCGGGCATCAGGCCGTGTTCGTCGAACTTCGGCGCGAGATCGCGGCCTTCTTCCACCTGCTCGACCGTGAGCCGTTTGGCGAAACGGGAATCTGACATGAGATGTCTTCCAGCGGGTTCGTAGGTTTGCGCGTCTCGGGTCAGGACCCTTTCCGGGTCAGCATGAGGAACCGTTCCTGCTGTGCCGGATCTTCCTGGAATACACCCGTGAAATGCGTGGTGATTGTCGTGACGTTTGGCTTCTGGACACCGCGCGTCGACATGCACTGGTGTATCGCCTCCATCATCACCGCGACGCCATGCGGCTTGAGCACGCGTTGGATAGTGTCGCCGATTTGCGCGGACATGGTTTCCTGCGTCTGCAGCCGCCGGGCATAGATTTCAACCACGCGGGCCAGCTTCGAAATGCCGACGACAGCTTCTTTCGGAAGGTACGCGATATGCACCCGACCGACAATTGGAACCATGTGGTGTTCGCAGTGCGAATTGATGTCGATGTCGCGCAGCATGACGATATCTTGATAGCCTCCGACCTCTTCAAATGTGCGTGACAGCACGTCGATCGGACATTCATTGTAGCCACTGAAAAACTCTTCATACGCCTTGACGACGCGTTTGGGCGTGTCGACCAGGCCCTCGCGGGTCACGTCATCTCCTGCCCACGCAATAAGCGTGCGCACTGCTTCCTCGGCCTTTGCACGACTTGGTCTCGTGACTTCCGGGCCCGCGCCAAGGATTGAGGCCGTGGTCGGCATTTTTTTGACAATTGCGTCCATAAGATTCCTTCTCCGCCGGATGCAAACTGTACGCCATGCATATCGGCTATGACTTACTCCGGCATTGTGAGCGTATTATAACGGCACATCGCCCCTTGCGAACGATATTGATCGATGCCGATATATACGTGGCAAACCCGGGTCCGGATTTGTCGTTCCGTGCCCGAATGATGTATCCAGTGCCATGATTGTTACCGCCCGATATATAATCGACAAAGCGCCGCCGCAAGGCCCCATGACTTGTAACCTATTCAAGGGATCGTAGTGCCTGAACTGGACGACATATACAATCCGCGCATTCTCGAGTTTGCGGCCAACATTCCGCGGGCCACACGCCTGGACGATCCCCAGGCGAGTGCGACCGCACACTCGAAGCTGTGCGGCAGCACTGTAACCGTAGATCTGGTCATGGATGGCGACGTCGTGACGGACTACGGGCAGACCGTAAAGGCGTGCCTTCTGGGTCAGGCGTCGTCGTCGATCATGGCCCGTAACATTGTCGGCTCGACGGCGGATGATCTGCGCGCGGTTGGTGCAGCCATGCGCAAGATGCTGAAAGAGGACGGGCGGCCGCCTGACGAGAAATGGCAGGATCTTGAAGTGCTGGAGCCGGTTCGCGACTTCAAGGCACGGCATGCGTCCACGTTGCTGGTGTTCGATGCCGTCGAGGAGGCAATCGGGCAAATTGAGGCGGAAAGGTCCGAAGGGGCGAAGGCACGGCGCACCGAGCCGTGTGCCTGATGTCGAAGCCTGCCGATCACGCGCAAGGACGGTGCCCCGTCCGATGAGCTTACACTGAACCGGTATCGACATGCGTTTCTTCAGTGCGGAGGAATTGCGGCGCGCTCTCGACCTCGAGGCCCTGATCGATGCGCTCGAGTGCGGACATTGCGGAGGCCGGCCACAACTCGCAGACAGTTTGATCGGTCCGTCTGACGGCCACTATATGGTCCGGTCCGCGCACAACGGCGGCGATCTCATCGGTACGAAGCTCATCACGATCTTTCCCGCAAATCCGGGGCGTTCCGGTCTGCCGTCCGTTCAAGCGGTCGTCGTCCTGTTCGGCGGCGACGATGGCCGCCCGAAGGCGCTTCTGGAGGCAACCGAATTGACCTATTGGAAGACGGCGGCTGACAGCGCGCTCGGCTCCAGACTGTTGTCGCGGGACGATTCCGAAACGCTCGCGGTCGCAGGTGCAGGCGGGCTGGCGCCCTGGCTCGTTCGCGCCCACCGCGTCGTTCGTCCCGGACTGCAGCAGGTGCTGGTATGGAACCGGACCGCGGAGCGCGCCAAGGCACTGGTGGATGAGTTGCGTCAGGAGGGCGTTCATGCGGAGTTTGCATCCGAACTCGAATCCGCGGTTCGAGCCGCTGACATCGTCACAACGGCGACAATGGCAAGCGATCCGGTCCTCAAGGGGGAATGGTTGCGCGCCGGTGCCCATGTGGACCTGGTCGGTGGCTATTCCGCCGAAACGCGCGAGGCTGACGACACGGTATTCTCTCGCGGACGAGTTTTCGTCAATTGCATGGATACGGCGCTCGACGGCGTCGGCGACATCGATGGCCCACTGCGGAGCGGCGCGATCCGGAAACAAGATATTCTGGGTGACCACTTCGATCTCGTATCGGGATCTGTGCCGGGACGGCAAAACCCGGAAGACATCACCGTCTTCAAGAATGCGGGCGGCGCGCATCTCGATCTGATGATCGCGGCGGCGCTCGTCCACAGGGTCGAGGCGGGTGCGGCATGACCCGTTCGCGCAAGGCCGTGCTGGCCCTTATCAAGACGCCCATCATCGTCTACCGCTACACGTTTTCCGCTTTTGCCGGCCGGGAGTGCCGCTACCTGCCGACCTGCTCGGAGTATGCGGAGGAGGCCATCGAACGAAACGGTGCATGGAAAGGGTTCTGGCTTGCGCTGTCCCGACTCGCGCGATGCAACCCATGGGGACCGAGCGGTTTTGATCCGGTTCCGGACCTTCGCGACGAGTATCACCCCTGGTGGGCGCCGTGGCGGTTCGGCCGCTGGAGCGGGGCGCACATCAAACAGCGGCTTGACAAAACACGCTAGAGTCCCACATTCGGGCACACGATCTTGGCCCGAGTCGCGGGCCGATCCGTCTTACCTGCCTGGTTTGCAGTGAGTGAGAGGAAGAGCAGATGATTTCCCTAACGTTTCCCGATGGTAATGCGCGTGAGTTCAAGCCCGGTGTGACGGGCATGGAGGTGGCCGAGTCGATTTCGAAATCGCTGGCGAAGAAGGCGGTTGCCATGAAGCTCGACGGTGAGCTGAAGGATCTCGCCGAGCCGATCAAAGACAATGCCGGCATCGAGATCGTAACGCGCGATGATCCGGCTGCGCTGGAGCTCATTCGCCACGACGCGGCCCATGTCATGGCGGAAGCCGTACAGGAACTTTATCCGGGCACGCAGGTCACCATCGGACCTGTGATCGACAACGGCTTCTATTACGACTTCGCCCGCGAAGAGCCGTTCCATCCCGAAGATCTGCCGGTGATCGAGAAAAAGATGCGCGAGATCATTGCGCGCGGCGCTCCCTTCAAAAAGGAGGTCTGGGACCGCAAGAAGGCCGAAGAGGTCTTCAGGAAGATGGGCGAGGAGTACAAGGTCGAACTCGTCGACGCGATCCCCGAAGGCGATGACATTCGCATTTACTCACAGGGCGACTGGTTCGATCTGTGCCGGGGCCCGCACATGCCGACGACGGCGAAGGTCGGGAATGCGTTCAAGCTCCTGAGCATCGCCGGCGCCTACTGGCGCGGGGATTCCAACAATCCGATGCTCCAGCGCATCTATGGTACGGCATGGGCCAGCGAGAAAGAGCTCAAGGCCTACCTGACGATGCTGGAGGAAGCGGAGAAGCGCGACCATCGGCGTTTGGGGCGCGAGATGGACCTCTATCACTTCCAGGAGGAAGCGCCGGGCTCGGTGTTCTGGCACGCCAAGGGCTGGACGCTGTTTCAGGAGCTGATCAACTACATGCGCCGGCGGCAGAATGACGCCGGTTTCGTCGAGGTGAACTCACCCGACATGTTGGACAAGGCGCTGTGGGAGCAGTCTGGCCATTGGGAGAAGTTCGGCGAGAACATGTTCACCACGGTCACGCCCGATGAGCGCGTCTATTGCTGCAAGCCCATGAACTGTCCGGGTCACGTTCAGATCTTCAAGAACGGCTTGAAGAGCTACCGTGAACTGCCTGTGAAAATTGCGGAATTCGGCAAAGTTCATCGCTACGAGCCGTCCGGTGCCCTGCACGGCCTGCTGCGCGTGCGCCATTTCACGCAGGACGATGCGCACATTTTCTGTACGCGCGAGCAGATCACCGAGGAATGCGTGAAGGTCAACAATCTGATCCTGTCGATCTACCGCGACTTCGGCTTCGAGGACGTGGTCATCAAGTTCTCCGACCGGCCCGCGAAGCGCGTCGGGTCCGACGAGGTTTGGGACGAGTCCGAAGAGGCGCTGAAGAAGGCAGTCGAAGCCGCCGGCATGGACTACGAGTTCAATCCGGGCGAAGGCGCTTTTTACGGACCGAAGCTGGAATATGTGCTCCGCGACGCAATCGGCCGCGACTGGCAGTGCGGCACGCTTCAGGTCGATCTCAACCTGCCCGAGCGGCTCGGCGCGTTTTACATCGGGCAGGATGGAGAGAAGCACGTCCCCGTCATGCTGCATCGCGCCATGTTCGGGTCGCTGGAACGTTTCGCGGGCATCCTCGTGGAACAGCATGCCGGACACTTCCCGCTCTGGCTCGCGCCGGTACAGGTGATGGTGGCGACGATCGTATCCGACGCCGACGACTATGCGGGCGAGGTTCTTGAGGCCCTGAAAAAGGCAGGCCTGCGCGGGGACGTCGACCTGCGCAATGAGAAGATCAACTACAAAGTTCGCGAGCACTCGGTGACCAAGGTTCCCGTGCTGTTCGTCTGCGGCAAGCGCGAAGCGGAGGAGCGGACGGTTTCCATTCGCCGGCTGGGCTCGAAGGATCAGACGGTTCTGCCGCTGGACGAGGCCATCGCCGGGCTTGTCGAGGAGGCGGTTCCGCCGGATCTGAAACGTCTGGAAACGGCACAAGCGGCCTGAGCCGGGGCTCATCTGGCATTTCATCGTAGCGCTGCTATCGTTCACCTCGATTGGTGCTGCAGATGGAAAGGTGCGATGAGTTGGCAAGCCTGCGATGACCCGAAGTTCGGGGACAGCGAATCCTGCAATCTGATTGACCTCGTGGTTGTGCCGCGCACGGCCGATATCGGTGGCTTCGAGGTGCGGCGGGCCCTGCCGACGCGAGAGCGCCGCATGGTCGGTCCGTTCATCTTCTTCGACGAGATGGGGCCGGGCGAGTTCCTAAGCGGAACAGGGCTCGACGTGAGGCCGCACCCGCATATCGGCCTGGCGACTGTGACCTACCTGTTCGACGGGACCATCGATCACAGGGACAGCCTCGGTACGCACATGACGATCAAGCCCGGCGACGTGAACTGGATGACTGCCGGTCGGGGTATCGCGCATTCGGAACGCACCGGAGCGGAGGTTCGCAAGCACCCGTCGCGCCTGGCGGGAATTCAGAGCTGGGTGGCGCTGCCCAGGAGCGCGGAGGAGACCGCGCCGGATTTCGTGCATCACGACAAGGGTACGTTGCCCGTCGTCGGTGGGGACGGAAAGCAGGTTCGCCTGATCGTCGGGTCGCTCTTCGGCGAGCACTCGCCGGTGAAGGCGTTCAGCGAGATGTTCTACGCGGACGCGCATATGGATGCGGGATCGAAGCTGCCGCTTGCCGCAGACCATGAAGAGCGTGCCGTCTACATCGTCTCGGGCGAAGTCGAGATCGCCGGCGACAGGTTCGGCGCAAATCAGCTCCTCGTGTTCAAGCCCGGCGACGAGATCACGATCAACGCCACCCAGCCTGCCCAGCTGATGCTGCTCGGCGGCGAGGCGGCGGACGGTCCGCGTTACATCTGGTGGAACTTTGTCTCCAGCTCGAAGGAGCGTATCGAGGAGGCCAAGGCCGACTGGGCAAACGGGCGCTTCGAAGCGGTCCCGGGCGACAACGAGCTCATTCCGCTGCCCGAGTGACGCCTACTGCCCGAGTGACGTCTACTGGATGACAACCTCGATCTGTTTCGCCTCACCTGGCTCGATGGCGAACTCGCGCGTGTAGTTCTTGCCCTGGTGGCGGGCGAGGACGGAGTAGTTTCCCGCCGCCAGAATGTGCGTCGGCAGGGCGCCCGCGCTCTCCTTCACGACGTCGCCGCCGGGCGTCAGGATGTTCCACTGGGTGTTGGCCAGCGCCTCGCCACCCGGCTGATTGACCAGCTTCAGCGTCACTTTTGCCGCACTGTGATTGATGGTCGCGTCGGTCAGCCGCCCGGGTTCGACAGTCACGTCCGCGCGCACAATGGCGTTGGCGTCACCATAGGTGCTCACAACGTGGTAGGCGCCGGCATTGAGGCGGAGGACGACACCCGGTTTGGCGTCGCGGACAATCAGCTTTCTGTTGCCGTATTGATCGGATTCGGTTTCGTCCGCGAAAATGTCGTAGCGCACCGAATTGGGCGGAATGGTCGCGCCCGATGCCGTCGTCGCGCCGAGCCGCAATCCGCCGGCGTTCAGCACAAAGGTCTCGCGAACCGCCGCGCCCTGCTGCACATTGATGTCCTTGATCAGATTGACCTTGCCATATGTCGCGGCGACCCGGTATGAGCCCGGCGGCAGGGCGGCGGTGGGGGTCGCGTCGCGCAAGGACTCCACAAGCTGGTACTTCCCGTCCTTGGTCTTCCCATTTTTGTAGATCCACCATACAAGGCCAGACTTGATGATCGCGCCGCCTTCCACCGTGCGTGCGGCAAGCGTCACCGGAACGGCGCCGCGCGCCGGAGAAAGCGCCTGCTTCGGTTGCCTTGCCGGGGCGGGTGGGGATGTCGTTACCGGAGCGGTTGCTGTCGGCGCGGGGGTGCCAGTCGTGGCGGTCGTCAATGGGTCGCTCTTGGGCATTGCGTGTTGTGGCGCCTGCATCTGCGGTTTTGGTGCCGCCGCAATCTTGGGTAGCTTCGGCGCCATGGCCGCATCGATTGCCTTCTTCACGCCGGCTGAAAGCTCGGTTTCATTGCTCGCCAGTGAAAACGTGCCGCCGCCGTTCTCTGCGATGCAGCTGAGTTTGGAGAGCTTCTGCCTGGCCTTTGCGTCGAACGCGATCGCGTGAATGGTGAGGTCCTTGCCCTCCTTTTTCAATTCCGACGCGGTCGCACACGGGTCGGCCTTGCAATTGTCGGGGCCGTCGGCAATCAGCACGATGCTGGCGGGCTTTTCCTTGTAACCCGCCGCCTTGGCCGCAGTGATCAGCGAGGCTGAGATCGGTGTCGAGCCCTTCGGCTTGATCGTATTGACCTTCTTGGCGAAACCGGCCGCCTTCTGTTTATCCGGCGAAAAGACGACCTCGATATCCTTGCATCCGGTTGCCTGCCGGTGACCATAGGCGACAAGACCCAAAGACAGTTTTCCCTCATGCTGCCTGGCGACGGCGTTGATCGCGTTGCGGGCGCTGACGATCTTGTTGATGCTGTTGATCTGGCCCCACATACTGCGCGATGCATCGAGGATCATGACGACATTGGGCGTCTCCTCGGCGATCTGTGCGCGCACGTCGTCCGCGGCTGCAGCCAGGACCGCGGTCATGGCCAGAACTGTCAAGTGCCGAAGCGGGGTCTTGGGCATCAGGTGTCTCCCAAAATCGGTCTGTTCAGAGACATGAGCTGTCAGCTTTGCGCATCGCGAGGCATCGCCGTCGATGCCGTCTCGCCGCGAGTCACGAAATTATCACGCCAACGGCTAGCTTCAAACCACGGCGATAAGGTGTCAGACCGGGATCGGCGATGGACCGAGGATTTGTAAGGGCCGTGGCGTTGTTTGCGGGGGCGATTTGAGCTACGCAAGGCGAACGGTACAAAGCTGGACACATGCCCTGATGTCAGAAAAAAGCCTATCTGAAGACGCGTTGAACCTGCTCCTGTCACGTCGGTCGGTCATTGCCAACAATCTTGGACCGCCCGGGCCGGACGCCGGTCTGATGCAGAAAATCCTCACCGTTGCAGCGCGTGTGCCCGACCACAAGAAGCTCGTGCCCTGGCGGTTCGTGGTGTTCGAAGGCGACGCCCGGGCAGCGTTCGGCGAAGTGCTGGCCAATGCGTATGAGGCATCGGATCCCGACCCCAGCGCCTTCCGCCGCGACACGGAGGCCGCGCGCTTCACCCGTGCCCCCATTGTCGTCGCCGTGATCTCGAGCATCGCCAACAAGAAAAGCGTACCTGAGTGGGAGCAGATCCTCTCCGCCGGCGCCGCTTGCCAGAACCTGCTGATCGCCGCGAATGCTGCCGGTTTTTCTGCACAATGGATCACCGAGTGGTACGCCTATGACGAGACAGTCAGCCGGGCGCTCGGCCTGGCAGACGGGGAGCGCGTCGCCGGGTTCGTCTACATTGGCACGGCGAAAGAGCCACCAAAGGAACGCGATCGCCCCGATCTGGATGCCATTGTCAGCCATTGGCGTCCAGTGTGAAATTACTTCAGATATTCGCCCTAACGTATTGAAAATCGGAGATGAAGCGGTGTTCTATGAGACCGAGACAAACGACCATGGATTGAAGCGCAATCCGTTCAAGGCGCTGGTCGCGCCGCGGCCGATCGGCTGGATATCGACCGTTTCGACCGAAGGTGTAGTCAATCTGGCGCCTTACAGTTTCTTCAATAGCGTCTCGGATATCCCGCCCTTCGTGATGTTCTCCGCCTCCGGCCAGAAAGACAGCCAGCGCAACGCCGAGGAGACCGGAGAATTCGTCTGTTGTCTCGCGACGTACGATCTGCGCGAGCACATGAACGCGACCGCGGCCGGCGTGGACCCTGAGGTGGACGAGATGGACCTGGCCGGCCTGACGCCCGCGCCGTCAAGGCTCGTCAAGCCGCCGCGCGTGGCCGAGTCTCCCGTGGCGCTGGAATGCAAGCACTTCAAGACCGTCCAGCTGCCCGCGCCGGAGGGGGGGCACGGATACAGTGTCGTCCTCGGACACGTCATCGGCATCCACATCGATGAGAGCGTATTGAACGAGGGCTTGGTGGACATGCGGAAACTGCGCCCGATCGCCCGGCTCGGCTACATGGATTACACGGTCGTGGACACGGTGTTTTCGATGGACCGGCCCTGACTGCCCGTCGACAGATCTAACTCAGCCCTGCGCGCTCCAGCAGTTTGCGTGCGTTCTGAAGATGCGGCATGTCCACCATGGCGCCGTCGAGATTGATCACGCCGGCGCCCGGCTGGGCGTCGAACGCCTCGACGATGCGGCGCGCCCTGGCGATCTCGTCTTCAGCCGGCGTGAAGGCCGCATTGATGACCGCAACCTGATCAGGATGGATGGCGAGCTTGCCGGAAAATCCGTCCGCCGCGGCGCGTTCCGCATCGCGCTTCAGCCCGTCGAGGTCACGGAAGTCGGCATAGACCGTATCGATGACGTGCACACCGGCAGCCGATCCTGCCGCGAGACAGAGCGCGCGCGCGAGCTCGATCGGTGAACGGTATGCACCACTGGCATCGCGGCTCGCATGCGCGCCCAGTCCCGTAGCCAGATCCTCGCTGCCCCAGGTGATGCCGCTCACCCGAGGGTCGCAGGCCTGAAACGAGGCAATGTTCAACAGGGCTTCCGGGGTCTCGAGGGCTATGACGAGAACTGAAATGCTCCCCCGCTCGAGATTTGCTGACTGCTCCAGCTTGTCGAGCATGCCCGCCAGTCGAACGACATCATTATGCGACTGGGCCTTTGGCAGCATGATGCCTGCCGGCTTTGCCGGAACGATCCGCGCCAGATCATCTTCGGCCCACTCGGTCTCGAGATCGTTGATGCGGACATAGAGCGGCATGGTGGCATTGCGCGCCGCGTCCCGGGTCAGAAACTCCGCGGTCATGTCGCGTGCTGCAGCCTTGTTGTCGGGGGCTACCGCGTCTTCGAGATCGATCAGGATCACGTCGGCCCCGCACGTGAGGCCCTTGGTGAGTTTTCGGTCGCTGTCGCCGGGTGTGAAAAGGAGTGAGCGCATGGGATTTGCCTTATGTTGTGTTCTTCTTGCGCACCAGCACCTGCCGCGTGCAGGTCGCCACGAGCGTATCGTCCTGATTAAACGCCTGGTGCCGGAATTCAACGATTCCCGCGTTTGGCCGTGATTTGCTCTCCCGCTTGGTGACCACCTTCGTGACCACGTGCAACGTGTCGCCGTGAAAGACGGGTGCGGGAAACCGCACGTCCGTCATGCCGAGATTGGCGATCGAAGTTCCGAGCGAAATATCGTTGACGGCGATGCCGACGACAAGGCCGAGCGTGAAGTAGCTGTTCATCAGCGGCTGCCCGAACTCGGTTTCCGTCTCGCAGTAATGCCGGTCGATATGCAGCGGCTGCGGGTTGTAGGTGAGGGCGCTGAACAGAGTGTTATCCATCTCAGTAACGGTGCGCCGAATGGGATGCTTGAACTCCTGCTCGGGCTCCAGCTCCTCAAAATGTAAACCACTCATATCAAACCCCTTTTTGCTCATCCTGCCGTGCCCGTTTCTGACACATGAGTTAACGCGCCATTTACCATAAATCACTAGCTTCGGGTGAATAGACGGCAGCAGGGCGATTCCGTTGTGTGAGGTGCACCCGGTCGGAATCGTGTGATTGGACATGTCTCTGGTTTCTTCCGCGCTCAAGGCGCCCATGAGTATCGCGAATGCGATCAAGAAGGCCAGCAGGGCGACGGGAGCCGATTTTTCCTATCTCATGAACACAGCCGCCCGCGAAAGCTCGTTCGACAAGAGCGCGAAGGCGAAGACGTCGAGTGCCGCGGGTCTGTTTCAGTTCATTGAAGGAACCTGGCTGCAGATGGTCAAGGAGGTCGGCAACAAGTTCGGCCTCGACAAATACACCCCGCACATCTTCACGACGCGCAGCGGCAAGTATTATGTGCCGAACCAGCAGCTGCGCGGAGAAATCCTGAAACTGCGGCACAACCCGGAAGTCTCCGCCATGATGGCAGGGGAGTTCACCAAACAGAATTCGGAATTCATGAAGAGCAAGCTGGGCCGCCAGCCGACCCAGGGCGAGCTCTACATTGCGCATTTTCTGGGCGCAAAGGGCGCTGCAGAGATGATTTCGCTGGCGGACAAGAATCCCGATGCACGCGCCGACAGGCACTTTCCCAAAGCGGCCCGCGCGAACAAGCCCATCTTTTATTCCGGGGGACGCCCGCGCACGGTTGAGCAGGTCTACAAGGCGCTGGTGCGCGACCATGCCGAGCTCCAGGCGACGGGGATTGTGAAGCCGAATGTCGGTAGCGCCAGCGGGCCGGCTAAGGCCAGACCGGTGAATGCCGCCGATGTACCGGCCGCGAAACCCGCACCTGCCGGACACGCTGCCGCGGCGGAGCCCGCTGCGCCACCGGTCCCGGAGCGCCGGCCGGATGTCGTTCAAAAGGCGGCTCTGAAGCCGCAAAGTCGGCCGGGCGTGGTTGAGCTGGAGTCGATCGGACCGGGCGTAGAAGCACGCGTGATCGAACCGGGTGAGGCAAAGGCCATTGGACTTCTCGGACACGCGGGCTCTCCCATCGCGCCGCGCGCCAAGGTTGCAGCGCTGCCACATGCCACGCTGAAGGTGGAGCCACAGGAGATGGATGCCCGTAATGAACTGCAGGGCATCGGGACCTGGACGACGCTTGTCAATCCACCTTCTGCGTCTGCCGCAGTGGCGGCGCCGGCGCCCGAGCCTTTGCCGTGGCACAAACCGGCGCCTGGCGGTTCAAGCGGGAATGAACCCCAGCCGGTGCAGAGCAAGAAACAAGCGCGCGCGCAGGGACTTCTGGAACAGAGCGCGGAGCGCGACGCGGCGGCATCCCGCAAGGCGCGCACGGCCTCTGCATCTCACGCCGACACCCGGCTCGCGTTCTGGGAGCGCCAGTCGCTTTACGGGAATTGACGTCAGGCCGCAGGCCCGTTCGTCGTACTGACCTGCTGCAGAAAATCGTTGGTCACGTCGCGCAGTCGTTTTGCCAGCACTGAGGCCTTGGGATTGTCATTGCCTTTGGCACCTTCCTTCACCAGCGCCCGAACAGCATCCACGTGCTGGTCGACGAGAACTGCCGGCAGCCTTGACGGGTCCGGCATCTTGTCGATCAGGCGGCACAGCGACGCGCAGATCTCGTCGGCAAATGGGTAACCAAGCGTGGTCGCCTGTCCCTTGAGATTGTGAGCAACCTGGAACAGTTCGGTCAGTGCCTCCTGTTCGAAGTCCGCCGCCTTGGCTGCGTCGCGCGCATCGGCGAGTTGCCGCGCTTCATCGGCCATCCAGTCGTCAAAGTTGACGGAGAGCTGCTGAAGCGCCTGCTCGGCATTGGCGATCGCCTGTTCGGCAGCTTCCTCGGCGTCGCCGGGACGCAGGCATTTCTCGCGTAAGGGCTGGCGCGGCTTGATAATCGCCTTGGCGCGTGCCGCGATGTCTACTTGCTGTTGCGGGGCTTGCATGAATTGTCCCTGGTCTTGTTACGCCTCGATGTGCACTTGGTTGGGATCGATGATATGCTCCGATCCGTCACCGGTCCGCCGCTCGACACCCGAATAGTTGGGATTGACGTAACGCCGACGGTCAGGCCCGAAATAGGTTTTCGTGCGAATGAAGTCGCGCGGGTTCGCAATCACGTTCTGAATGCGACGATAGAGCGCCGTGGCGGAAACCGGCTTGCACAGGAATTCAGTCGCACCAGCGTCACGTGCGGCGATGACGTGCTTTTTTTCCGAATAGGCGGAGAGGATGATGATCGGCAGAAACGGGTGCCGGCAGCCTTCCGGGTTGCGGATCATCCGCGTGAGTTCGATGCCGTCGAAAATCGGCATGGTGATGTCGGTGATCAGGATATCCGGCGAATACGCCTCGACCGCCTCCAGACCCGACGCGCCGTCCTCCGCCTCGTAGATCTCGCGGCATCCGAATGCCCGAAGAAGGGTGCGCACGATCCGCCGCATATGCGCGTTGTCGTCCGCGACCACAAACCTCAGTTCGTCGAACGCGATCTTGGCCATACGCAGATAACTCGATACGCCGCAGCAGAAATCACCACGGTACACTGATCAGGAAACTCCGCCTCATCGTGTCCGCGTTAGCTTAACAATCACTAAAGATGGTGTGCCGATATCAGGCGATCCGCGCAGTTCAGTAGAGGAATTGCTCTGCGAGTATGCGTTCATCGAGCGCATGATCGGAATCGAACATCATGTGCAGGTTTATGGACGGATCTTCCTCGACTTCCACCTGAAGGACGTTCCGGAACTCGGTGTGGTCCGCGACCGCATTGACGGGGCGCTTTTCTGCTTCCAGCACTTCCATGTGGACCTTGGCTTCGTTCGGCAGCAGCGCGCCGCGCCAGCGCCGCGGACGAAAGGGGCTGATCGGCGTAAGTGCCAGAAGCTGGGCGTTGATCGGAAGAATGGGGCCGTATGCGGACAGGTTGTACGCGGTGCTGCCGGCGGGCGTTGAGACGAGGACGCCATCGCAGATGAGCTCCTCCATGCGCATCTTCCCGTCGACCGAGATCTTCAGCTTTGCCGCCTGATAGGATGCGCGGAACAGCGACACTTCGTTAATGGCGAGCGCCTCGTGAGACGTGCCGTCCATCCCCGTGGCCTGCATGCGCAACGGATGGATGACGTTGACCTTTGCGGCTGCGAGACGTTCGTGCAGCCCGTCTTCGTTGTATTCGTTCATCAGAAAGCCGACCGAGCCGCAGTGCATTCCGTATATCGGTGTGTGGTTGCTCATATGGGTGTGAAGCGTCTGCAGCATCAGGCCGTCACCGCCGAGCGCGACAATGGCATCCGCGTCGCCGGGCTCCGAGTTCCCGTAGCGCTTTATCAGCCTCTTCGCGGCGCTTTCCGCGTCGGCATGCTCGCTCGCGACGAATGCGATCTTCTCATATGTTTTCGGGCTTTCAGGCATGACGGTGGTGTCCGGCGGCAATCGGAGGCGCACTATAGACGCAACACGAGCGCCCGTGCGACCGTGTTTGACTTATCGTTTACAGATGTCGCAAGTCAAAGGAGACGGCAAAGATGGGGCGAGAGACGGACCTTATCGTGGTCTACACGACGTTTGAGAGCATTCACCAGGCGAAGGACGTGGGGCACGAGCTGATCAAGCAAAGGCTTGCGGCATGCATGAACATCGTTCCCGCGATGACGTCGATTTACGAATGGGAAGGGGAAGTGCTCGAAACGTCCGAAGCCGTGATGCTCATCAAAACGAGCCGGAGATGTCAGGCGGAGGTCCTTCGGCGCACCAAGGAGCTTCACCCCTATGACACGCCCGCGCTGTATGTGCTCGATCCATTGCATACGGACAGTGATTTCGGTGCGTGGATCGCCGAGCAGACCGTCACGCCCGCGAAAACCGTATCGGCAAAAAAGAAGCGGACGCTCTAGGCGTCCGCAATGTGGGATGATTGCAATTACGCGCAATACTTAAACGCATAATTCCGTGGTTGCTTGGAGTTTCGCCATTTCTGCCGAAATCGATATGCAGGGTCCTTTGGTCAATCCGACACCTCCCGCCACCACGAAACAGGTGTGTCAAGAAACTCGCTTGCTTCAGCCGATTGCACTCCCAAGGCCAAGCAGCGCCCAAATCGACGCTGACAATGCCAGCCCGAGCCAGAAATGCCTCGGGAATGTCTCACTCTCACGCGGTATGAGGGGTGTCGACATTTTCGCCTCCTTCGTCAGCCGACCCGCGGACGAGGGCGCTTTGTTTTTGTCTTATTCCCCGTATCGGATTTGTCGGCACCGATTGACTCATTTTAGCACAGTTTACAGTTGAATCAACGCAGTAAGATTCGACCTCTATGAAATATTTTTGACATTAAGGCGTTTTCAAATCGCCAAGCATATTTCCCGTTTTTGATACATTTCAATCCATTTAATTATTGGGGAATTTCCTTTTATTAAAATAAGTATCGATTTAGGCGAAATTGGTTTGATATTTATTTTTGCCGCCTATTTTGCGCCCCAATTCAGCCACAATCAAACTCTTGAGCAGCCGTCTTTTGGTCTTTGCGTGCGCGATTTTAGTCTTTGCAATCTATGCGTGTATGTTGGCGGTATGTGCACGCACGAAAATGAAATTTAACTCCCTTGTGTTATCTGCAACGTCGGCTGGGCGCGAAATCCGTCGCATGTGCGCCGGGAATGCTCGTAATCAGGGGAAATTCGGCATGACCATGACAGGTGAAAGCCTCGGCGAGTCGCGCCAGTACGCGAAGGCGTCGGACGAGGTATCAAAAGCGACTGAATCTGTCTTCAATCGTATCCGGCGTCTGGTGCTTGCCAGCCTGTGGAGCCTGAAGCCGCCGCGTCTGTGGGGCGTTCCCAACGTCCTCTGGATGGTCACAAAACACGCTTTCAGCACGAGTGTTGCCCGTAAGCGCTTGCCTGACCCTGAGATGGCGTTGAAGCACCCGGACGGTCTCGTCGGTATTTGCCCCGACCTGCGCGTTGAAACGCTCATTTCCGGCTATCGCGCGGGACTGTTTCAGTTCTGTCATGTGCGGCCTTACAAGTGGTGGGCCCCAAGCACCCGTATGGTTCTGCGGCTCCCGGATTTTCATATGGAAAAGAACCTGCGCCGCCGGTTGAGAAGCGGCCGGTACACTGTGACCTTCGATCAGGCCTTCAAGGATGTCATGCACGGCTGCGCCGAGCCGAGGCCCGGCAGATTGCCGCTGACCTGGATCACCGAAGAGATCATCGAAGCTTATTACGCCATGCACGCCGCAGGTTACGCCCATTCCGTTGAAGTGTGGGATGAGGACGGCAATCTCGCCGGCGGCGTTTTCGGGATCGCTGTCGGCGAAGTGTTCTTCACAGAATCGCAGTTCGCCCGTCAGCGCGACGCCTCGAAGGTCGGCTTCGCGACCCTTTCGCGTCACCTCCAGCATTGGGGCTTTGCGCTCAATGACGCGAAGTACTATTCCGGCCATCTGGCCCAGGCCGGATTTCAATTGATGCCACGCAGCCAGTTCAACGCCCTTTTGGCGCGCCACTGCGAACGCGCAGGCAAGCCGGGCCTGTGGACGGTTGACGACACGCTTGACGTCGGCAACTGGGATCCCAAGGCGACGGATGCAGATGCCGCCAGACCGGCGGCATGAGGACGGACCGGCTAAAGCGCGTCGCAGACCGTTCCGGTCACCTCGTCAGTTCCCGCCTGACCGCCAAGGTCGCGCGGCAGAGACGATCCGTCTGCGGTCACCCGCTCGATCGCTCCAAGCAGTTGTGTCGCAGCGTTCTTTTCTCCCAGATGCTCCAGCATCAGCGAAGCCGACCAGATCGCGCCGAGCGGATTGGCGGAACCGTGGCCCATGATGTCGAAAGCCGACCCGTGGATCGGTTCGAACATGGACGGCGCCTCACGCTCGGGATTGATGTTGCCGGTTGGCGCCAGCCCGAGACTTCCTGACAACGCCGCTGCCAGATCGCTGAGCACGTCGGCGTGCAGATTGGTCGCAACGACGGTATCGATGCTCTCCGGATCGGTCACAAAACGTGCCGCCATGGCGTCGACCAGCACCCGCTCGGTCTGAACATCCGGATAGTCCTGCGTCACTTCCTCGAACACGTCATCCCACAGCACCATGGCATGGCGCTGGGCATTGGATTTTGTGACGAAAGTCAGTTTCTTGCGTGGCCGTGCTCGGGCGATATCGAGCGCAAACCTCTGGATGCGCTCGGCACCTTCCCGGGTGATGACGGAGACATCCAGCCCAACCTCGTTCGGCAATGCCTGGTGTACGCGCCCGCCGGCACCGGAGTACTCGCCCTCGGAGTTTTCCCGGACAATGAACCAGTCGATGGTTTGCGGTGTTCCGGTCTTCAACGGGCTCGACAGGCCCGGCAGCAATCTGGTCGGGCGGATGTTCGCGTACTGGTCGAGGCCCTGACAGATGGCGAGCCTCAACTTCCAGAGGGAAATATGGTCCGGCACCCGCGGATCGCCGGCCGAACCGAAATAGATCGCATCGAACCCCCGCAATGTGTCGAGCGCGTCCTCAGGCATCATGGCGCCGGTCTCCAGGTACGCGTCGCTGCCCCAGGGAAAGACCTCGAATTCGAGCGTCAGGTCGGAGTGCCCGCTTGCGAGGTGTTCAAGGACCTGGCACCCGGCGGCAATAACCTCCTTGCCAATCCCGTCGCCGGGTATGGCGGCAATCCTGTACGTGCCCACCGGCTGCTCCTTTCGTTTTCTGATTTTGGCTGAGTTTTTTGATCGGACTTGCCCCGCGATGATAACAGAAGGTCGCGAAAACCGTAGAAGACATCAGGAGAAAAACAGCATGGCTCAAAGAGCATCAATCGGTTTTGTCGGGACCGGGATCATGGGGTTCCACATGGCGCGCCGTCTTGCGGAGGCCGGACATGCGGTGATCGCCTGGAACAGGACGCCAGCCAAGGCCGAACCGCTGCGCGACTTCGGTGTAACGTTGGCGCCGTCGGCAGCGGACGCGGGCGAGAATGTCGACGCGGTGATCGTGATGGTGAGCGATGGGCCGGCGAGCGATGCGGTCATCCTGGGAAACGCAAACGAAGACGGGCTGCTCGGGCGGATGCGCAAGGGGGCGACGTTGGCGGTCATGAGCTCGATCCCGATGGACACCGCGTCGGCTCAGGCCGAGGCTGCATCAGCGCGCGGCATCCGCTATCTCGACGCGCCGGTATCCGGCGGCGAACCGGGTGCCCGGGACGGAACGCTCGCGATCATGGCAGGCGGCGAGGCGCAGGCGTTTGCCGATATGCAGCCGGTCTTCTCTGTTTTCGGCCGCTCGACCCGCGTCGGCCCCGCCGGAGCCGGTTCTCTGGCCAAGCTCGCCAATCAGGTGATCGTCGGAAACACCATTCAGACCGTGGCCGAAGCCCTGTTGCTGGCGCAAGCAGGCGGGGCGGACCCCGAAGCCGTCATTGAGGCGCTGAAAGGCGGGTTCGCGGATTCGCCGATTCTGCAGAACCACGGCTCCCGGATGGTGCAGGGAGACTTCACAGCGGGTGCGCGCTGCGAAATCCAGCTCAAGGATACGCGGACGGCGGCCGAGCTTGGGACGTCGCTCGGCCTCGTCATGCCGATAACAAGTGAGACGAAGACCACGTACCAGAACCTTGTGGACAACGGGCAGGGTGATCTCGATCACAACGCCGCCTGGCTCGACGTGCGGCGCCGTTCGGGACACGGTGAATGAACCGAATACAGCTGTTACAGTTGACCGAAAAACTGTCACATAACGTACATGCGACCGTCGTATGACTGAATCATGACAGTCACAGAGAGCTTGGAGGAGCGCGGGTGTCAGAACAAGAAATCAACTACGATATGCTCGCAAACTCCGGCTATCCGGTGCAGGAGCTCGAAGCGGGGGCGTCGATTTTCAAGGAGGGCGATGCCGGCGATAACATGTTCATCGTGCGCGCCGGCGAGGTTCAGATCAAACGGGGCGGAAATGTTGTCGCGACAGTCGGTCCGGGAGGTATTTTCGGAGAAATGGCGCTGATCGACGGTTCGCCGCGCAGCGCCGACGCGTATGCCAAAACCGATTGCTCGCTGGTGGCTGTCAACGAGCGCGGATTCATTTTTCTCGTGACGGAGACGCCGTACTTCGCAATCAACGTCATGCGTACCCTTGCCGACCGGTTGCGGGCCATGAACTCGCTTATCTGAGGGTTCCGAGGACAACTCGGTTCACATCATCAAAGGTCACCGTCTTTTTTGCTTGCAATGTAAGGCCTTGCGCGGTTCATCTTTGGGCATCCCGGACCAGAGTGTGTGATCCGACGCCTTGATACAACTCCGTAAACTCGGCCATCGGCCCTTGCACGGGCTGAGCGGCTCAGGCTCGACAGGGCTTTTCCGCGATTGCGTGAGCGGTCTCGTATTCGCGCTGGTCATCGTGACCTACTGCATCTCGTTCAGCGCACTGATCTTTCAGGGTGAATTGGTCGGGGGCTTAAACCTTGGCCTCTCGGCGCTGCTGACCGGCACGGTCATCACGTGTCTGATCGTTGCCCTTACCAGTACCCTTTTCCCTGCAGGCGCGGGCCCCGACACGCCGGCGGTTGCGGTTATGAGTGTGCTGGCGACGACGCTGGCCGCAAACGCGGTGGCGCGCGGTATGGGCGCCGAACAGACGGTCATCCACGTCATGATCGCAATTTCGGCTGCGACCTTGCTGACCGGCTTTCTGCTGTTCGCGATCGGCGCATTCCGTCTCGGCGTCTGGCTGAGGTTTGTGCCGTATCCTGTTGTTGGCGGGTTCCTCGCTGCTTCCGGCTGGTTGCTGACGACTGGCGGCATCGAGGTCATGACGGGTGTTGCGCCGCGTCTGTCATTCGACTCGATCGCGTCCCTTTTTTCGCCCGATGTATTGCCACAACTCATCCTTGGAAGCGTGTTCGCCGTCGGCGTTTTCATCCTGCGCCGGACCATCAATAGCTTCCTGGTTCTGCCCCTGACCTTCTTTGCCTCGGTTCTGGTCGTCGATCTCGTTCTTCTAGGACTGGGGCTGGTCGATGATTTGGGCGGCCGGTCGGCCTGGTACCTGTCAGGGGCAACGGACGTGAAGTTCTGGCTGCCGATTCCGGCGCTAATCGATCATCAGATCGATTGGGCGGTGCTTTTGCTGGTCGCGGCCGAGATCGGCGCCGTGTGCGGCGTAACGGCGCTGTCGGTGTTGCTTGACGTTTCCAGTCTTGAAGTGGCGCGCCAGCAGTCCGCCGATCTCGACAAGGAGCTCAAATATAACGGCATCGCCAATATCTTCAGCGGTCTCGGCGGTGGCGCGGCGGGCAACCTTTCCCTCAGCGGGAGCATCCTCATTCAGGAGGCCGGGGCGGTCTCGCGATTCAGTGGGGTCGCTGCTGCGGCCTTCGTCGCGTTCGTCCTTTTCTTCGGCGCCGACATGGCGCGCTTCATACCGACACCGCTCCTTGGCGGCCTGCTGGCCTATCTCGGGCTTGTCGTTCTCACCGAAGCCTTGTTGCGGTCCCCGGCGCAACGTTCGCTGACGGAGGGGCTGCTGGCGGGTGCGATCATGGTCGCGATCGTATATGCCGGATATCTGCCGGGCGTGATGCTCGGCATTGTCGGGGCGTGCCTCTTGTTCGCCATCAGCTACAGCCGGATCGGCGTCGTGCGCCGTCACCTGACGCGCCTTGATTTTGCAAGTGACGTGGAGCGGTCGCCTCATGACGCGGCGCTGCTGAGGCAACATGGCGCGCAGATCCATGTTCTGTGGCTTGCGGGTTTCATCTTTTTCGGGTCGTCGAACCGATTGTTCGAGTTCATCAAGAAGACGATGGACGCGCAAAACGATCCGAATGTGCGCTTTCTGGTGCTCGATTTCAGTGGCGTGCCCGGTCTCGATACGTCGGCGGTGCTCAGCATCGTGAAGATCCGGAACTACTGCGACGAGCGCGCTGCGTTCATAGCGTTTGCCGGTCTGAACGAGCAGCTTCAGAACGCGTTCTCCGCTGCCGGTATTCTCACACGCGACGGCCCGCACCAGTCGTTCCCGGATCGCAACGAAGCGCTCGAGTGGTGCGAGAACCGGCTGCTCAGCGAGTATGCGGGCGACGACGCCACCGAGGATCGTTTCGAGGATTGGCTCAAGGGCGTGTTCGGAGACGAGTTGGAACCCGCGCGCCTGATGTCCTACTTCACGCGCAAGACGTTCAAGGAGGGTGATGTCGTCCTGAAGCAGGGCGGACGCGCCAACTCGGTGGAGATTTTGGCCACCGGATGCGTCGCGATCACGGTGACGGACGAAAACGGTAATCCGATCCGGCTGCGGCGCATGGCTGCACAAACCGTCATCGGCGAGATGGGCTTTTTCCGCAAAGCGCCCAGGGTGGCGGCGGTGATCGCAGAACAGCCGACGGTCATCTACAGGCTGACGCGCAAGAACTTCGAGAAGATGCAGGAAGAAGACCCGAAGGCGGCCGCGGCATTTTACCGTCTCATCGTGCGCGTGCTTTCCGATCGCCTTGAGTTTGCGAACCGCGAGATCTCGGCGCTCGTCTGAAGCCCTACCGGATCAGTACTGCGATGATCACCAGATAGGTCAGCGAGTGTCCGAGCTGGTCGAGACCGAACAGGTGCCAGAACCAGGGGTTGCCTTGCGTGAGCTCGTATCGCTTGACGAGCTGTTCCTTGGACCAGTCGAGGTGATAGTGGACCACGAACTCGCCGGCGAGGATCGCAATCGCTTGCAAGACGGACGCGGGCGGCAGCACGAGAAAGACGGCCGGCGTCAACGCGATATGCAAGCCAGCATGAATGAGCCCGCCGGGATGGCCATAGATGCCCTTGTTCTTGAATTGATATGCCGTCTGCAGGAAGTAATCGGCAATCGTGTGCTTCACACAAAGAATGGCGAAGCCCCAAAGAATCGCGGTGGAAAGGTCCCCCATCAGACCGCCTTTTTGGTTGCGCGTTCGGGCCCGCAGGGCCCGCGCCGTTCCGGTTCTACGCGGCTGATTTTCATATCGTATCTACGCATGGTGATTTCAACGAGTCACGGCTCTTTTGGGATGCGCGTATGAATGCCGAAACCTGCCGCGCGTGGCTATTCTGCAGGTCCGAGGGAGAATGTCTTGCCCAGCCTGGTCGCCGCTTTGCGCAATTGCGGGACCATGCGCAAGGCGTCGTCCATGGTGACGCGCGCCTGGGGCGCCGACACCGCAAGGCCGCCGACCACGTTTCCATCCTCGGCGCGAACCGGAACGGCGACGCAGACAACGCCCTCGATGGACTCCTGATCGTCGATCCCGACCTGGGTCTTGCGGATGCGATCGAGGTCCTGGATCAGTCCCGAGACCTTGGTGATTGTGTTCCGCGTTTGGCGCGTCAGCGGCATGGCGCGCAGCAGCGCATCACGCCGGTCCGGGGTTTCTAGGGCGAGCAGAAGCTTGCCGATGGCGCTGCAATGCGCCGGCACCGGGCTCCCCGGTTCGAAGCGCAGGCCGAGCGGCCATTTCGCCTCAACACGGTCGAGGTAAATCACCTCCGCGCCGGCAAGAATCCCGAAATTGCAGGTCTCGCGCGTATCATCGGCAAGAGTACGCAAAATGGAGTGACGGATGTTGCGTTGCGCGGTCGCCTTCAGCGCTTCGAGCGAGAACTGGATGAGGCGCGCGCCTTCGACATAACCACGCTTGCCCTGGTCGCGTTCAACAAACCCAAGCTCGGCCAGAACCGAGATGATGCGGTGAGCGGTCGGCTTCGTCATGCCGGTCTCGCGCGCGAGTTCCGCCATCGACAGAGGCTGGGGATTTCCGGTCAGCGTCTCGAGAATGGAAAACGCCTTGCCCATTGCACCAAATCTCAAGAGCTCGTCGCCCGTTTCGGCAGGTGGCGAGGTTTTGGGCGCGCGAGATGAGCGATCAGAAGTTTGGCTGGCCTTGGTTTTCGCCATGTGCCCGGATGATGGATAAGCGAGGTTGCATCGACATCACTATGCCGATTCCGGAATTTCAAAGCAATCGTCTTGTATAATGAGACGAAGGCGGGTTCAGCGCACGCCAATCCGTGATCCTGGATCCCCAGGATCGGCAGACCGATCAATGCAGTGGGCTGAATTCAGCCGTCGCAGGCTATTCCGCCGCGGCCTTCGAACTCGCGAACTCATCGCCGACGGCCCCCTCGGCCTTTGCGGCGGCGATGTCTTCGCTTCCCATATTCAGTACTTCGGTGAGGATCTCGTCGGTGTGTTCGCCCAAGAGCGGTGACCGTTTGACGTCCGCCGGGGAGTCGGAAAGCTTGACCGGATTGCCGACGGTGAGATACGCGCCGCGGGTGGGGTGATCCACCTCGACGATCGTACCGGTTTCCCGGAGTGACGGTTCCTCTGCCAACTCTTTCATGGACAGGATCGGACCGCAGGGAATGTTGAGCGGATTGCACGCTTCCATGACCTCGAACTTGGTCTTGGTCTTCGTCCACTCCTCGATACGGTCGAAAATCTGCGGGATCTTGTCGAGACGCGCTTCCGGTTTGGCGTAGTCGGGATGCTCTTTCCAGTCCGGTTCCCCGATGAGGTCGCAGATGTTGCCCCACACGGCCGCCTGGGTGATGAAGTAAACGTAGGCGTCCGGGTCCGTCTCCCAGCCCTTGCACTTGACGATCCAGCCCGGCTGTCCGCCACCGGAGTCGTTTCCGGCGCGCGGTGTCGCCTCGCCGAATTCAATATTCTGACCAAACTGGCTGTACTCTTTCAACGGACCATGTTCCAGACGCTGTTGATCGCGCAGCTTGACGCGGCAGAGGTTCAGCACACCATCCTGCATGGCGGCGAGAACGCGTTGCCCCTTGCCGGATTTCTCCCGGTGAAACAGCGCCGTCACGATGCCGAGCGCCAAATGCAGCCCGGTTCCGGAGTCGCCGATTTGTGCGCCCGTCACGGTCGGGGGGCCGCCGAGGAATCCGGTCGTGGAGGCCGAGCCGCCGGTGCACTGCGCGACGTTCTCATACACCTTGCAGTCTTCGTAGGGACCCGGTCCGAACCCCTTCACGGACGCGTAGATGAGCTGCGGATTGATCTCCTGAATGCGTTCCCAGCTGAAACCCATCCGGTCGAGCGCGCCCGGTGCGAAATTCTCGACCATCACGTCGCAGGCCTTGAGAAGCCCTTCAAAGATCTCCTTGCCCTTCTCGGACTTGGTGTTGAGGGTGATCGACCTCTTGTTGTGGTTGAGCATCGTGAAGTACAGGCTGTCCACGTCCGGAATGTCGCGCAACTGTCCCCGCGTCGCGTCGCCGACCCCGGGCCGTTCGACCTTGATCACGTCGGCGCCGAACCATGCCAGCAGTTGCGTGCACGTCGGACCCGACTGAACGTGGGTCATGTCCAGGATGCGGACGCCTTCTAGAGCTTTCATTGTATGCCCCTGTCCTTGATGCGTTGTGCTTGTGAAGCGGGATTATTTCTTCGAAACCACGCTCTGCGGATTGAGATTGCCGATGCGGCCGCTTTCGGTCCCGGCAGCCGGGTCGATGACCGCGTTGATGAGCGACGGTTTGCCGGAATCCATGGCCTCGTTGACGGCCTGTCTCAGCTCGTCCGGAGATGTGACGTGATAGCCGACGCCGCCGAAGGCCTCCATCATCTTGTCGTATCGTGCGTCCTTGACGAACACGGTCGGCGCCACGTCGGGGCCGCCCGTGGGATTGACGTCGGTGCCCCGGTAAATCCCGCTATTGTTGAACACGACCACGCAGACGGGGAGGTTGTAGCGGCAGATCGTTTCGACCTCCATGCCCGAGAAGCCGAAGGCGCTGTCGCCCTCCACGGCCAGAACGGGCTGACCTGTTTCAACGGCAGCGGCAATGGCTTGCCCCATGCCGATGCCCATTATGCCCCAGGTGCCAACGTCCAGGCGCTTCCTTGGCTTGTACATGTCGATAATGCCGCGGGCGAAATCGAGCGTGTTGGCGCCTTCATTGACCAGGATGGCGTCAGGCCGTTCCGCGATGACCGTTCGCAAGACACCGAGCGCGCCATGAAAATCCATCGGCACGTTGTTGTTCTGCAGTTTCGGCGCCATCCGCTCGATGTTGGCTTGCCGCTTGGCATTGACCGCGTCGGTCCACTCGGCCGGCGGTGGCGTCCAGTCATCACCCATGGCTTCGAGCAGCGCGGAGACGCAGGAGGTTATGTCACCGACGACAGGCGCGGCGATCTCGACATTGCTGTCCATCTCCGTCGGTTCGATGTCGACCTGGATGAACTTCTTTTCATTGTCGCCCCAGCCCTTGCCCTTGCCGTGCGAGAGAAGCCAGTTGAGACGGGCACCGATCAGCATGACCGTGTCGGACTCTTTGAGCACCAGGGATCGTGCGGGACCAGCCGATTGCGGGTGGGTGTCCGGGAGCAGGCCCTTGGCCATGCTCATCGGCAGATACGGAATACCGCTCTTTTCCACCAGGGCGCGGATATCCTCGTCGGCTTGCGCATAGGCTGCGCCCTTGCCGAGGATGATCAGAGGCCGCTTGGCGCCTTTGAGGACTTCAAGGGCGCGTGCGATCGCGTCGGGGGCAGGGAGTTGCGCCGGCGCCGGGTCGATCACTTCGACCAGTGACTGTTGTCCCGCCACCGCGTCCATGGTCTGGCCCAGAAGTTGCGCCGGCAGATCGAGATAGACGCCGCCGGGCCGTCCGGACACCGCAGCACGTACCGCGCGTGCCACGCCGATGCCGATGTCCTCGGCGTGCAAGATGCGGAACGCGGCCTTGCAGAACGGCTTGGCCATGGCAAGTTGGTCCATCTCTTCATAGTCGCCCTGCTGCAGATCGACGATCTCGCGTTCGGACGAGCCGGAGACCAGGATCATCGGATAGCAGTTGGTGTTGGCATGAGCGAGTGCCGTCAGGCCGTTGAGGAAACCAGGCGCCGATACGGTCAGGCAAACACCGGGCTTTTTCGTGAGATATCCGGCGATGGCGGCGGCGTAGCCTGCATGCTGCTCGTGCCGGAAGGAGAGCACGCGCATGCCTTCTGCCTGCATGAAGCGGCCCAGGTCCGTGATCGGAATGCCGGGAACGTTGTAGATCGTGTTGATGCCGTTCAGTTTGAGCGCGTCGATGAAGAGATGGAAACCATCCGTCAATTCCTGCGGTGCGGCCTCTTCATCCACATTGGCATCGATGTTCTCGGCTACTGACATTGTGTTCACTCCCTAGAAGTTCCTTGCCGCCGCGCCTTGGCGCCGGGTGCGTCAGTCGATATCCACGTAGCGCTCGACGTGCGCCCGCAGATTCAAAGTGTGTTCGCGCACGAGCCGCTCCGCCAATTCGGTGTCGCGCGCCTCGAGCGCCTCGATGATGTGCATGTGATCGACGATCGAGCGGTCCGCGCGGTCCTTTTCGGAGATGGTGCGTGCGCGGATGGCCCGGACGTGCATGAACAATCCCTGTGCCATTTCGTTGAGCAACTCGCACTTGCTCATTTTCAGGATCGCCTGATGAAACTTGATGTTGGTGTCGGAGTACTCGTCGATCCTGGCCTTCACGGCTTCGCCATCGAAGGTGCTGCACAAGGCACGCAAGCTCGCGATTTCCTCATCGCTCGCATTCTGCGTGATCAGCCGTGCGGCCATGCTTTCAAGCGCCGCCCAGACGGTGACCATCTCCAGAATCTCGGCCTTCGATTTACGGACGATATAGATGCCGCGGCGCGGAACGATCTTGACAAGACCTTCTTGGTCAAGACGGGCGAGAGCCTCGCGCAGCGGGGTCCGGCTGATGCCGAATTGCTCCGACAGGCGTCGTTCATCGAGGCGCAGATCGGCGCTGCCGTCATAGATGTTCATATCCATGATCGCGGCTTTCAGGGAGTCGTAGATTTTCGACTTGAGAGAAAACCCGTCCCCGATGGGCTTTATTTCCAACTGCAGGTTCGACATGGCTGTGTCTCCGCAAGGGCGCGAAATCGCACCAATTGTTCGATCATACCCCCTGGATCATGGATGCCGCTTGGTCAACTGGTATACCATACACCAAGCCTATTCCGCGATGCAATATCAAACGGGCTTACCGCGATTGTCCCTTACGCATCAGGCCTTTGCTTTCTTGCCATTTATGAGCCGCATGATGGGCTTCAGAAGCGGCAGTGCCAGAAGGACCAAGGCCGTGATCATGATGGGCGCCGAGTAAGGCCGGGTAAAGAAGATGTCGAACGACCCGTCGTTGATGAGCAGGGACTGGCGCAGCGCCGGTTCGGCCAGGGGGCCGAGGACGATTGCAAGCACGGCAGGTGCGAGCGGATAGTCCAGCTTGCGCATCAGGTAGCCGACAATGCCGAACAACAGCATCAGCCAGACATCGTGCATGTCCTGGGTTGGCGCGTAGCCGCCGACGAGGCAGAGCACGAAGATGAGCGGCGCAAGCAGGGTGAACGGCAGCTTCAGCACCCAGATGAAGGCCGGGATGAACGCGACGTTGATAATGACGGCGAACAGATTAGCGGCATAAAGAGACGCGATCAGGCCCCAGACGAACTCGCTGTGGTCGGTGAACAGGCGCGGACCGGGTTCCAGTCCCCAGATCACCATGCCGCCGAGCAGGATGGCGGTCGTCGGAGAGCCGGGAATGCCGAGCGTTAGCATCGGCAGCATAGATCCCGTGCTGGCGGCGTTGTTGGCGGCCTCCGGTGCGACAACGCCATCGACAGCGCCCTTGCCGAACCGTTTCGGATCTCTGGCGATCTGCCGGGCGACGCCGTAGGCCATCAACGAACCGGGCGTGGCGCCGGCCGCAGGAAGGATCCCGACAAAGTATCCGAGAAACGAGCTCATGACGGCGGTCTTCCACGTGCGCAGCAGCTCTTTGAGGTTGGCTATCGTCCGTTGCACGGTGACGACCGCCTTTGAAAGCATGGATGCGCCGCCGGCCTTGTAGTTCTCCTCGACCGTCCACAACATTTCGCCGATGCCGTAAATGCCGATGGCTAGGACAAGGAAGTTGATGCCGTGCAGGAAGCCCGGAATGTCGCCGAAGATCAGGCGTGGTTCGCCGGAGATGATATCGAGGCCGACGGCCGACAGGACCAACCCGATACAAATCGAGAAGATCGTCTTCGGAATGTCGTCGCCGCCCAGTCCGATGAATGTTGCAAAGGCCAGCATCATCAGAGAAAACTCTTCCGGTGCGCCGAAGAACAGCGCCACGTGGGCGAGGGGCGGGGCGAAGAAGGTGAACAGCACGACGGAAATCGTGCCGCCGACAAACGACGCAACCGCAGCGGCCGTCAATGCCTTGTCAGCGAGGCCGTTTTTCGCCAGTGGCCGTCCATCGAACGTGGTTGCCACCGCCGTCGACGCACCGGGTATTCCGAGCATGATCGAACTGATGGCGCCGCCATACATGGCGCCGTAGTAGATGGCGGCAAGAAAGATGATCGCTCCTGTGGGCGGAACCAGGAAGGTCAGGGGCAGCAGAATCGCGACACCGTTCACCGAACCGAGGCCGGGCATGGCCCCAATGAACAGTCCGATGGTGCAACCAACAATCACAAGCATGAGGTTCAGCGGCTCGAACGCGACGAGAAAACCGCCCCAAAGCTGCATAAGAATGTCAACCATTGCCCTGTTCCGAAGCCTTTTTCATGTGTCTTTGTCTTGTCTGGCTTGCATTACTCCGACGTAGGGCGGTACGAGATTCGACAGCCTTGCGCCGGCACGAAATGCCTTAAAAGAATATCCTGTAGAGCGGGAAGAAGACCGTTTCCTCGACAATGGGCAGGCCCTTGGGAAGCGTGATCTTCAGCGCAATATCGAAAAAGAAAAACATGACGACGGGCGTAACGGTCGCCATCGTTGCCGTCGTTGCCCAGGAGTGGCGTCCGAGGAACCGAACATAGAAGATCATGAACAACGGGATCGCCCCGTAAACGCCGATCACGTAGAACAAGGCGACGGTCACGAGCAGTCCACCGGCGACCAGCCCCACCGCGATGATGGTGCCGCGGTCCATATAAACTTCGTCGGATTGTGAAGGGGGTGACTTGCGGCGATACCAGTTCACCACGATCATCACGCAACTCAGCGCCATGATTGCGGAGAGCCAGAACGGCCAAGCGCCACCACCCGGGCCTTCTTGGGGAATCCAGCCGATCGGCAGTTCGGTGCTCTTCCACATCAGATAGAGGGAGAAGATGCCCATCACGATGGCCATGACGAGTTCAGCCTTGCGCATGACGTGCGTTCTCCCCCCTCTATCGATCGTGTTTCGGCTACAGACTAGCTCTTGATGGCCCCCATTTTGGTGAGCATCTTCTTGTGAACGTCCCGCTCGTTCTTCCAGTAATTCAGCAGGTCATCACCGGTCAGCGGGTCACCCTGAAGGGCCCTCTTGTTGCGATAGGACTGCCATTCCTCGGAGTTGAACACCTTGGTGAACAGGTCCCTGTAGTAGGCCTTGGCTTCATCGCTCATGCCAGGCGCGCCAACGACGGTGCGCTGCATGAAGTACACGAAGTCCTTGCCCAGTTCCTTGAAGGTCGGCGCATCCTTGAACAGGCCGATGCGGTCATTTGTAAAGCAGGCGAGAGGCTTGGTCGTGCCGGCTTCGAAGAAACCGAGCTGTTCTGAGGGGTTATTGACCGTGGAATCGGCATTCTTGCCGGCCAGTTCCTTGGCGACCTTTCCGCCGCCCTTGTAGGGAATGTATTTCATCTTCAGACCGTAGGCCGAGTTCAGGAAGTCCGTGAGAAGATTGTCTTCCGAAGCCTTGCCCGTGCCGGCCATGATCCAGCCATTGCCCTTGGCCTTGGCGGCCTTGACGAAGTCATCGACGGTGTTGATGTCCTTGCGGTCGGAATGGACCCACAGGCAGAAAGTGTCTTCCGCCATCCGCATGACAGGCGTGAACTCCTCGATGTTCACCTTGAGACCGGGCTGGCGAAGCGGCGTCGTGTAGAAGCTGTTCAGGGTGAACATGATGGTGTGGTCGTCGCCTTTCTTGCCTTTCAGGTAGACAAGCGCTTCCGCACCGGTGCCGCCGGGCTTGTTCACTGGCGTGAACGGAACCGGGGCAAGTTTGTTTTTCGCGATGATGCTCTGCATCAGCCGTACGGCTTTGTCAGCGCCGCCGCCTTTGCCCGCCATGACGACGAACTCGACCGGCTTTTTCGGCTCCCACGCGGCATCCGCTGCCTGTGGCAGGCCCACTGCCGCCACACCCAGACCGACCGCGACGCCAAGGCCAAAGACTCTATGCTTCTTTTGGATCATTACTTTCCTCCCTTGGTGGTTGAGCGCAAAGCGCCCGACTATACGCCTGCGCGTAAAGTGCTCAATTGTTATGCCCAATTCCCGAAAGCGGCAACTGAGGCCGGGCTCTTGTGGTCAAATTTTAATCATTCGGCCCGTAATGGTATTTGGTCGAATGTATACCAATAAGTTTTGCTTGGCAATCTTGATGACAGAGCCCCTTCGGTGGGCCTAATTTGGACCGAAGGAACGTCGTAAGCGCCGGAATTGCGCGACCGGTGGTGGCAATGACACGGCTCGACAGAGATTGTGGTCTGGTATATGGTATCTGGCATACCACGGTCCGCTCGCGGCTGCGCCAGGGCATAAAAATCGGGCGGGACGGCACCGCACGGCTCACAGGCGATCAAAAGAAATCGCAAGGTGGCAGCGCCGAGACAAGGTGAGGAAAAAGCGCGTATGAATCTCCATGAATATCAGGCGAAGGATCTGCTTGCCGGTTTCGGCATACCCTTGCCGGTGGGTGATGTGGCGCAGTCTTCTTCGGCTGCGCAGAACGTCGCGCGGCGCTTGCCGGGAGAGCGCTACGTGGTGAAGGCACAGGTGCATGCGGGCGGGCGTGGGCGTGCCGGTGGCGTCAGGATCGTGACCTCCGTCGCTGAAGTCCGGCAGGCGGCCGAAGAGCTATTGGGGCAAACGCTGGTAACGGACCAGACCGGGCCCGAGGGGCGTACGGTCCGCGCGGTCTATGTTGAAGAAGCGATTGATTCGGAGCGTGACATTTATGTTGCCGTGCTGGTTGATCGCGAATCCGGAAAGCTCGCCCTGCTTGGCGCGCGGCAGGGAGGCGAGGACATCGAAGAGCGCACGGCTGAGAAGCCGGCAACCGTCCAAACGTTTCTGCTGAAGCCGGACGGCGCGCCAGCGAAGGGGACGCTCGACGCGTTTGCGAAGAAGATCGGCCTGACCGGCCGGCTGACAGCAAAGGCCGCTACGCTGTTCGAGGGTCTGATCAGCGCTTTCCTGAAAAACGATGCGAGCCTGATCGAGATAAACCCGCTCGCCGTGACGGCGGGCAACGAGCTTGTCGCACTCGATGTGAAGATGGTGATCGACGACAACGCTCTGTTCAGGCATCCGGAGATGAAGAACTTCCAGGATCGTGACGAACTCGACCCCGTGGAATTGAAGGCCCAGGAGAACGAAATCAATTTCGTGCGCATGGACGGCAACATCGGTGTTGTCGTAAACGGCGCCGGGTTGGCGCTCGCGACGCACGACATGTTGAGCGACCTCGGTGGCGTCCCGGCCAACTTCATGGATATCCGCACAACTGCGACCAGCCTCGACATTGCGGCCGGGTTCGACCTCCTGCTTTCGAACCCCAACGTTTCGGCGGTGCTGGTTAACGTTCACGGAGGCGGCATGCAGCGCTGCGACACGATCGCCGAGGGGATCGGCATCTCCATGAAACGCAACGACCGGTTGGTGCCGATCGTGGTCCGGTTCGCCGGAAACAATGCGGACTATGGGCACACCCTGCTGCGCAACTATGGGATCTCGTACACAGTGGCGCAGGATATGGGGGACGCGGTCGAGCGGGCGGTCACTCTGGTTCGCCCGGAGGCGGCGTGATGGCCATTCTCGTCGGACCGGAGACGTCTGTGATCTGCCAGGGGATGACCGGACGTGCGGGGTCGTATCACATCGAACGCGCCATGGCGTACGGCACGAAGGTCGTTGGCGGCGTGCGCCCCGGCAAAGGCGGTTTGCAACATCTGGATGTGCCGGTTTTCGACACGGTGACGGAAGCGGTGTCCCAGACGGGCGCCAATGCGTCCATCATATTCGTGCCGCCCGAAAACGCGGCCGCTGCGATGATCGAAGCGATTGAGGCGGAAGTCCCTGTGGTCGTTTGCGTCACCGAACGCGTCCCCGTGCTCGACATGGTGCGTGTGAGGGATGCGCTCGAGGGCTCGAAGACAAAGCTCGCGGGGCCGAATTCTCAAGGAATCCTGACCCCCAAAGTGTGCAAGCTCGGTGTGATGGCGACCGCCCATGAGCGTCCCGGTTCGATCGGCATCGTCTCGCGGTCCGCCACGTTGACGAGTGAGGTGGTGGCGCAGACCAGCGCCTCCGGGCTTGGGCAATCGACGACCGTTGGCATCGGCGGCGATCCTGTGCATGGCGTCGGGTTCGTCGAATGCCTCGAAATGTTCATGGAGGACCCCGACACCGAAGGCATCATTCTGATCGGAGAGATCGGGGGAGTAGATGAAGAAATGGCCGCCGACTATCTCAAGTCGGTGAAAGCGTCAAAACCCGTGGTCGCTCTGGTTGCCGGGCGCCACGCGCCGCCGGAGCGGCGTATGGGGCATGCCGGCACGCTGACACTCTTTGGCCGTGCCGATGCCAATCAGAAGATCAAAGCGTTACGATCCGCAGGCGTCCAGATTGCGCCCAACTCTCATCAGGTCGCCGAGACCATGCGACAATCTTTGAGCACTTAAAGCACATGAACGATATGTCGAACGGCGGGGGAGACCGCCGAATTCATCCTGGTTCCGGTCGCCGCAAGGCGCCGGTCTTTCCCAAGGGTCGCTTGCTCAAGGACGAGGAGCGCAACGCAATTACGGAGCTCTTGGGAGACCGCCCGCGCCGGAGGGACTTGCTCATCGAGTATCTGCACCTCATCCAGGACAGCGAAGGCTGCCTGCCGGCGGGTCACCTGCAGGCGCTCGGGGAGGAACTGCGCATTCCCATGGCGGAAGTCTATGAGGTGGCCTCTTTCTATGCCCATTTCGATATCGTTCGCGACGGCGAGGAACGCCCGGCGCCGCTAACCGTCAGGGTGTGCGATTCGCTCAGTTGCATGATGGCCGGTGCGGAACAGATCATTGCGGAACTCGAGAAAAGCGCGCCGAAGGACCTACGTATTCTGCGGGCGCCCTGCATGGGGCGTTGCGATACCGCGCCCGTTTGCGAGGTGGGGCACAAGCACCTCGACCACATCACGGCGCAGGGCGTGCTGGACACAGCGAAAGCCGGCGACACACACCCGGATATTCCAGCGTACAAAGACTTCAAGTCTTATATGAAAGAAGGCGGGTACGAGCTTCTGAAACAATGTGTTTCAGGTGAGCGTGACGTCGAGGGTGTGATTGACGTTCTTTCCGATGCCGGACTGCGCGGCCTTGGCGGCGCCGGCTTTCCAACCGGGCGCAAATGGGGGTTCGTCCGGGCTGAGGCAAAGCCGCGGCTCATGGCTGTGAACGCGGACGAGGGTGAGCCTGGCACGTTCAAGGACCGCTTCTATCTCGAGACCAACCCGCATGCTTTTCTCGAAGGCATGTTGATCGGCGCATGGGCGGTCGAGGCCGAGACGGTCTACGTCTACCTGCGCGACGAATATCCGGCGGCACGCGAAATCTTGCTGCAGGAGATCGCCGCCGTCGAGGCGGCGGGTCTTGCAACGCATACAACCATCGAATTGCGGCGCGGGGCGGGGGCCTACATCTGTGGTGAAGAGTCGGCGATGATCGAGTCAATCGAAGGCAAGCGCGGTTTGCCGCGCCACCGCCCGCCCTATGTGGCCCAGGTGGGCATCTTCGACCGCCCGACGCTCGTCAATAATGTCGAGACGCTCTACTGGGTGCCGGACATTCTCAAGAACGGTGCGGAGTGGTTTGCCTCGCAAGGGAAGAACGGCGCCAAAGGCCTGCGCAGCTATTCGGTCTCCGGCCATGTCAAGGAACCGGGGGTCAAACTGGTTGCGGCGGGGACCACGGCGCGGGAACTCGTCGAAGACCATTGCGGCGGCATGCGTGACGGTCACACGTTCAAAGGATATCTGCCCGGCGGTGCGTCAGGCGGCATCCTGCCTGAATCCATGGCTGACATCCCGCTCGATTTCGGGACGCTTGAAGAACACGGCTGTTTTGTCGGCTCCCATGCCGTGGTGATCTTGTCGGACAAGGACGAGATGAAGTCTGTTGCTGTGAACCTGATGAGGTTCTTCGAAGACGAGAGCTGTGGTCAGTGCACGCCGTGCCGTAACGGAACGGAGAAGGCCGTCAAGCTGATGTCGGGCGGCAATTGGGAACCTGAGGTTTTGGAAGACCTGTCGAGCGTCATGGCCGATGCCTCGATTTGCGGTCTCGGGCAGGCGGCGCCAAACCCGTTGCGCTGTGTGCTCAAGTTTTTTGCAGAGGATTTGAAATGAGCGAGCGGATCAAGTTTGAGATAGACGGAAAAGCGGTTGAGGCCGAAGCCGGCGAGACCATTTGGCAGGTCGCCAAACGCGAAGGCACCCGCATTCCGCATCTGTGTCACCTCGATGCGCCGGGGTACCAGCCCGACGGCAACTGCCGGGCGTGCATGGTCGAGATCGAGGGCGAGCGCGTGCTTGCGGCCTCGTGCGTGCGAACGCCGAGCGAGGGCATGAAGGTCAACACGGCGACCGACCGTGCCAGGCATGCGCGCGAGATGGTGTTCGAACTGTTGCTGTCCGATCAGCCCGGCCGCGATGTGGCGCACGATCCCGATTCGAAATTCTGGAATTGGGTGGACGACATGGGCGTCAATCCGGTGAGCCGCTTTCCGGCTCGTGAACAACCAGAACCCGACACCACGCACTCCGCCATCTCCGTCAATCTCGATGCCTGCATTCACTGCAATCTCTGCGTTCGGGCCTGCCGCGACGTGCAGGTCAACGACGTGATCGGCATGGCCTATCGTGGCCACGGTGCCAAGGTGGTGTTCGATTTTGACGACGGCATGGGCGTCTCGACCTGCGTTGCCTGCGGTGAGTGCGTGCAGGCGTGCCCGACAGGCGCGCTCATGGAAGCGAACCTGCTCAATGAGGAGGGCGTGCGAACGGAATTCGAGGACCGGTCGGTGGATACGCTTTGCCCCTATTGCGGCGTCGGATGCCAGACAACCGTCCACGTGAAGGGTAACGAGATCTTGTATGTGGACGGGCGCGACGGCCCGGCCAACAACAACAGGCTGTGCGTCAAGGGGCGCTTCGGGTTCGATTACATTCATCATCCGGACCGTCTGATAAAACCGCTGATCCGGCGTGACGACGCGCCCAAGGATTCAAAGATGAATCTGCGCAGGGAGGACATGCTCAGCGTCTTCCGCGAAGCCTCCTGGGAGGAGGCGCTCGACAAGGCGGCAGCCGGTCTCAAGGGCGTTTTCGAGGCGAATGGTCCTTCGGGCATTGCCGGATTTGGATCTGCCAAATGCTCCAACGAGGAAGCCTATCTGTTCCAGAAGCTGATCCGGCAGGCCTTCAAGACCAACAATGTGGACCACTGCACGCGGCTTTGCCACGCGTCGTCCGTGGCGGCGTTGATGGAGGGTGTGAACTCCGGCGCGGTCACGGCACCGTTTACTGCCGCCAATGACGCCGACTGCATCGTCGTGATCGGTGCACGTCCCGCGGAGAACCACCCTGTTGCGGCGACGTTCCTGAAGAACGCGGCCAAGGACGGCAAGGAACTGATCGTCATCGATCCGCGCGGGCAGAACATGGGCCTTGGGCGGCATGCGACACGGGTCCTGCAGTTCAAGCCCGGTAGCGATGTCTCCCTGCTCAACGGGATGCTGCACACGATCATCGAGGAAGAGCTTTACGACCTCCAGTATGTGCAGGCGAACACGGAAGGGTTCGACGCGCTGAAGGAGAACATCAAGAAGTTCCCCCCGGAGAAGATGAGCGAAATCTGCGGCATTCCGGCCGAGACGATCAGGGAGGTAGCGCGCGTCTATGCGACGTCCAGCCGTTCGATCATCTTCTGGGGCATGGGGATATCGCAGCATGTGCACGGCACCGACAATTCCCGCTGCCTGATCGCACTTGCTCTGGTCACGGGGCAGGTGGGCCGTCCGGGAACGGGCCTGCATCCTTTGCGCGGACAGAACAACGTGCAGGGCGCTTCCGACGCCGGTCTCATTCCGATGGTCTATCCCGACTACAGGTCGGTTGAGGACCCGGCGATACACGGGGAGTTTGAGGCGTTCTGGGGCACGGAGCTCGATCCAAAACGTGGCCTCACCGTCGTGGAGATCGTAAACGCGATCATACAGGACGAGATCAAGGCGATGTACATCCTTGGTGAGAACCCGGCGATGTCGGATCCGGATCAGGCGCATGCGCGCGCCGCGCTCGCAAAGCTTGAGCATCTGGTGGTGCAGGACATTTTCCTAACCGAAACCGCCTGGCATGCCGACGTCGTTCTGCCCGCGTCAGCACATGCCGAGAAGTGGGGCACTTTCACCAACACCAACCGGGAGGTGCAGATGTGCCGGCCGGTGCTCGATCCTCCCGGCGGTGTGCGCCAGGATTGGGAGCTGGTGCAGGAAATCGCCCAGCGGGTTGGCCTCAAGTGGAATTACGCGCATCCCAAGGACGTGTTCGCGGAGATGGCGCAGGTTATGCCGTCGCTCAACAACATCACGTGGGAGCGGCTCGACCGCGAAGACGCGGTGACCTATCCATGCGACGCCCCTGACAAGCCGGGCAATGAGATCATCTTCTCGTCCGGATTCCCGACCGAGAGCGGCCGGGCGCGGATCGTGCCCGCCGATATCGTTCCGCCAGACGAATTGCCTGACGACGCCTACCCGATGGTCCTGTCCACCGGGCGTTTGCTTGAGCATTGGCACACAGGTGCCATGACGCGTCGGGCGGACCGGCTCGACACTCTCGAGCCCGAGGCAGTCGCCGGACTCAACAAACATGATATCCGCCGTCTTGGCATCGAGCCAGGCGGGTACGTAACGGTGACAACCCGGCGTGGTGAAATCACGCTCAAGGCGCGCCAGGATCGCGACGTGCCAGAGGGCATGGTCTTCATTCCCTTCTGCTTTGCCGAGGCAGCCGCCAACATTCTCACCAACCCGCAACTTGATCCGTACGGAAAAATTCCGGAGTTCAAGTTCTGCGCCGCACGGGTGGAGCCGACTTCCGCCCCGGCGGTCGTGGAGGCGGCTGAATAAAGCCATTCGCATGCGGCTTTTGAGCGCGGCCGGGCTCCACCGGCCGTGTAGCCGCGCGCATGCCACGTCAGCCCTTAAGTTTTTGTTGCTCTGCACAATCTGCATGGCTGGTATGTGGAGAAAACCTCTATTTTTTGACATTTTTTTTGGCAATACTATTGTGCAACGCAGAAATGGTATTATGTATTTTGTATACCAGATAGCCCGGGGAGGGCAGAACCATGGCCAAAGCACGTACATTCGAGACCACTTACAGCCGTTATTCCTTTGCGCCGCTCGTCGCGCTGGGGATCGCGATCGCCGCCTGGTTCAAGACGCATTTCGGTGGGACCAGCGGCGCGGCGGGAGATGACCGCAACGCACCTTCCAAGCCGGAAGCCCTTGGTCACGCCGCATAACGACATACATATACATCTAAGAGAGTTTTGAGCGCAGGCTTCCTCCCTTGCATGCGCTTTCCTGGCCGGACTTCGGGGATACCCGGGTCCGGCCTTTTTCGTGCGTGCAATCATCTGGACACTCAGGTGTGCTCGCGCGCATGCTTGATGGGAGGCGCCGGGTCCGATGGCCGGACGCACATCGAGGCAGCGCACAACATGTACTATCTGTTCTTCGCAGGTGTCGGGATCCTCTGTGTGATCCTCGGGCTGTTTTGGCTGAAGGACAGGCTGCGCAGCCCAAGACTGGCGCGGATTGCATATTCCGAGCTCATTGCGCGGTTCGCACTTGCCGGCGCGGCCTTTTCAATTCTCGGTCTTTTGCTGATTTTGGGTGACCTGGCCAGCGGCTAGCTTCGGACCGGGTGCCTAGAGCGCGTTCGAGAATGCGCGTCTGGTGAACACGGTCATCAGGATGATCTGGATGTCAAACCAGATCGACCAGTGATCGATGTAATAGAGATCGTGCTCGACACGCCCGCGCATCTTGTCGTCCGTGTCGGTCTGTCCGCGATAGCCGTTCACCTGGGCCCAGCCGGTGATGCCGGGTTTCACGTTGTGCCGCCGGGCATAAAGCGCGATCCGGTCCTGGAACTCGTGGTTGTGGATGAGCGCATGGGGCCGGGGTCCGACGATCGACATCTCGCCTTTGAGCACGTTTAGGATTTGCGGCAACTCATCCAGGTTCCAGCGGCGCATGAACCGTCCGATGCGCGTGACCCGCGGATCGTCCGGCGTCGCCTGGCGGAAACTCGCGCAATCCTCCGTCACCGTCATGGTACGGAACTTGATGATGCGAAACGGCTTCTGATTGAAGCCATGGCGGAGTTGACGAAAGAATACGGGCCCGCGGGTGTCGAGCTTGATCAGTATCGCCAGGATGACGAGCACTGGCAGGAGCAGTACGAGGGCAACCGATGCGACGATGATGTCCATCGTACGCTTCGCGAACGTGTCCACGTTCGACAACGGCGCGCGCACGAGATTGACACCGGCCGTCGGTCCCAGCCGGCACAATCCGGCGTCTAGTGCCCGGTCCAGGACCTGTTCCGGACCAAGCAGCGTTGCCGCCGGCACCTCCAGGAACGCATCGCGGCAGGCAGCGATCGTAGCCGTTTCCGACCAGGGGACGAGAAGGACAACGTTGTCGACCTTGAGCGAACGCGCCTTCTCGACAGCGCGCTGTAGCGCAGCGTTCCGACGTTCGGCAAAACGCTTTGCGCCTTCGCCTTTGGTCTTCTTCGGGAGCAACTCGACATCGGCGATCTGAAGCCCGAATTCAAGGGGCGAGATCTGATGGTGGAAACCGCGAACCTTGGACTCGGTGCCGAGCACCATGAGCCGTTTCGACGCCAGCCATCCTTTCCGGAAGCCGCCGCGAACAAAAGAGACGGTGGCCGCGCGCAACAACATCAGGCCCATCAGGCCGCACACGTAAAACAGCAAAACGGATCCACGTGAATAGACATCGGTGAGCTTCGAGATGAAACCGATCGCAAGCACGCAGAAAAACGCGAAATTCCAGACATAGAAGACGCGCTTGATGGCCGATGGATCGGCGCACATTTCCGCGACGTCATACTGTTTCAGAAGGCTGCGCGGCGCGACATAGAAGAAGGCCGCAAGCATGCCGACGCGCACATAGTTCTGAAGCACGCCGAAACTGTCGTAGACGGCGTAGTGGTAGACAATGCCGGCAATGACCGACAGGGCAACGATCAGGAGTGCATCGAGGGCGGCTGCAAACGGGGCGAAGCCGTCACCCAGCACAAACGCAGGTTTGCCGCGTAGTCCCAGCTCTTTTTGTATGACGTGTGTCGTTTCTGACATTTGGCAGCCGCCCTGGCGCTTCCATGCGTTCAACCGCACGGGCTGTTCAGCTTTTGTTAACGCCATTTTGGCCAGCGCCGGCGTGCGCTCAATTTCTCCCTGTGATTCACCTTAACGCTGAGCGCGTTAACGTAAACGCCGGCTCCTCGGCGCGTTTTCAGACACGGTGATTTCATGGCCCGGGGTGGTACGCGCCTTGCAGCACGTTCATCGCCCTTGTTGCAAATTGGAACAACTGCGTCCCGAAGGACGCCAACGGCACGAAACATGTCTCAAACAGTTTGGGAGTGCAGCAAAATGAAAACTGCATTGGTGTGCGGAGCGGGCGGCTTCATCGGCTCGCATCTCGTAAAGCGGCTGAAGCGCGAAGGCTTCTGGGTGCGTGGTATCGATCTCAAGTTCCCGGAGTTCGGGGAAACCGAGGCCGACGACTTCCTCATTGCCGATCTCCGCGAACCGCAGAATTGCCGGGAGATCGTCGATCGCCGTTTCGACGAGGTCTATCAGCTGGCCGCTGACATGGGCGGGGCCGGCTACATCTTCACCGGTGAGCATGACGCCGGCATCATGCACAATTCGGCGATGATCAACCTCAACATCCTCGAGGCGTGCAAGAACCGGAACGTGAAGCGGGTGTTTTATTCATCGTCTGCCTGTATGTACCCGGAGCACAATCAGCTCGATCCGAACGAGCCCGTCACGCGTGAGGACAGCGCCTATCCGGCGAACCCGGACAGCGAATATGGCTGGGAGAAACTCTTCAGCGAGCGCCTCTACATGGCCTACCGGCGCAACTACGGCATGGAGACGCGGATCGCCCGTTATCACAATATCTTCGGGCCCGAAGGAACCTGGACGGGCGGCAAGGAAAAGGCGCCGGCCGCCCTTTGCCGCAAGGTGGCCGAAGCAGCGGACGGGGGTGAGATCGAAATCTGGGGCGATGGCGAGCAGACCCGTTCGTTCCTCTATATCGATGAGTGCCTGGAAGGGACGATCCGCCTCACCCGGTCCGACGTGACCGAGCCGGTCAATGTGGGCTCGGAGGAAATGGTGACAATCAACCAGCTCGCCGAGATGATCATGGATGTCGCGAACAAGAAGCTCACCTTGCGGCACATCCCCGGGCCGCTCGGCGTGCGCGGCCGCAATTCGCACAACGAACTGATCGGCAAGTGCCTCGGCTGGAAACCGTCGGAACCGCTGGTCGAGGGACTGCGCAAGACCTATCCGTGGATCGAGCGCCAGCTCGAACAATTGCGGGGCAGCAACAGCGTGAGTGTCGCGGCGGAATGAATTCGTCTGGAGCTGTAAATGAAAGCGGCCCTTCCGGATCAGGAGGGCCGCTTTGTTTTTCGGCGATCCGCTACTCCCTGGCCGTCTTGGGCGGGAACAGCGTTTCGATCAGGCTGAGAAAGATGAAGCGGGGCGCGTAGACGAGATACCGCTTCCAAAGCCGTTTCGGTTCAGACGTGAGCCGGTGGAGCCATTCGAGGCCGAACTTCTGCATCCACAACGGCGCGCGCTCGACACGTCCGGTGTGGAAGTCGAAGGCGGCACCGACGCCGATCAGCACGACGCGCTTGAAGCGGTGAACGTGGTCGTGCATCCAGATTTCCTGTTTCGGACAGCCGAGGCCAATCCACATGATGTCGGTTCCGGCGCGCTCGACCCGGTCGATCATCCTGTCGGTCTCTTCGTCGGTAAGTGGCCTGAACGGTGGACATTCCGTGCCCGCCACCTTGAGGCCCGGATAGCGTTTTTTGAGCTTTTCGGCGAGCTGATCGGCGACGCCTTCGGCACCGCCATAGAAGTAGTGCCGCCAGCCATCGGCTTCCGTGCGCTCACAGGCGGCAAGCAGGAGGTCGGGGCCGCATACGCGTTTGATCTGCCGGTTTCCGCGCAGACGACCGATCCAGGTCAAGGGCGTGCCGTCGGGAACGATCAGGTCCGCGCCGAGGAGCGCCGCCTTATGGCGCGCGTTCGTGCGTGCGCTGGTGACGTTATAGACATCGGTCGCGCACACGTACCGGCTCTTTCGCTCTTTGATCCATGCGCCAAGCGTTGCGAGCGTCAGCGGCATGTCCACCGCACCGATGGGTATGCCGAGAATGGAGATCGTCCTGAAAGGCCTGGATTGGGCCACTGATTTGGTCCTTCGTGCACACTCGAAAGCTGTCGCGAAGTCTTGGTCGCCGCCCCCGTGAAGTCGACTCAAGAATCGGAGAAACGCGTCTTAGGGTTAATTGCCAATGCTGCGTTCGTAGCGGGAAAAAAGCTGGCAAGATGGCGCAATTCTTCGCACCTGAACTGTAAAGCGGCGAAAGTAGAAGCGTATGTCCAGGATATTTCCGATCATACTGTCGGGTGGCTCGGGAACCCGGCTCTGGCCTCTCTCACGCGCCAAATATCCCAAGCAGTTCATCCGCTTTTCCGACAATCAGGAGCTGAGTTTCCTGCAGGCCGCCAGCCTGCGCCTGCCTGAGAAAGACGGTTTCGAAGCGCCGACCTATCTCTGCAACGAAGAGCACCGCTTTCTGGTCCGCGAGCAGACCGAAGACATTGGAATCGCGCCGCGCGGCATCCTGCTTGAGCCGGTTGCGCGGAACACCGCGCCGGCGATTACAGTCGCCGCCCTGTCGGCGGTTGACGAGGACCCCGACGCGATCATCGTCGTTATGCCGTCCGATCACGTTATCGAACATCCGGAACGGTTTGGCGAAGCCGTGGGGGCCGCGGCGAAGGTCGCCGCAAAAGGCAATTTCGTGCTGTTCGGTATTGAAGCAACATCGCCGCATACCGGTTACGGCTATATCCGCAAGGGCAAGTCGCTCGGTGCGGGCAAGACCAAGGCCTGCAAGGTCGAGGGATTCTTCGAGAAGCCGGACGAGAAGACCGCGCAGCGCTACCTTCGTGAAGGCGGCACGTTCTGGAACAGCGGCATCTTTGTGCTGCCGGCGGGCGCGTTCCTCGAAGAAGTGGGACGGCTTGAGCCTGACATTCTGGCCGCCTGCGAGGAAGCCTATGCCGCAGCCCGGCGCGATCTGGATTTCCTGCGGCTCGACAAGACGAGCTTCATGACCAGCCCGTCGGTGTCGGTCGATGTCGCGGTCATGGAGCGCACGAAGGCGGCAGCCGTCTTGCCGCTCGATGCGGGGTGGAGCGACGTCGGTTCGTGGTCGTCGCTTCTGGAGCTTGCGGAGCGCGATGAGAACGGCAATGCGATCGTCGGCGATGCGATCCTGGAAGACGTCCACAACTGCTACATTCGCTCCAACCGGTCGGTCGTCTCGGCGGTCGGGGTCAAGGATCTGATCATCGTCGACACGCCCGACGCTATCCTCGTGAGTGAGGCCGGACGTTCGCAGGACGTGCCGAGGATTGTCGAGCGGATCGCCAAGACCAATCGCAACGAGCACGAGCAGCATGTGCGCGAATACCGCCCCTGGGGGTATTTCGAAACGCTGAACGCGGGTCCGCGCTTCCAAGTGAAACTGCTGCACGTCAAGCCGAAGGCGAAGCTGTCGCTGCAAATGCACCACCACAGGTCGGAGCACTGGGTGGTGGTCAAGGGAACCGCGCTCGTCGTGCGCGGCGAGGAGCGCAAACTCGTCTGCGAAAACGAGTCTTTCTACATCTCCGCCACCGAATGGCACCGGCTCGAAAACCCCGGAAAAGTGCCTGTTGAGATCATCGAGGTTCAGATTGGCACATATCTCGGCGAGGACGACATCGTGCGCAGGGAGGATGTCTACAACCGCGCGGCTGAGTGAGCAAAAAGTGCAGTTTTTCAGCCACTTCGGCCGTTAACTGCAAACGCCACACATCATTGAGGCAGGCGCGGCGTTTGCATAGCTTGAAAGCTGAAAAAAGCAAGATTTACAGGGCGGTCTGAAGGGTTATGGAAGAGAACCTGCAACTGAAGGACATTCTGGTCACGCTGCGGCGCTGGCGGCGTCTGATCATCGGCATTTTCGCCGCCGGTATCCTCGCCGCGGTCCTGTTCATCATGCTGGTGACGCCCAAATACACCGCCGAGGCGACGCTCAAATACAACCCGAACCGGTTCGAGATCAACGAACAGAAATTGTCGGTCGGAGCCGACCTTCTGGACCGGCTGATTTCGGGTGAACTGGCGGCGATCGAGTCGCCCGGCGTTCTCCGCGAAGTGATCAGGCGCGAAAAGCTCTCCGACGACCCGGAGCTGAACCGGACGGGACTGCTCGGCGCGATCACGGGCCTTTTTGCGGGAAGCGCCGACGCCGACGGCCCGGCGGCAGAGCGGCGCCAGATGGTGCTTCTGGAGCGCTTCAAGAAACAGGTGACGGTGGCGCATCCGGACCGGACCAACCTCATCACCGTTGCCTACCAGTCGGAAGATGCCGCGAAGTCCGCGCGCGTCACCAACGCGATCGTAAATGTCTTTCTTGCCCAGCATCTCGAGAGCCGGGCGAGCACGACGCCGCTTGCCACCAAGTGGCTCGATGAGCGAACCGAGAGCCTGCGCAAGCGCTGGAGGGACGCCGAAGACGAGGCCGAGAAGTTCAAGAGCGAGCACAATCTCAGCTATGTGAGCGGTGAAAAGCTGCGCGAACAGCATGTCGACCGGCTCAATGAGCAACTGGTGCTGGCCGGCACCAGAACGGAAGAAGCGCGCGCGAAGGTCGACCAGGTCCGCGAACTCCTGAAGACGCGTGACTATGGACAACTCGCGAATGTCGCCCAGTCGGAAACGATGACGCGCCTGCGCGATCGTCTTGCCGCCGCGTCGCAGCGCGAAGCATCGCTCAATTCGACGTTGCTGCCCAATCATCCGCAGCTCCAGCAGGTGCGGGCCGAGGTGGCGAGCCTGCGCCGCCATATCGACGGCGAAGGCCGACGTGTGCTTGACAATCTTGAAGTCGAGTTCCGCGCGGCGCGCGACCGCCAGGCCCTGATCCGGAGCAATTTCGACAAGACAATCGGCGGCATCCAGGACAAGAGCTCCGATCTGGTCAAACTGCGTGATCTGGAGCGCAAGGCCGCGTCCGACCGGGCGATCTACGAGGCGTTTCTGAACCGCTCGAACGAAACGCTGGAACAGTCGGCGGGCGATTTCGCGAACTTCAATCTCATTCAGTCGGCACAGGTTCCGGTGAAGCCCAGCTTCCCGTCGAAACGCAAAGTGCTGCTTCTGGCGGCGGTCGGTTCGCTTGCGCTGGGCATCGGGCTCGCCTTCATTCTGCAAATGAACCGCGGCACATTCCGGTCCGGACGTGACGTTGCGGACGCATTGAACTTGCCCACAGTTGCCGCCCTTCCGCACATTTCTGCACGCGACCCGGAGTATGCACGCACGCGCCGCAACATCGAACGCGTAGTCATCGACGCGCCGGTCAGTCCATTCACCCAGGGCATCGCGTCGCTCGAACTGGGCTTGGGCTTCGCTGACGAAAGCAGCCCGATTCAGGTGCTTGCCGTTACGTCGGCGGTGGAGCACGAAGGCAAGACGCTTGTCGCGGCCAGCCTCGCGCAGGACGCCGCGGCGGACGGCCTGGAGGTCCTGCTGATTGACGGCGACTGGCGCAAGCCGACGCTGCGCCGCATCTTCGGCAGTTCGGCCTTCGGCCACAATGGAACACGCGAAGATGAGACGTCACCGGTCTACCAGGATACGGTAACGGGACTGGATTTGCTGCCGCCGATGACGGGGGCGGAGGGCAGCACCGGATTTGCCGGCACCCGGGAATTTGCCGACCTGCTCGCGTCTGCGAGAGAGCACTACGACCTCGTTATCATCGACACCGGTGCCGTAACCGCAAATCCGGACGCGTGCGTGCTCGCCGGTCAGGCCGACGCGACGCTGCTGGTGGTACGTTGGGACAAGACCCGGCAGGACGTCGTTTCACAGTCGCTTTCGGCTCTCGAAAACTGGGGTGCCCGCGTTGTGGGGGTCGCCCTCAACGGCATGGACTTCGAAGAACTGGCAACAGCCGGTGAGGATGTGTCGGTCGGCGTGGTGCAAAAGGCGCTCGACGTGGACCTCGATGACGCGGGCCGGGCGCGCAGGCAGCCTGAACGCGTGGATGAAGCCGGTTCACCGACCGCTGGTTTCGGCAATGGCCGCCATACGGGCCGTTTCGGGGTCCGAGCGTAAAGCAGCACATCCAGCTCAACAGGTTGCCTTGTCGAAGCCAGACCTGATGTGAACAGAGCAGGCACCGCAAATGGTGACAAGCATTGTCGAAAGCCAGGCCCGCGGGGCGATCCGGCGCTTGCGAGCGCTTGCGCACCAGCTGACCCATGTGAACTGGGCGCTGGCGGATCAGGCTATTGTCAGTGGAACGAACTTTGCCACGACGGTGATCCTGGCCCGGTTTCTGGGTGTCGAAGAGTTTGGCCGCTTCGCGTTGGCCTGGCTCGCCGTCTTCTTCGCGCAGAACCTGCAGATTGCGCTCATCGTCCAGCCTATGATGAACATCGGCGCCAAACAGAAGAAATCCGAGCGCGCCGCATATGCCGGAACCGTCGTGCTGCAACAGATCGTACTGGCGGTGGCGTCAACGGTTCTGGTGTTTGGCATTCTCACCAGCAGCAGTCTTTACGTTCCCCAGCTGAATCTTGCTGAGCTCGCCATGCCGGTTTCCTTGTTGGTGCTGTTCTTTCAGGCGAGCGAGTTCCTGCGCCGGTACTATTTCGTCTTTGCGCAGCCACGCTGGAGCCTTGTCGTGGACGGCGTCCGATACTCCGGGCAGCTGGCGATGCTGCTTGGCGGATTTCTGCTGATGCGCGATCAGATGACGACGGGCGTCGCATTTTACATCATGGCCGTGGCGTCACTCATCGGCGCGATTGTCGGAGCGATGGCGTTCCAGCGCATACGTTTCGACCGGGAAGTGTTCCGCAAAGTCACGGCGCGGCAATGGCGCTTCTCGCGTTGGCTTGCGCCGACGGTCTTCTCACTGTGGGCGCGCGAGAACCTGCTTTACACGGTGATCGGAACGACCCTCGGCCTTGCGGAGGTCGGGATCGTGCGCGCCGCCCAACAGCTCGTCACCATGGTGAACGTGCCGATCCAGGGTTTTGCGAACGTCGTCCATGTCCGTGCGGCTGCGGCCTATGCGAACCAGGGATATGCCGGCCTCGTCGATTTCATTGGCACGTTTGTGCTGCGTTACAAGGCGGGTATCGCCTGCTGCCTGGGCCTGATCGCGGTTTTCGGCGGCTCGCTTCTGACCCTCGTTTTTGGTGCGGAATATGCCGGCCATGGCACCTTGGTCGCCGCGTTCGCCTTCGTGATGGCGCTCTACCTTGTGCGCAACATGGTCTCCATCATGGTGCAGGCGATGGAGGCGACGGCTTACGATTTCTATGCCGCAGCCGCCGGCATTGTGCTGATGGGCGTGAGCATCATTCCGCTTGTGGACGCGTTCGGCATCGCCGGCGCCATCATGTCCTACGCGCTCTATGAGTGCGCCGCCCTGGCGGCCATCTCGTTCGGCATTCGCAACCGGGGTGATGGCACATGAACCTCTCGGTCCTGCGCGCGCAAATCGTTCTTCTGATCATTGGCGCCTATCTCATTCTGAACAGCGGCTTCATGCTGGTCCGCTTTCCGCCCGGCACGTCGGTGGGCGCTCCGGTCGCAGAGCTTCTTGTGCTGTTCTTCCTGATGTTCCTCGTTTTCGATCTGCGGCGTCTGCAGGGGTTTGCGGCTGTTGCGCCGCTCACGCCGTTGCTGATCTGGTGGACCGTGGGCACGCTGCAGGCTTTCCGGGGCCTGGAGTTGCATGGCATCTGGGCGTTGAGGGATGCCTCTCACCTCATCGATTCCTTCTTCCTCTGGATCGCATTCGTCATAGCCGCGAGCCCCAACTTCTTCGAGCGGTTCAGTTCATGGCTGCGGCTGGTTCTGAATCTGGGTGTCTTTTATGCCCTGCTTTACCCGTTCAGGGAGACGTTGAGGGAGTGGTCACCACGCATCTGGGCACCGGCGGGATACAGCGCGCCGCTGTTTTTCAACTATGTGGGAACAAGCCTCGTTCCTCTCACCGCCGCCATGGCATGGCTCGTCGACCGTGTCCGTTTCCTGGCGCTGCCGGCGATGGTCCTGGCCGGCGCGCTGATCGTCTACAACATTGTCATCTTTCAGGCGCGGATCACCTATCTGCAGGTGATGATGCTCCTTCTGGTGTTCGCGGTCCTCCGGCCGCGGGACGCGGTGCGTATGACGGGCTCATTGGTGGTTGGCGGCATCTTGTTGGCCTTGCTACTGACCGCCGGCGTGGAAATCACCGGCCGTCTCGGCGACAAGTTCTCGATCGACTTTCTGTTCGATCACTTCGCATCGATCTGGGGCGAATATGGCGGCGGCAAGGTTTCCTCAGCCGCGGACGGCGTCAGTTTGCGGCTCGGCTGGTGGGAACGAATCTGGAACGATCTGACGTCGAGTCCGATGAACCTGCTTTTCGGGCTCGGCTACGGCATTCCGTTGACGGACCTGCGCACCCCGGAGGGCGCGCTCGTTCGTGAGCCGCACAACTCGTTCATCTCCCTCGCGGCGCGGCAGGGTGTCGTCGGCCTTGTCGCATTTATGTGGATTCAGTTCGCGCTGATCGGATCCTGGTTCCGCGTCTACCGGCATTTCGAGCGCGAGGGCAACAAGAGATGGCGGAACAACCTTCTGATCATGGGAACGTTCTTTGTTTTGCTCACAATATTGGGGCTTGGTCAGGACGGGTTCGAAAAGCCGTTCAATGCGGTTCCCTTCTACTTTTTCTGGGGCGTGATCCTTCGGGCCGAGTTTGAAATCCGCGCGCGGTCCGGAGCCTTCGCGGAACAGCCCGCGGCGCGCGGGCGTGCGGTCGCCGGAAGCGTGGCGTTCCGGCGCAGGGCAAATGGCGGCCTGCGAGGAGGCGTGCGATGAGGATCCTGATGAGTGCATTCGCCTGCGGTCCCAACAAGGGGTCGGAGCCGGGGGTTGGATGGTCCTGGGCGATCGAGGCGGGAAGGCAGGGGCACACTGTCACTGTGCTGACGCAAACCTATCAGCGCGAGATCATCGAGCAGAGAATTGCGCAAGGACGGGTTCCGGAGAACGTCGAGTTTGAGTTCTTCATGCCCTCATGGCTGGAGGGCTTGCGCCGTCTGGGGCTGCGCTTCGGACCCGAAGGGCCTGCATGGCTGGCGGTCCATTTTCTCTGGCAAGTCGCCGCGTACGTTCATCTGCGTGGGCGGAAACTGTCGGACCGTTATGACATCATCCACCATATAACCTATGGGGGCATTCGCCATCCCACGTTGCTCGGCTTCCTGGATGTGCCGCTGGTTCTCGGACCGCTCGGCGGCGGTGAGCGCGCTCCCATGGCGTTGCGAAAGAGCCTGTCGTGGCGGGCCTGGTTTGCCGAACTGGTCCGTGATCTCCACACCTGGTTTCTGCGCTTCGACCCGATCACGCGCATGGCCTGCCGCAACGCGATCGCCGTCTATACAAAGACCGGTGAGTCCGCACGAGCCTTGCCCGCACCCAAGGGCAGGGCGGTTCAGGTGCACCCGGAAATCGGGACGGCGAAACCTCCTGTCGAGCCGCGCGCGCAACGGGGTGTCAACGAACCCTTGCGGTTGATTTATGTCGGGCGCTTCGTCTCCTGGAAGGGTATGGCGATCGGGCTCCGCGCCGTTGCCGAGGCGCGCAGCCGTGGGGTCGATACGCGGCTGACGATGGTGGGTGCCGGACCGGACGAAGCGAACTGGAAGCGCCTTGCGTCCCGCTTGGGCTTGCAGGATGCCGTTGCATGGAAGGGGTACGTCCCTCATGAGGAACTCGCGCGCATTTACAGATCACACGATGCGCTTCTTTTCCCAAGCCTCCACGATTCCAGCGGAAATGTGATCCTGGAGGCGTTTGTCGAGGCGCTGCCGGTCATCTGCCTGCGGCTCGGCGGGCCCGCGGTTCTGGTGACGGAGACATCCGGACGTTTGGTGGACGTCGACGGCAGGAGTGAACAGGACGTTGTCTCCGGGTTGGCCGATGCCATGGGGGAAATGGCCGCCGACCCGTCCTTCATACGCAAACTCTCGCTGGGCGCGACGCAGCGTGCGCGGCGATTCGACTGGTCGGATGTCGTTCGGGGACTTTACGCCGATGTCGAGCACCGTCTGGCGGAACGGCGAGTGGCCAGGCATCTCCGCGACCATAAGGTCGCGCGCGCCTGATACTCACATGCATCGGGTGCTGACCGTGCGGCGCATCCACTCCCGGCCGGCGTGCTGCAGGCCCGGCCGGTCGGTTGACGCGGCGGATAGAGAGGCGCAGGCCTCGGCGTAGATCGCAACGAGTTGCTCGAGGTTTCTGTCAGCAGTGTAGTTGTCTTCGTACATGGCACGCGCGCCGCGGGAGAGCTTGACCAACGCCTTCCGATCGTCGAACGCCCTGCGCACAGTGCGGACAATATCTCCGACGTTGCCGGGCTCGAACGTGAAACCGTTCTCGCCGTCGCGCACGAGTTCCTGCAGGGAGCCGATCCGCGACGCGGCGATCGGTAGCCCGCAGGCCAACGCCTCGACAAGGGTCACGGGAAACCCTTCGTACCAGTTGGACGGCATCACAAGCAGCGAAGCGCGGCCCATCTCGGCATGGACCTGCGCGCTCGGGAGGCGGCCGAGGAACGTCACATTGTCCGGCGCGCTTTCTTGCAACTCGGTGAGAAGGGGACCATCGCCTGCGATGCGCAGCGGAATTGGCAGCTCGCGCCAGGCTTCGATCAATGTGTGCAAGCCTTTTTCATGGCTGAGCCGTCCGACATACAAAGCGCCGCTGCGGCTAGATGCCGACGATGGCTTCCGGGTGCCGGGCTCGGGAACGAAGTTCGGCTTGATGCGGATCTTCTCCGGCGGAACGCCGGCTTCTATGAACTTGGTGCGTTCGAACTGCGTCAGCGCGATGAACCGGGTCACGTGCCGATGCCAGGTTTCCCAGCGCCGCTGCGCGCCGATCATACGCGCCACCGCGACGGACCCGGCGAAAGAATCCCTGTAGCACCGGTGCGCGGCGGCCCAGAACGGCGAACCCGAGACACACTTCTCGCAGACCTTGCCGTCACGCAGCAACAGGCCGTTCGCGCACATCATCCGGAAGTTGTGCAGTGTGTGCACCACGGGAATCCCATGGGCCGTGCAGGCGTAAAAAACCGCCGGCGTCATCAGGGGGAAGTAATTGTGAACGTGCACGACATCGGGGTCGACGGCGTCGAGCTTCGCCTCGAACCGCTTCCGCGCGGCGCGGCTGTACGGCGTCGTCAGAAACGCGCGCACCTTGTCCGAAGCGCTGGCGATGGCGTCGTTGTGCACCTCATAGCGGTGCACCTCATGACCGGCTTCGTTGAGAAGCGCGGTCTCGTTTGCGAACACGGCGTCTTCGCCGCCATGCTGCTGATAGTGGTTATGCGCAACAAGAATCCGCATTGCCCTGCTGCCGCCTGAAGAGGGAGCCGGATGGCGCCGCTACAGGATGCGGCCGTTCAGTTCCACCTGAGACACGATCTGCTGGGCGTCGAGCAGATGCCGGTACCACTCGACCGTGACGGTACGCGAGCCCAGGTCCACGTCGCCCTTCTTGATGGCCTGGTAGATCTCGTTGACCGCGAACGCCACGTCGTATTTCGCTTTGTATCCAAGAACCTCGCGCGCCTTCTCGAATGAAGCGTTGTAGTTGCGCCGGTCGTTGTTGTCCGGAAGCGTCTCGATCGTCACCGGGAAGGGGAGGTTCTCCCGCACGGTGAAGGCCAGCGCGCGGATCTGGTAGTTGTCCCGGCCGATGTTGAACAGCTGCTGATTGACCTTCCCGGTGGGCTGTTCGGCAATTGCCATGAACGCGCGCGCGACGTCGCGGACGTGAACCAGCGGGCGCCATTGTTCGCCGCCGCCCATGACGGTCAGGCGGCCCTTCTGGACGGCATCGCGTGTCATCTGGTTGACCACCAGGTCGAAACGCATGCGCCGTGCGAGACCGAACACGGTGGCGTTGCGCGTCGCGGAGACGCAGAACGACTTGTCGCCCATCTCCATCACATGCTGCTCGGCGCGATAGGTCGATGTTGCATATTCCGTGAGCGGGTTCGCCGGGCTCTCCTCCGTCAGGTCGGTGGATTCCCCGAAACCGTATACCGAGCAGGAACTCGCCAGAATGTAACGTGGGACGCCGGCGGACTTGGCTGCTTCGGCCACATGGGCGCGGCCTTTGTAATTGATCGACGTGGTCAGGTCGGGGTTGAGGTTTCCTGCCGGATCGTTGGAAAGTGCCGCGAGGTCCATCACGACGTCAATGCCTTCGAGATCCGATTGACTGACGTCCCGGATATCGGTCTTCAGAACTGAAAACCGCTTGTTGTTCAGAAAGTCGCGCATCAGGTGCTCACCGAAAAAGAAGCGGTCAAGCGCGACGACTTCATGACCTGCGTCGAGCGCCATGTCGACGAGCGTCGTTCCTATGTAACCGCCGGCTCCGGTGATCAGGATTTTTGCCACAACCTACCTCCCGCTGATGCCTTGCACCGCAGTTTCGTGTCACGCGGCCTTGCGCGTCAGACGGTCAAGCTCATGCCGGACCGTTTCGATAACGTGTTTCTGTTCTTTGTTCTCCAATGTGGGATAGAGCGGCAGGCTGATCGTGCCGTCGCCCCATGTGTGCGAGTGGATGTGGTCGTTTGGACCGTACCCGTATTTCTCGCGGTAGTATGTGAGCGTCGGGACGCTCCGGTAGTTGACCGTGCAGCCGACGCCCGCCGCGTTCAGCGCCAGGATCAGATCGTCGCGGATCGTCTCGTCGACACATATCGGAAACAGGTGCCGCGCGTGCCGGACGCCGGGAACCGGTGCCTGGAGGCGGATGCGTTCATCGGCGGCGAAGGCCGTCTCGTAGGCGCTGGCGATCTCTTCGCGGCGTGCGAGCTTTTCGTCGACGACCCGGATCTGATGTGGCAGCAGCGCCGCCTGAAGATCGGGCAGATTGGCCTTCACGCCGAGGCTCACCATGTCCCAGTGATTGTATTTCTGGTTGCGGAACCGGTCGACGGCGCCCGCGGACATTCCATGCAGACGCGCGGTCGCCAGTCTGGCTGCCAGGTCGTCGTCGCGCGTGATGATGGCGCCGCCTTCGCCGCAGGTGACATTCTTCGTGGCATAGAATGAGAAGACCGCCGCATCGGAGTGGGTGCCCGGTCGCTCGCCGTGGAGTGCGCCCTCAAAACAATGGGCGCAATCCTCGATGATGTGAATGTCGGGTCCGACGACGGCACGGACGGCGCCGATGTCCACCATCTGACCATAGAGATGAACGGGAATGATGGCGCGCGTCTTGTCGCTTAAAACCTGTTTGATCGTGTCCGGCGTTATCAGCAGGGTCTCCGGACAGACATCGGCAAAGACGGGCTTCGCGCCGACGAGCTCGGCGATGTTCGCCGTGGCAATGAACGTCATGGCCGGGACAATGACCTCATCTCCTGGCCTGATATCGAGTGCCAGCAGGGTCGCAAGAGCGCCGTTCGTCCAGCTGTTAGTGAGCAGCGCGTGAGGCACGTCGAAGAAGGTACGCAACTGCGCCTCGACATCACGCCCGACCTGGCCGGACGTCAGAATGGGACTGTCGAGAACCGCGGCGATGGAGCCTGCATCTTCTGCGCCGAGCTGATGCTTGTAGAATGCAACCTTCATGGACCTCAACTTCGTATGGTCTTTGTGCCGGTTTGTGAGATTGCGACCCTTGAATCCTGCACAAAGAATGCCGCGTTTTTGAAAACTGGCAACTTCGGTCAGTCTGAATTCAATCGGGATTTGCGCGGTTTTGTAAGCAGTATCAGGCGTTAACATTAATGGCCTAAGCGATGCGATACCGGGCCCCGCAAGGGAGTATTGGGCCGGCGCAGGTAGCCGGTCTCGGAGCTGGTTTGGATGCACTCGAGGGTGGTGTCTGACGCAGCTCTGCTTTTGGCTAGCGGCGTTTCGTCGGTTCGGCGCCGCGGTCCGTCGCGCTGAACGTGGAATAATCGGGAATCCACAACCGGTCGGGTATGAGGGCGACCACCGCGTCGACGAGCGGCAGGAGAAGTCTCGACACACGGTAGGCGAACGGCGTTGCGCAGACCCAGGCAACCACGATCAACGCCGGTGCGACGCCTCCGACAATGTCGTCTGTGAGCCAATGGGCGCCGCCCACCAGACGCGGCAGGCTGAACACAATCGCCAGGACCAGCATCGCCAGGAAGAACCTGCGCTCGGCATAGAACCAGAAGAAAAACGCGACCGAGAAGAGGATGAAGGAATGGTCTCCGGGGAAGCTGTAGATCGAGATGTCCTTGGTCGCGAAGCCCGGCAGCAGGTCTGAGAACCTCAGCGCTTCGTCGACGACCAATGTGGGCGAGTGGCGCTGAAACGGCAAAACCGTTCTGATCAGGATATGGACGGTAAACGGGAGGACCAGAAGCGGAATCGCCAGCGCGCCAAGCGCGACCGCGCGCCTGTTCTGGGTCTCGCGCCGTTCGCCCCAGAGCCACCAGATGATGATCGCCGTGCACAACGAACCGGAGATCAGATCTACGGAGCGGTGATTGGCTGCGCCCCAGAACAGCAACCACCCGTCTCCGAGTGACAAAGAGCCGTTCAGTGCGCGAAACCAGGAAACATCGACCAGATCCCACGCAACCCGTGTGAAAGGGACGATCCAGCTGACGATCAACACCGCCGCGATGACGTGGAAACGAACAAATACATCCCACGCCCAACGGTCCGTCGGAATGCTTGGACCATCGAATCGCAGGCGCGTTTCGTCGCGCACATCCGTGCCGCGTTTTGAGGCCGCCGACACAGTTTTTGCTCCCCGCAACTCGCGTCAACGAACAGCCTGAGTGGCCCGTCCGCCGGTACGCAAAGCTCGCATCGGTCGAAATTGTAACAGTTTTGTGATGGTGGCGTCGACCTCTACCTGTCGATGCAGTGCCGCGGTCAGGGCAATCAAGGGTTGTAGAAATGGTGCCGGCTGGAGGATTCGAACCCCCGACCTACTGATTACAAATCAGCCGCTCTACCACCTGAGCTAAGCCGGCAACCTGTCCCGGCCTATTTCTGAACACATTCGCAGGCCGTGAGGCGGCCTCTTATCGCGAGCCCGCCTGTGAAGACCTGTTAGTTTAAAACCGTGCCGCCTACAACACCCGTTGTTCCGGATCACACAGATTCTCCCGGTTTTCCGGTATGCTTCAGACGCGGGTTCACCCCGTGAGACAGTTCACATCCCGAAATATTGATCAATTCATTCGCCAAATGCCGGGGGTGGGGGCGACTCGGGGCACCGCTTCGGGTACTCTTCAAATGCCGGGGGTCAAACTTTGATGCTGCAGGGAGGCGTCAATGAAGTTGCGAAGCGTTCTGTTCGCGCTCTCATTCGTGCTGGCTTTGGTGGTCGCCAAACCGGAGAAGGCGGATGCGGGTGTCTACATCTCATTTGGCTATGGCGGCGGGTACTATCCGTCGCGGTACTACTACCGTCCGTCCTACGGTTTCGGTTATTACTATCGTCCGTACCGCCGGCATTATTACGGGTATTACACCCCGACGTACCGGTATTATGGAAAGCGTCGTCATTACAAGAAGCGCCGCTATTACAAGAAGCGCCGCTACTACGGCAAGCGCAAGTACTACAAGAAGCGCAAGTACTATAAGAAGCGTAAGTATTACGCCAAGCGCAAACACAAGCGCCGCTACTATCGGACCTACTACCGTTACTGGTAGGACGGCGAAAGCTCCGTCACCACGTTTCGAACGTTTGACCTTTGTGCGGGACCTGATCCTTAAGGGATCGGGCCCGCACATCAGTCTTGTGTGTGCAACGCAAGCGTGTGCAGCGCGACGGCCGCGGCATTGGAAACGTTCAGACTGGCAATCGATCCGACCGTTGTCACGCGGCACAACAGATCACATTTTTCCTGTGTGAGGCGCCGCAGTCCCTTGTGCTCGGCCCCGAGGGCCAGCGCGCATGGGAACGAGATGTCCGCCGTTTCAAGGGGATGTTCGGTGGAACTGTCGAGGCCGATCCGCTGAAAACCTGCATCGCCCATTTCATCCAGTGCGCGCGCCAGATTGGCGACCAGAATGACCGGGACATGTTCGACCGCTCCGCTTGCGGCCTTGGCGACGACGCCGTCCAACGGTGGACTGTTGCGGTGGGTCATGACGGCGCCAAGCGCGCCGAATGCGGCGGCAGAGCGCAGGATCGCGCCAAGATTGTGGGGATCGGTGATCTGGTCCAGCACCAGCAGCGGTCCGGGTGGGGGCGGGCCGGCAAGGATTTCCGGGAGCGAAGGTTGCGCGAGCGACGCCGCCTCGATCATCACGCCCTGATGAACGGCGTCGCGGCCGAGTCGGCGCGTCAGCTCATCGGGCCGAACCTCGGTGACGGTGACATCGGGCTCAATCGATCCCTCCAGTCGCGCCAGGCCGTTGCGGGTGGCGAAAACGTCGGAAATCTGCCGTTCCGGATTGGCAAGAGCGGCGCTGACCGCGTGCACGCCATAGATTTTCTCCAGCGACGACGGCGCCGGCCGGGTCTTTTTCCGCCCGGCTGGTTTTCTGCGGTTTTTCATGGGATTGAGTGATAGTGCTGGCAATCGCCAAGAGCAAGGAAGATGCGCTGTCGAAGGGCCCCCGCGCCGAATCGGCTGAAAGGCCTTCTTGCTACTGTCTTCGCCTTCACCGCACATAACCGCAACCGACATTGCGGGCGCCAGGGTCAAAACGGCAATTTTTTGATTGTTTTCTTTGATTTGCAGTTGACAGAAAGGGTCCCGTTTCTCCATAACCTCGTTTGGACCTCCCTGCCGGTTTCCGGCGGGGCATTTCTGTATGGATAATTTTCCGGTTTAAGGAGGGGTGCCCGAGTGGTTAAAGGGGACGGGCTGTAAACCCGTTGGCTATGCCTACGTTGGTTCGAATCCAACCCCCTCCACCAGTCGGAGGATAAAACGAAGAAAACGGCCTCGAAAGGCGGAACGAGACCAGCGAAGGCCCAACTGAGGTTTCGGAATTCGAACTTCTCTTGAAGTTAAGCGGGTGTAGCTCAATGGTAGAGCAGCAGCCTTCCAAGCTGACGACGAGGGTTCGATTCCCTTCACCCGCTCCAAGGGATACAGCGAGCCCGATCGCAAACAGAACGGACAACGGTAGCTACGAAGAGATTACACACGATGGCTAAGGAGAAATTTGAGCGTACGAAGCCGCATTGCAACATTGGCACGATTGGTCATGTTGACCACGGCAAGACGACGTTGACGGCGGCGA
>JANQLP010000031.1 GCA_028280515.1 Hyphomicrobiales bacterium
GCATAGCCGTTCAGATAGGCAGGAACACCGACCAGCGCCGCAACGGTGATGCCGCCGACCCCGCCCTGACCGAGGAACTGTGCGATCCAGTCAGCGGGAACATAGGCAACCATCAGGCTCTCGAGCAGGAAGGCGAGCATCAGCCACTTGGTCAGAAACAGGAAGCTGCGGGTCAACTCCGCGATGAAAGCAGAACGGCGGTCGCCTTCGTGCCAGAATTTCCAGTGGATCGGCTTGACCTCTCGAACAGCCGACGCGCCGCACCCGCCATCGCCGATGCCCGGCTTTAGGGGATTGGCGAACACGGGCGTGCGTCCGAGCGCGAGCACGGCAAAGCCGCCGAGCAATCCGACGCCGACCGCCGCTGCCGTCTTGGCGAGCGCGAACGTCAGTCCCAACGTGCCGAGCGTCAGAACGAACATTGAGGGATCCATCAGGGGTGAGGCGAGCCAGAACGCCATGACGGCGGGCAGGGGAACCCCCATGGTCAGAAGGGCTGCGATCAGCGGAATGACGCCGCAGGAACAGAAGGGAGACAGCCCGCCGAGCAGTGCCGCCATGACGATCATGAGCGCCACATTTCCGGAAAAGGCGTGTGCGATGAGACGGTCGGCGCTGCTCGCCTTGGCATAGGCGGCCAGGCCGATCGCAAGCGCAAGGAATGGCATCACGTGGACAAGCTGGGTGATCAGGAACTCAACGGAAATTGGAACCTGTTTGCCATCGAGCAGCGCAACCGCCACCAGGACAAAAACGGTCGCGACCCATGCCCCGTCGAACTTGAAGGAGGGAACGCGTTGGCGCAGGGTGGAGATGACTTCTGCCGCGCTCATTGCTTTTCAAGCTCCAGCGCTTCCGACGGCTCGGTTTCCAAATCCCTTTCGGGCAAGCCCTCGCAGCACTTCTCGGTGAGATAGTTGGTTATCGCGTCAAGCGTCTTGTATCTGGCGGTGCAAATCACCTCGCGCCCTGATTTTTGCTGGCTGATCAGGCCGGCACGGGACAACCTGTCGAGGTGATGTGCAAGCGTCGACAGTGGAATGCCGAGTTCCCGGCCGATGTGCCCTGTCGGCGTTCCACATTCGCCCGCACGGACAAGCAGCCGGAAGATGGCCAGCCGGCTCTTGTTTCCGAGTGCTGAAAGGCCTTGCGCCGCTTCAGTTTCGTCCATGGATAGGCATCCTGTTCGCACTCATTTCGATATAACTAGAATTATAGTTATTTTGGGCGATGTCAATCGATTTTCCGGTCTTGGGTCGGGTGCGTGATCATTGTCCGGAGATCGCGGGGCGGGGCGTGCACGCGCGGTTGTGCGACTGAAGATTCCATGTCGGACGGACATGCCGCAACCCGTCGGGATTCTTACAAAAATTCCACGAATTTAGCTGTTGACGGACATGGGGCACATAAGTATGTTGCGCCAACTTTGCGGCAGGCGGTAGGTGCTTCGCCTGAGAGTGCATTTCGCACGAGGTGCCATCTAAACGCTGCCGTCAAACAAAGCTGATCAAAACTGGGACATGATCTTCGGCCGTCAGGTCTGAAAGATCCTCTGGTTTTTTCAAGGTGCTGAGCGACGCACGCGTGGTCGTCTCGGCTTTTGGTGCATGAGGCCGTCCGACAGCGCCGGCGTCACTAACCGCGGATGTCATTGATGGTGCCTTCGGTTGGCGAAGGCAAGGATTGAAAAGGCGTAATATGCCGACGATACAACAGCTTATTCGCAAGCCGCGACAGGCGCAGTTGAAGCGCAACAAGGTTCCGGCGATGGAGGCATGCCCGCAGAAGCGTGGCGTGTGTACCCGCGTCTACACGACGACGCCGAAGAAGCCGAACTCCGCGCTTCGCAAGGTTGCCCGCGTTCGTCTGACGAACGGTTTCGAGGTGACCAGCTACATTCCGGGTGAGGGCCACAACCTGCAGGAGCACTCGGTGGTGCTGATCCGCGGTGGCCGTGTGAAGGACCTGCCGGGTGTGCGCTATCACATCATTCGCGGCGTGCTCGATACGCAGGGCGTCTCGGACCGGCGTCAGCGCCGCTCGAAGTACGGCGCGAAACGGCCGAAATAGGCTTGGGCGACCGCAAGCGATACGAGATCAAGGAACGAGAACGACATGTCCCGCCGCCACAGAGCTGAAAAACGAGAGATCATTCCTGATCCGAAATTCGGCGACGTCATTTTGACGAAGTTCATGAATTCGGTGATGAAGGACGGCAAGAAATCGGCCGCCGAGCGCATCGTCTACGGCGCGCTCGACGTGATCGAGGGCAAGGCCAAGCAGAACCCGCTCGAAATGTTCCATCAGGCGCTTGAGAACGTCATGCCGACGCTGGAGGTTCGCTCCCGGCGTGTCGGCGGCGCGACGTACCAGGTGCCCGTCGAGGTTCGGGCCGACCGGCGTCAGGCGCTTGCGATCCGCTGGATCATCGCGGCGGCGCGCGCCCGCGGGGAAAACACAATGGTCGAGCGGCTTTCGGGCGAACTGCTCGATGCGGCAAATAATCGGGGAACGGCAGTCAAGAAACGTGAAGATACGCACCGGATGGCGGAGGCGAACCGGGCCTTCTCGCATTACCGGTGGTAACGGACAGCAAGAGACGAGACTGAAATCATGGCACGCACAACCCCCATCGAAGAGTATCGCAACATCGGCATCATGGCGCATATCGATGCCGGCAAGACGACTACCACCGAGCGCATCCTCTACTACACCGGCAAAAGCCATCGCATCGGCGAAGTGCATGACGGCGCGGCCACCATGGACTGGATGGAGCAGGAGCAGGAACGCGGCATCACGATCACCTCGGCGGCGACGACGACCTACTGGAACGACAAGCGTGTCAACATCATCGACACGCCCGGCCACGTGGACTTCACCATCGAGGTGGAGCGCTCGCTTCGTGTTCTCGACGGTGCGGTAGCTCTCCTCGATGCCAATGCCGGGGTTGAACCGCAGACCGAAACGGTCTGGCGTCAGGCTGACAAGTATGAAGTCCCGCGCATGATCTTCGTCAACAAGATGGACAAGATCGGTGCTGATTTCTTCAAGTCAGTGGAAATGATCGAGGACCGGCTCGGTGCCGTTCCCGCCGTCGTTCAGTTGCCCATCGGTGCGGAGAGCAAATTTGCCGGCGTCGTCGACCTGATCAAGATGAAGGCCGTGGTCTGGGACGAAGAGACCCTCGGCGCGAAGTTCCACGAAGAGGACATTCCGGCCGATCTCGTCGATCAGGCCGCGGAGTACCGTGAGAAGATCGTCGAACTGGCCGTAGATCAGGACGAGGCGGCGATGGAGGCCTATCTCGAAGGGAACGAGCCCGACGAGGAAACCCTCAAAAAGCTGATCCGCAAGGGCACATGTGCGAACGCTTTCGTGCCGGTCTTCTGCGGCTCCGCGTTCAAGAACAAGGGCGTGCAACCGCTGCTCGACGGCGTCGTCGACTATCTGCCGTCGCCCATCGACGTACCGCCGATCAAGGGTATCGACGTCAAGACCGGTGAGGAGACGGTTCGGAAATCGTCCGACGACGAGCCACTCTCCCTGCTGGCGTTCAAGATCATGAACGACCCCTTTGTTGGCTCGCTGACCTTCGCCCGCATCTATTCCGGCAAGCTGGAAGCTGGCCAGCAGGTACTCAATACGGTGAAGGAGAAAAAGGAGCGCATCGGCCGGATGCTGCTTATGCACTCCAATTCACGTGAAGACATCAAGGAGGCCTATGCGGGCGACATTGTCGCCCTCGCGGGGCTCAAGGACGTGACCACCGGCGACACGCTGTGTCAGGTGGACTCGCCCGTCATCCTGGAGCGGATGGAATTCCCGGAGCCCGTCATCGAGGTGGCGGTGGAGCCCAAGACCAAGGGTGACCAGGAAAAGCTCGCCACGGCGCTCAACCGTCTGGCGCAGGAAGACCCTTCCTTTCGTGTGTCGGTGGACCAGGAGTCCGGGCAGACGTTGATCCGCGGCATGGGCGAGCTTCATCTCGACATTCTCGTCGACCGCATGAAGCGCGAGTTCAAGGTGGAGGCCAATGTCGGCGCGCCGCAGGTGGCCTACCGCGAAACGATCACCAAATCCACCGACGTTGACTACACCCATAAGAAACAGACCGGCGGTTCAGGGCAGTTCGCCCGCATCAAGCTCGACGTCGAGCCCGGCGAGGCCGGATCCGGTTTTGAGTTCGACAGCAAGATCGTCGGCGGCAATGTGCCGAAGGAGTACATCCCGGGCGTCGAGAAGGGCATCCGAAGCGTGCTGGATCACGGCATCCTGGCCGGCTTTCCGATGCTCGACATCAAGGTGACCCTCACGGACGGTGCGTATCACGAGGTGGACTCGAGCGTTATGGCGTTCGAGATCGCGTCGCGCGCTGCGTTCCGCGAGGCGGCGTTGAAGGCGGGTCCCATCCTTCTGGAGCCGCTGATGAAGGTCGAGGTCGTCACGCCGGAAGAATATGTCGGTGGCATCATCGGCGATCTGACCAGCCGGCGCGGCCAGGTCCAGGGACAGGAAATGCGCGGCAACGCGGCGGTGATAAACGCCAAGGTGCCGCTCGCCAACATGTTTGGATATGTGAACACGCTTCGGTCCATGAGCCAGGGCCGGGCCCAGTTCACCATGCAATTCGATCACTACGCCCAGGTGCCGCAAGCAGTGGCCGAGGAAGTGCAAGCCAAGTTCGCCTAAGCGAAGCGGCGCGTGATCGGAACGGATTAGCTGACCACAAATCGGAGTGACACGATGGCTAAGGAGAAATTTGAGCGTACGAAGCCGCATTGCAACATTGGCACGATTGGTCATGTTGACCACGGCAAGACGACGTTGACGGCGGCGA
>JANQLP010000215.1 GCA_028280515.1 Hyphomicrobiales bacterium
ACCAGTACGGACCGGTTTCGTGCTGGGTCTGGCGGTTTGTGCCTCTCTGCTCGGAGCGGTGACAACCAAGGCTCAGGCGCAGGAACCGAAGTTATCCGATGAAGCCTTCGAGAAGTCCAAGACGATCTACTTTCAGCGCTGTGCAGGGTGTCACGGTGTCTTGCGCAAGGGCGCGACCGGCGGGAGCCTGTTGCCGAAAGAGACCCGCAAGCTCGGTCAGGCGCGCCTTGAGAAGATCATCACGATCGGTACCGAAGGCGGCATGAACAACTTCGACGACGTGCTGACAAAGGAAGAGATCAGGGATATCTCGACCTACATTCAGCTTGAGCCGCCGGTTCCGCCGGAGATGTCCCTGGCAATGATGAAGGACCGCCGCAAGGTCTATATCGAGAAAAAGGACTATCCGACGAAACCGTTGCACGACCGCAATTGGAAGAACTTCTTCCTGGTCATCGAGCGTGATGTCGGCAAGGTTGCGATCGTCGACGGCGACAAGCACGAGATCGTTGCCCACATTCCGACCGGTTACGCGGTCCACGTTCTCAAGGCGACGGAAAAACACAAGACGGATCAAGCCGATAATCCGGGACGCTTCTGGTACACCATGGGGCGTGACGGTAAGCTCACCAAGATCGACCTGTGGCAAACGCCGGACAAGATGCGCGTTGCGGAAGTGCAGGTCGCATATGACGCGCGTGACGTCGCGGTTTCCGGTGACGGTCAATATGTCATCGGTGGTGGGTATTGGCCTCCGCATTTCGTCATCGTCCGTGCCGAGGACATGATGCCGCTTAAGGTGGTGTCGACGCGCGGCATCAACGTTGATGGCGAGTATGTCAACGAGAGCCGGGTCGCGGCGGTTTACACGACGCCGAACGAGAAGAGCTTCCTCGTGTCAGCCAAGGAACTCGGTCAGATGTGGCAGGTCGACTATACCGACCTCGATAATCTGAAGATCTCCCAGATGAACACGGCGAAGTTCCTGCATGACGGGTTCTTCGATCCGACGGGGCGGTACTTCCAGATCGCGGCGAATGCGTCCAACAAGATGGTGGTCGTGGACTCCTCGGACTGGAAGGCCGAGGCTCTGATCGATGTCGGCAAGATTCCGCATCCGGGACCGGGCGCAAACTGGACTGATCCCAAGTGCGGTCCTGTCGGCGGTACGGTGCATCTCGGCGAAGGCTTGATCACGTCCTGGGGCAACGATCCGGACGGTCATCCCGACCAGGCCTGGAAGGTTTGCTACAATGTCGAAACGGACGGTCCGGGCCTGTTCATTCGAACCCATCCGAACTCGCCATATGTGATTGCCGACCAGACCAAGCATCCTGAGCCGGAAATCCAGCAGTCGGTCCAGGTGCTGGAGAAGAAGACCGGTAAAGTCGTCGAGACCATCCGCGTGACGGAAGACGTGGGCAAGGTCGCGGTCCATATCGAGTTCAACGATGATGGATCGGAGTTCTGGGTATCCGTGTGGAACCGCAAGGACAGCTTGAAGCCAAACGGCGAGATCGTTGTCTACGACGCCAAGACATTGAAGGAAAAGAAACGGATCAAGGGCTTGTTCGCCCCGACCGGAAAATTCAATGTCCACAACCGGGTCAATCACGTCACATGATGTGAGGCAAGAACGGGATCAGGCGGCCATTGCCGCCTGATCCTTTTGGCTTGTATGAGCCGATGTCAGCTCAAGGGGAGTGAGGCGCGGTTGCGCCCGTTCGCACCGGCGCTGAGCGCTTCTGGAGGAACCCGATGGCAGCCAAGAGCACGCGCAAAAGTCCCGATCCAAAGGACAAAAATCCCCAGCCAGACGAAAAGGCGGCAGACGAAAGCGCACCGAAAAGCAGCAAGGGCGGCTGGCGCAAATGGTCGCTGTGGGGCCTTCCGCTTGCGGGAGCCGGGGTCATGTTCGCCGCGGGCATCATCTTCTGGGGCGGTTTCAACACCGCCATGGAGGCAACCAACACCCTCGGATTCTGCATTTCCTGTCATGAGATGGAGAACACCGTCTATCAGGAATACAAGCCGACCATTCATTATCAGAACCGTACGGGCGTCAGAGCGACCTGTTCCGATTGCCATGTGCCGGACCCCTGGTTCCACAAGGTGGTCCGAAAAGTCGAGGCCACGCGCGAGCTCTATCACAAAGCGCTCGGCACCATCGACACGCCGGCGAAGTTCGAGGCCAAACGGCTGACGCTCGCAAAGCGCGTGTGGGACTCGATGAAGAAGACGGATTCGCGCGAATGCCGGAACTGTCACAATTTCCAATCCATGAACCCGGAATTTCAACGGCCACGTGCGCGCAAGCAGCATATGAAGGCATTCGAGACGGGGCAGACCTGCATCGACTGTCATAAGGGCATCGCGCATGGCGACGTGCGCAAACTTCTCACGGAAGAAGAACTCGAAGAGCTCGAAAAGCCGATCGTCGCGCACATCCGGCCCATTCCACCGTCCTTCATCGAAGGCATGAAGCGCGCCGAAGAACGGGAAGCGAAGGAGGCGGCTGAAGAAGAGGCGGCCAAGAAGGCCGCCGCGGAATCGTTAAGGGCGCAGATCGAGGCCCGGGCGAAGGAAATTGCCGCAAAGGAAATCGCCGAGCAGCTTGCCAAAGGAGCGGGCGAGGCCGGTGCAGCCGCGTCAGCGGCCCCGGCTTCAGCCGAAGCCGCACCTGGACCTTCGTCGGGCATCGACTGGAGCGGCGTTGAGGCAAAGACGGTGACATTGTTCTATCCGGGCCAGGCGTCCTTCGAGTGGGTGCTGACGGGCAGGGACCATGGCGGCGCGCGCGCCTTCAAGACCGGTGACCGGTGTGCGTTCTGTCACATCAAGGAATTGGATGACATGGGTGCCAAGATGGTGTCGGGCGAGAAGGTCGAACCGACGCCCATCCCGGGCAAGCGCGGTCATATCGATGTGTCCGTGCAGGCGGCCCACGACGACGAAAACGTCTATTTCCGTTTCAGCTGGCAGGATGCGCCACATAAGCCGGCGCCTTTCGTGGACGGCGGCAAGATGGATCCGGAGAACCAGACCAAGCTTGCGGTCATGATTGCCGGAACCGAGATCGAACACGCGGAACTGGCGGGGTGCTGGGTCACCTGCCACGGCGACTCCCGCTATATGCCGGACCATCCGACCACGGAGGAGATTGCCGCCGCACCGGAAGCCGCGGAGCGTCTGGACCTCGCGGACGGCATGACCAAATATCTCGCCGAGAGCCGGACCAAGATCGAGGTGCGCGGCCGACGCGGGAAGAAACGCGGTGGCTGGGACAAGCTCAAAACCAAGGAAGAGATCGATCAGCTCGCAGAAGCCGGCACGTTCATGGATATCATTCGCTACCGTTCGGGGGGCGAACCGGAGAACAGTATGGTGCTGGAGGAGCGCACTGTGGACGGCGGGGCGAAAGTCACCGCCGAGGGCAAGCTCACCGGAGGCACATGGACCGTTGTCATGAGCCGTGCGCTCAAGCCGGACACCGCCGGGGACATCAACATCGAGCCCGGGAAACTCTACACCATCGGCATCGCCATTCATGACAACTACACAAGCGCGCGGTTCCATCATGTGTCGCTTGAATACTCGTTCGGTCTCGACAATGCTGAAGCGGAGATCAACGCGGTCAAGAAGTGAAGTGATGTCGGAGTTTGAAGGGGAGGACGTGTGATGAGTTTGGGATCAGTGCGGACTGTTCTTCTGGCGCTTGCCGTCTCCCTGACGTCGTACACGGTCGCGAGCGCGGCAACCGACGCGAAAACCGAGAAGATCTGCGAGGAGGCAGAAGAGCGATACCAGGAGCTCTTCGGCAAGCCGTCCAAGGACGAGCCCGTAACCATCGTCAAGATGTACAAATACACCTTCTGCCCGGTCGTACTGGAGGTGAAGCAGGGCACCACCGTGCGCTGGGTCAATGTGGACAAGCGAACCAGCCACTCAGTCTGGTTCAAGGACCAGGGCCAGGAGGAGTCCGACCGTCTGTTCTCGGAAGAAGACGTCGAGATCAAGATGGATTTTCCGCCGGGTGACCTCGGCTATCTGTGCGGACCGCACTACGAGAAGCAGGGCATGACGGGGCGCATCATCGTAACCGAGTGATGCGGCCGTTGCGTTTCGGTCGGGCGAGGTTGACCATGGTCAAGGTCCGTTTTCGTCTTCCGTCATACATTTCAAGTCCGAAAAGCCTCGACCCAGGGAGAAGTCAGGCATGGTTGGACGTGTGTTCCTCGTTGGCGCAGGACCCGGTGATCCCGAGCTGTTGACGCTCAAGGCGGTTCGGCTGATTCAGAACTGCGATGCACTTGTTTATGACCGTCTGGTCTCGCAGGAAGTCCTCGATCTCGCACCAGAATCGGTCGAACTATTCAATGTCGGCAAGCGCCCTCATATGCATTCTGTCCCGCAACAGGACATCAATGCGCTTCTGGTTTCGCTCGCCCGGCGCGGCCTTACGGTTGTCCGGCTCAAGGGCGGCGACCCTTTCATGTTCGGCCGGGGTGGGGAAGAGATGCTGGCGCTGCGCGCAGTCGGTATTCCGAATGAGATCGTTCCCGGCATTACCTCCGCGCAGGGCGCCGCCGCTTCAATAAAGGTGCCGCTGACACATCGCGGGCTGGCGAACAGCGTGCGTTACCTGACCGGTCATTGCCGGGACAATGCGGCGCTCGATTTCGACTGGGAAGGCCTCGCGGACCCGTCCACGACTTTGGTGGTCTATATGGGGCTCGCGAACATCACCGAGATTGCCAATCAGTTGATGGCATACGGGAGGTCGCCGGACACACCCGTCCTTGCGATCTCGAACGCGACCCGCGCGGACGAGCGCCGGCTCAATACGTCACTTCGCGACGTCTCCTGCACGGTGAAGGTCGCGGGTTTCCAGAGCCCGGTCCTTTTCGTAGTCGGCGATGTGGTCGCAATCGCCCGTATCCAGGAACAGGTGTTCGATGTGGTTGAAGACAATCATCTTGTTGTTGCTGCTGAGTAGCGCGGCAGGGATGAGCAGTCTGACCGGTGCGCCGGCAAACGCGCTGGATTCCGCACGCGAGCGCGAACTTACCCATCTGGTGCGGCAGGATTGCGGGTCGTGCCACGGCATGACGCTGAAGGGCGGCCTGGGCGGTCCGTTGTTGCCCGAGAGCCTTGTCGACCTGGAAAGCGAGAGCATTGCGTCCATCATCCTCGGCGGTGTGCCGGGCAAGCCGATGCCACCCTGGGAGGGTCAGTTGAGCGAGGAGGATGCGATGTGGATCGCCAAGAATCTGAAGGAGGGGTTTCCGCAATGAAACGTCGTGACTTCTTGAAATCCTCCGCCCTGGGTGCTGCCGCAGCGACCATCAGCGTGCCGGCGGCCGCCTGCGCCAAGGGTCCACGCGGCACCGGCGACTTGGCGGTCATCGTCGAACGCGCGACGGGCTCCGTCCTGATCGCCGATACCACGGCGCGGGAAATCCTGACGCGGGTCGAGGGGCTGGGCGATCTCTCCCATGCGTCTGCGGTCTATTCCCGCGATGCGCGCTACGCATATATTTTCGGCCGTGACGGCGGCCTGACCAAGCTCGACATCCTCGAAGGCGCGGTCGTCAAGCGAGTCCTGCAGGCAGGCAATGCCATCGGTGGCGCCATATCCGACGACGGACAGCTCGTTGCGGTTTCGAACTACGAACCCGGCGGCGTGCGCGTCTTCGACGCGGCGACCCTGGAGCCGGTCGCCGACATCCCTGCCGCGTATGGTGCTGACAAGCAATCCAAGACCGTCGGTCTGGTGGATACTCCCGGGAGGCGGTTCGTCTTCACGCTGTACGATGCCGGCGAAATCTGGATCGCCGATTTCTCAGAAGAAGGCCCGCCGAAGATCGAACGTCACACGGGCATCGGTGAGTTGCCCTATGACGCGCTGATCACCGGGGACGGGCGGCACTACATCGCCGGACTGTTCGGCGAGGACGGCCTCACGCATGTGGATTTGTGGGAGGAGCGTCCGCAGCCGCGGCGTATTCTGTCCGGTTACGGCAAGGGCGAGAAGAAACTCCCGGTCTACAAGATGCCGCACCTTGAGGGATGGGCGCATGCCGGCGGCAAGTTCCTGCTGCCCGCCGTCGGGCGGTACGAATTGCTGGTCATGGATGCCACTTCATTTGAAGAGGTTGGCCGTATCGGCGTCCACGGACAGCCCATCTTCGCGGTCGCGCGTCCCGACGGGCGCCAGGCCTGGGTGAATTTCGCGCATCCGCGAAACGACACGATCCAGGTGGTCGATATGCCATCGCTCAAGATTGTGCACGAATTCAAGCCCGGACCGGCGGCCTTGCATATGGAATTCACGCCGCGCGGTCACGAGGTCTGGCTGTCCGTACGCGACTCCAATGAAGTGCACGTTTACGACACGCAGACATTCGCCAGACGGGCCGTCCTGTCGGCGCAAAGTCCAAGCGGCATTTTCATGACCGCGCGGGCGCACCGTATCGGCCTGTAGCTGTCCGGAGGCAAGATGCAACTGAGCAACACACATTTCCGGCTGATCGACGGATGGCAACGCGGGTTCCCGCTCGATCCCGCCCCCTATGCGCGCATCGCCTTTGAACTGGGCGTTCCCGAGCGCAACGTTTTTGCCATGCTTGACGAATTGGACCAGGGCGGCGTTCTCTCGCGGGTCGGCGTCGTGGTGGCACCGAACACTGCCGGGGCAAGCACACTCGCGGCCATGGCCGTGCCGCCGGAGCGGCTCGAAACCGTGGCGCATGACGTGAACGCGGAACCGGGTGTGAACCACAATTACGAGCGCGAACACCGGTTCAATCTCTGGTTCGTCGTCACGGGCCGGAACAGGCGGTCCGTCGACGGCACGATCGCCCGGATCGGCGCGCGGACCGGGCTGGATGTGCTCGACCTGCCGTTGCGCACCGCCTTTCACATCGACCTTGGTTTCCCGGTCGCGAATGGAAATGTCGCCGTTCCGCGTCCGCGGGCAAACGGCGCAACCAAAGCCGTGAATGGTCGTCAACCGGTCAGTGTCACTCCCGAAGATATGAGCATTTTGCAGGCGCTCGAGGACGGCCTGCCGGTCTGCCCGCGCCCCTACGCGGAGATCGCAAACCGGATCGGAACAACCGAGGATGCGGTGATCGCAGGACTGGCGGGGCTCCTCGACTCCGGGGTCATCAAACGGCTGGGACTTGTCGTGCGCCACCGCGAGCTTGGCTACACCGCGAACGCGATGGTCGTTTGGGATATCGCCGATGAGAAAGTCGCGGCGGTCGGCGAGCGGTTTGCGAGCTATCCGTTCGTCACCTTGTGTTACCGGCGCGACCGCCATCGTCCGCACTGGCCGTACAACCTGTTCTGCATGATCCATGGACGCGACCGCGAGACTGTGCACGCGCAAATCGAGCAGCTTCGGACATGCGCCGAGTATCCGCCGATGGATGTGCTGTTCAGCCTGCGCCGGTTCAAGCAATGCGGCGCGCGCCTTTCCGCGGCCTGAATCGGGAGGACTTCGCGAATGATCGACATGACAGACCGCAGGATCATCAATGCGCTGCAGGGCGGCTTTCCGGTCTGCGAGCATCCGTTCGCCGAGGCCGCCAAGTCGCTCGGGCTCGATGAAGAGGAACTTCTGGAGCGGATCACGAAACTCCGTGAAACAGGCGTTCTGACCCGCTTCGGTCCCATGTACAACGCCGAGGCCATGGGCGGCGCGTTCTGTCTGTGCGCCATGGCTGTGCCCCAAGCGCGGATCGATGCCGTCGTGGACCAGGTCAACGCCCATGCGGAAGTCGCGCACAACTACGAACGCGCACACGAGCTCAATGTCTGGTTCGTGCTTGGGAGCGACGATCCTGGGCGCATCGACGCCGTTATCGACGAGATTGAAGATGAGACCGGCCTCAAGGTGTACGCCTTTCCAAAGGAGCACGAGTTCTTCATCGGCCTGAAGGTGGACGCGTGATGGACGAGATCGACCGCAAGATCGTCGCCGCGACGCAGGAAGGGCTGCCGCTCGTGCCACGGCCTTACCACGCGGTGGCCGCAGACCTCGGCTTGAGCGCTTCCGACGTCATGGCGCGGCTGGAACGCATGATGGCCGAGGGCGTGATCCGGCGCATCGGTGTCGTGCCCAATCACTATGCGCTCGGGCTTTCGGCGAACGGAATGACAGTTTGGGATCTGGACGATGACGTGGCGCTGGAGCTTGGCCGCAAGGTGGGGCACCTCGATTTTGTGAGCCATTGCTATCTGCGGCCGCGCCATCGTCCGGTGTGGCCTTACAATCTCTTTGCCATGGCGCACGGACAGACTCGCGAGGAGGTCGAGGCCAAGGCGGAGGAGATCGCGGCGCTTCTCGGCACCGCATGCCGCGCACACGACATTCTCTACAGCACACGCATTCTCAAGAAGACCGGGCTGCGGATCGCCGCCTGAGGAGACGCCAATGTTCAGACTGAGCCAGTTCATCAAGGAAATCAAAGCGCCGACGGCGGTCGGTCCGCGCCGCGACCCGCCGGGGCCGGTCGTGATCTGGAATCTCATCCGGCGCTGCAATCTCAAATGCAAGCACTGCTACTCGATCTCGGGTGACGTTGATTTTCCCGGCGAGCTTTCAACCCGCGAAGTATTCACCGTCATGGACGACCTGAAGGCCTTCCGCGTGCCGGTTCTCATTCTCTCCGGCGGCGAGCCGCTGCTGCGCCCGGACATCTTCGAGATTTCCGCGCGCGCGAAGCGCATGGGGTTCTACACGGGACTGTCGTCCAACGGGGCGCTGATCGATGAGGGCAACATCGGCAGGATTGCCGACATCGGTTACGACTATGTCGGCATATCGCTCGACGGGATCGGTGCCACGCATGACGCGTTTCGCGGCAAGGAGGGTTGCTTCGAGGATTCGCTCAGGGGCGTTCGGCTGTGCAAGCAGCACGGGATCAAGGTGGGGCTGCGCTTTACCATGACCATGGACAATCACGCGCAGCTCCCTGAACTGCTCGATCTTGCGGATGCGGAAGGCGTTGACAAGTTCTACCTGTCCCATCTCGTATATGCCGGCCGCGGCAACAAGAACCGCATGGATGACGCCGCATGGGAAATCACGCGCAACACCATGACCATGCTGTTCGAGCGCGCGCTCGGCTATGTCGAACGGGGCGAGGAGAAAGAGTTCGTCACCGGCAACAACGACGCCGACGGCGTGTTCCTCTACTTCTGGGTCAAGAAGCACTTCCCGCAAGCGGCAGAACATGTGCGCGGCAAGCTCGCGCAGTGGGGCGGCAATGCGAGCGGCGTCAACGTCGCCAACATCGACAATCTGGGCAACGTTCATCCGGACACGTTCTGGTGGCACTACAATCTGGGCAACGTCAAGGAGCGGCCGTTCTCGCAGATCTGGCCCGATACCTCCGATCCGATAATGGCCGGGTTGAAGCAACGCCCGCGGACGATCAGCGGGCGCTGCGGCAAATGCCGCCACTTCGACATCTGCGGCGGCAACACGCGAGTCCGGGCGCTGCAGCTCACCGGCGACCCGTGGGCGGAGGACCCGGCGTGCTATCTGAGCGATGAGGAAATCGGTCTCGCCGAGGCGCAGGAGCGTCTGACGGTCAAGCCTTTCAGAGGAGCACGTCATGAAGCGCAACATGTCATTCGCGCTTAGTGCGGTCCTTCTGATCGCACTCTCGACTCTGCTGAACGGGGGCGCGGTCGCGCAAGACGCCGGAACGCAGGCGCTTTACAAGGAGCACTGTGCCGAATGCCACGGCGTGGACAGGCTCGGTGGACAGGGTCCTGCCTTGTTGCCGCAGAACCTCAAGCGCCTTCGCAAGAAAAAGGCGGTGGGCGTGATTGCGAACGGTCGTGCCGCCACGCAGATGCCGGGGTTCGCAGAGGTCCTCACCAAGGACCAGATCGCGGCCCTTACCGATTTTGTCTACACGCCGCTCGACCACATCCCCACATGGGGACCCGAGCAGATCAGGAGCAGCCATGTTGTGCACAAGCCCGAACTGGTCGAGGGCAATGCCAAGACGGCCAAACCGGTCTATGATGCGGACCCGCTGAACGTCTTTCTCGTCGTTGAGGCCGGTGACCACCACGTGACGGTTCTCGACGGTGACAAGTTCGAACCGATCCACCGGTTCAAGTCACGGTTTGCCCTGCACGGGGGGCCGAAGTATTCCTCCGATGGGCGGTTTGTATATTTTGCCTCCCGGGACGGCTGGATTTCGAAGTTCGACATGTACCGGCTGGAGACAGTCGCCGAGGTGCGAGCCGGGATCAACACCCGCAATGCCGCCGTGTCGAGCGACGACAGGTACGTGATCGTCGGCAACTATCTTCCGCACACCCTTGTGGTCCTCAAGGCGAGCGATCTGAGTTTGATCAAGATTATCCCCGTCGGCGACGGGAAGGGGAACTCCAGCCGTGTTTCCGCCGTCTACAATGCACCGCCGCGCTCGAGTTTCATTGCCGCGCTGAAGGACATTCCCGAGGTGTGGGAAATCAGTTACGACGACGATCCGCCTGCGGGATTCTCACTGCCATGGGTGCACGACTATCGCGAGGATTCCGGTGATGCGCCGAAAAGCGAACCGTTTCCCGTTCGCCGCATCAAGGTCGAGCGGCATCTGGACGACTTCTTCTTCGACCAGGAGTACATCCATCTGATCGGTGCCTCGCGCGACGGCCATGCGCAAGTCGTCAACCTGGATGCGCGGCGGTCCGTTGCCGATCTCGATCTGAAAGGCATGCCACATCTGGGTTCCGGCATCACCTGGCGCTGGGGCGATACCACCGTGCTCGCCACGCCGAACCTCAAGACCGGCGAGGTGACAATCATCGATACTGCCACCTGGAAGACCGTGAAGCGGCTCAAGACGCTTGGACCCGGCTTCTTCATGCGCAGTCATGACAATTCACGCTACGCGTGGGTCGATGTGTTCTTCGGACCCAATCGGGACGCCATGCATGTGATCGACAAGGAGAAGCTGGAGATCGTCGAGACGTTACGGCCGGAGCCGGGCAAGACCGCCGCGCACGTGGAGTTCGACAAATCCGGTGCACATGCGCTTGTCAGCGTGTGGGACAAGAAGGGGGCGCTGGTTGTGTATGACGCAAAGACGCTCAAGGAGGTCAAGCGGCTGCCCATGTCGAAGCCGTCGGGCAAGTACAACGTCCACAACAAGATCACCTATTCCGCCGGTACGAGCCACTAGATGCGGCTCGGTTCCGGTCCGGACGGCCTAAAGGTGAACGGTCACGCCGCTTTGTTCAGCCTCGCGGCCCGCGAAATCCCTTAACGCCTCGATGTCGTCGATGGCGATCCGCTCCCGCTCCATGGTGACGCCGAGGTCGCGCAGTTTCAGCATGGCGCGCGAAAAGCTCTCCGGTTGCATGCCAAGACGCTTGGCGATCAGCGACTTTTCATAGGGCAAGGTGACGATGCACTTGCCACCGGACGACTGGCACAGTCCGACAAGGAAGTTGGCAATCCGGCGCGGCGCGGACAGGCGCTTGAGCTGTTCCAGTTGTTCGACGAGGTATTTCAAGTGCTTCGAGCACGATGCCAGCATCGCCAACGCCAGATCGGGCTCCTCATGGACAAGCCGCCGGAAGTTCTTGGCGTCGATGCAGAGCAGACGGCTTGGCACGATCACCTCGGCAAACACGGGGTATTCGGCGCCATCGAATATCGCGGCTTCCGCGAACGACTGGCCGCGCGTGAACACGCCGACGATTGTTTCGGAGCCGCGGGGCGAAATCCGGTAGATCTTCACCCAGCCATCGAGAATGAAGTAGAACGCGTCGGCTGGCGTTCCCTGCTGAAAGAGTATTACGCCCTTGTCATATTCGCGTGCACCGCGGTTTCCGATCAGGCGCCTGACCGCCTCATCCGGAACGCCATCGAACAAGGGTGCCGAATTGATGAGATCCCATTCTTTTTCGTTCATAAGACTGTGCTGATTTTTCCTCCCCCGCTCGACGGACTATCGCAGATGGCGCAGACCGCCCGCAAGGCACTGACATATTAATTGCTGTACAGGTATTTCACACGCAAAACGTGTGTCCGGCCCGCATGCGACACCTGATTTTGTGGAAACTGGAAGTGAACCGTCCATCGGTCGGCTATGTCGGCTCCTGAACAGTCACGACGCGGAACGTGCGCAGGACGTCGTCATGTTCCTTGATCGAGACATACTCGCCCGGCGCGAACGCATGGTCGCCAAACCTGTAGCCGGCTTCATCGTCATCCTCGTCTCCGAGGATGTCGTAGTGAAACGCCCAGCTCCCGCCCGGCTTGCGGATCAGATGACCGACCTCGTCCTCCTCTCCCTGCCAGAAGCGAACCACGCGGCAGTGATCGCGTTCCTTGTGCCATTCTGCCGGATCGATGTGGCCGGTCTCGTTGAGGGGTGCGGTGAACTCATAACCATGGTTCGGACTGCCGGAGGGGAAGTCGTGGTCGCGTGCAAGCTCGAGTCTGATCTTCATAATCGTCATGATCGGGTCCTCTGAATCGAGATTGGGACGGATCCGCTAGTGGGACATTAACACCGGAACGATCATGTTCTTCATCACGTGTTGCGTTGCGCCGCCGAACAGGCGCTCACGCAGGCGCGAATGGCCGTAGCATCCCATGACCAGCAGATCGCCGTCCTTTTCCGAGGCGTATTTGAGGAGTGCGTCGCCTGCCGCGGCGTCGCCGCGATCGACAGTCGCAAGTTCAGCGTTCACATCGTGCCGGGAGAGAATGCTGGCCATCTCCCCACCGCCGGCGCGCACCGCGTCCTTGGCATCGCTCGACTTGCCGACCGTAACGAGATCGACCGTCTTGGCCCGCTTCAGAAGCGGCAGGGCATCGAAAACCGCCCGGGTTGCCTCGCGCGAGCCGTCCCATCCGACGACGGCCTTGCCTGACAGGTCTCCGAAATTGCCACCCTTGGGGATGATCAGCACGGGGCGTCCGGAATCCATGATGATATCCGTCACGAGATCACCGACGCGCTGCTCGCTCTCGGTTTGTGCCATCACCAGAAGGTCGGCACAGCGCGTCTGCTCGAGGATTGCACCCAACAGGTCGAGGTGTACGGATTTCTCTTCCTGATCGCGCCATTCGGTTTGAACCCCACACCCTTTGACCGCTTCGGTAAACGCCTTTTTGATGGCCTGTGCGTCCTCGCGCATCATGTCCGCGTACTGGTCGATGATCTCGGGCGGGACCTGCGCCCCGATTGTGCCAACCAGAGGCACGCCTGCGAAGACATGTGTGCCGGTGAGATGCGCATCGAATTTTTCGGCGATCGGAAGCACCGTGTTCATCACGTCGGGTACGCTGTCCGGCACCGCGAGATACGTAACAATCGTCTTGTAGCCCATTCATTTCCTCCCGGATTCGGGTTTTCCGAACTTTAGGTATAGCTATCCATTGTCGCGTTTCGCGGCCTTGATCTCTATCAACTTGATGTGTGTCATTGAGGCGATTTCGCGCTCCGCATAGGTCAGATGGCAAGGGCTGCCGGGGTCAACACGTTCCATGGCCGACAAGGCTGACATTCGAAGCGAATAACCGGGCTTGAAACGGGCCCTGCCGCTCCCCCTCGTTGTTCTTTATGGCCTTGGCGTCACCATCGGTGCGGGAATCTATGTTCTGATCGGCGCCACGACCGGCAGAGCCGGGATTTACTCGCCGTTTTCGTTTCTGCTGGCGGCAATCGTCATGGCGCCGACGGCGGCGTCATTCGCCGAACTCACGTCCCGTATGCCGGTCAGCGCAGGAGAAGCCGCCTATGTGCGTCACGCCTTTGGCTCGCGCTTGCTCGCGCTGCTTGTCGTCACGGCGGGTGTTGTTTCGGCCGCAGCGGTGGCCATTGGTGCCGCCGGATACATCCGCGTTTTCATGGATTTGCCGGCGCTTGCCTTGGTGGCGACGGTCATCCTCGCAATGGGTCTCGCGGCAGCCTGGGGCATCGTCGAATCGGTCTCGGTCGCAGCCATTCTGACGCTGATCGAAATCGCCGGCCTGCTGGTGATCATCGTCGCCGGCCTGATGCACGACCCGGCACTGATCGCGCGGGCGGGAGAGGTCGTACCGCTGACATCCGACCCCGAAATCTGGGCTGGCATATTCGCCGCCGGTCTGCTCGCCTTCTTCGCGTTCATCGGCTTTGAGGACCTGGTGAACATTGCCGAGGAAGCCAACGAGCCGCTGAAAACCCTGCCCCGGGCGATTTTCTGGACGCTTGTCATCTCCACGTTGCTCTACATCGCCGTCGCGTCGGTGGCGGTCCTGTCGGTGCCGATCGACGGACTGGCCGCGTCGACCGCACCGCTGGGGTTCGTCTACGAGCAGGTCACCGGAGGATCGCCACTGGTTATCAGCGCAATTGCCATCGTCGCGACGCTCAACGGAATCATCGTGCAGATGATCATGGCGTCGCGGGTGCTCTACGGCCTGGCCGTGCAGGGCGATCTGCCGGCGTTGATCGGGAGGGTCAACAGGGTCACCCGAACGCCGCTTGTCGCAACGGGCGTCGTGATTGCCCTTGTGCTTCTGCTCGGCCTTGCCTTTCCCATTGAAGGCCTGGCGGAGATGACGTCACGCGTGACGCTGACCGTTTTCTCGCTGGTGAACCTGGCCCTGATCAGGCTGAAACTTCGCAAGGAACCGGCACCGCCGCGCGGCTTTGAAGTCGGCATCTGGGTTCCGGTTACGGGCCTGCTGGCTAGTCTGGTCCTGCTGGCGCATGATGTTGTAGGTTGACCCGACCGTTTTTTGTCCAGTCCCCATAGGAAGCGAACCGTGCCGATCATCGATACCGACGTCCATGAGAGTTTTTCCAGCCTGCAGGACCTCGTGCCGTATCTGCCCGATCCCTACAAGAGCTGGATCGCGCAGGGCGCGTGGCGCGGTATTCCGCAGCCCTTCTGCTACACCTCGCCCGGAAACGGCAACCGCGCCGACGTTGTGACCGACGACGGTTCGCCGGTGGCATCGGACTACGATCTGATGCGGAAGCAGGTGCTGGACGAGTACGATCTTACCTATGCGGTCCTCACCGGCTACTTTTATCCGACCATGCTCAAGCTGCAATATGGTCTCGGCACTGCTCTTGCCGCTGCCTACAATGACTATTGCGCCGAGCACTGGCTCGCGAAGGACGACCGCTTTATCGGCAGTATCCAGATCTTCGCGCGCGATCCGCAAGCCGCCGCACGCGAGATCGACCGTATGGCCGATCACCCGCAGATGCGCCAGGTCATGCTGCCCGTCGTCGACGATATTGCCTATGGCGATCCGACCTATCGCCCGATTTTCGAGGCCGCCGACCGCAACGAGATGATGATCTCGTTTCACCACACGACCCATGCGCAGGGCCCATATGGGATGGGGCTCCACTATATGGAGCGGCGCGCCCTGTTGCCCGTCGCGCTGATGCCGCAGGTTATCAGCCTTATTGTCAACGGCCTCTTCGATAATTTCCCACGGCTCAGATTCATGGTGCTTGAAGGTGGCTTCAGTTGGCTGCCGCACGTCATGTGGCGGCTCGACAGGGACTACCGGATGGGGCGCGTCGAAGTGCCGTGGATCAAGAAGCTGCCGAGCACGCATTGCCGCGAGCGTCTGAAGCTCTCGACCCAGCCGACCGAGGACATTTCGGCGGAGAACTGGGTCAAGCTCATCGAACTGATGGGAACGGACGAGATTCTCGTCTTCTCGACCGACTATCCGCATTTCGACTTCGACAGCCCGAACGCGGCCATTCCCCGGGGCCTTCCTGACGATCTGCGCGAGAAGATCTTCTGGAAGAACGCGGCCGCGTTCTATGACATCGACATTCCGCCCGCCGCGGCGTCGATTGCGGCGGAGTGAGCGGCATGGCGCGCCACACCGTGTGCAGGGTCCAGGATTTGCCCGTGGGCGAGATCGTGCCGGTGAACGCCGGCCGCGCCCGGCTTGTCCTTTCGCGGCTGAAGACCGGTGAAGTCAAGGCCTATGCCGGCCGCTGCCCGCACCAGGGTGCGTATCTGGAGTTCGGGTGCATTTCGGACCTCACGGAGGCAGAGCGGCCCAACGAGGTCAGCGTCGATCCGTCCTGCAGTGTTCTGCGTTGTCCCTGGCACGGGTTCGAGTTTTCGCTTGAAAACGGTCAGGCCGTGGTTGCCGATGACCATGGCAGGTTCCTCAAGCTGCGTCCCTTTGACGTCCAGATCGAGGGCGACGATGTGATAGTGGTCACCTAACCGCCGGGAAGTTGCGGGAATCGTTTTGGGCGTGGGAATCATCAAGAGACGTAACGCATGACGAAACGGACAGGCGCTGCGCAGAAGGATCGCAGCGCAGGCCGCAAGGGCTTCTGGTTCAGTTTCGGGATTGAGCGTCTGGGGCTCGTGCCGCTGCGGGCACCGCTCATTTCCGCCGTCATTATGGTGCTGGTTTCCATCGCCGCCGTGCCCGGTATGCTCCAGATGTCGGTCGACGATTCCTTAAGTGAACTGTTTCGCACCAACACCGAGGAATTCCGCCGCTACGAGGAGATATCGCAGCGCTTTCCCTCAAGCGAGTTCGATGTGCTGGTGGTCATCGAGGACGATGAACTGCTGACGCCGGAAAACCTCGATGCGGTGCGCAACGTTATTCTCGACCTGCAGCTCATCCCCGGCCTGAACGGGCTGATCTCGATGTTCTCGGTCCGCGAGGTGCCCGATGAGACGGGATTTCCGAGTGCGCTTTTCCCGGCCGAGCTTCCGACCGGCGAGGCATTCGATGCGCTCATGGAGCGGATCCGGTCGAACGAGATCATTCAGGGCAAGCTGTTGTCGGAGGACGGCACACTGGCGCTGATCGTGTTGTCGCTGGACAGGACCAAGGTGCTCGACATCGGTCTGAAAGAAACGATCGGCGAGATCGAGGAGGTCGTGGCCGACGCGCTCGCGACGACCCAGCTCAGCGCCCAGCTCACCGGCGCACCCGTCATGCAACTGGAGATCAGAAACGCCGTCCAGCGCGACCGGCTGATCTACAACGGTCTTGGATTCCTGCTTGGTGCAATCATCGCCTACATTTTTTTCGGCAATGTTACGCATATGCTGATTGCAGTGGCGGGCCCTGCCGCCGGCGTGTTGTGGTCGCTTGGCGCCGTTGGCTATCTCGGCTTCAAGCTCAATCTCTTCGTCAACGTCATCACGCCGCTCATCATCGTGAACGGCTTTTCCGATTCGATGCATCTGGTGTTCAACATCCGCCGCGAGATGATGGCAGGTGTGAGCCGCATCGAGGCTGCGCGGCGGGCGGTCATCGCCGTCGCGCCGGCATGTTTTCTCACGGCGTTGACCGCTGCGATTGCGCTCGCCTCGTTCATCTTCGCCCAGTCGGCGCTCATTCGCACTTTCGGCGGCGCCTCGACCCTTGCTGTCCTGCTCTCCTACGTTGCCGTGGTCATGGTCGTGCCCACACTTGCCGCACTTCTGCTGCCGCGGCAGGCAGGATCCGAGACGCCGGAGGACAAAGAGAAGTCGGACGCGCCGATGCAATTCCTCGCGCGTATATCCGAACGGGTTTTCCGGCATATAGCCAGCGTTCCGGCACCATACGTGGTCTCAGGGATCGTTCTGGTTGCTCTGATGGGGACGGCCTACGTCAACCTTCAGCCCCATTACCGTCTTGCCGACCAGGTGCCGGATCAGGAACAGGCCTTGAAGACCACCAGCCGGCTCGATGAGAAGCTTACCGGCGCCAATCCGGTGCATGTGATGATCGAATGGCGGGACGGGCGCTCGATCTACGAGCCCGGCGTGCTCGAGGTGATCGCCGACGCGCACAATGTGGTCGAGAAGCAGACCGGCGTCGGCAATGTCTGGTCGGTCGAGACGTTGCGCCGATGGCTGGAGAAGGCAGGCGACCCGAGCGTTGAAATACTGAAGGAGTATATCGGCTTGCTGCCGGAGCACCTGGTGCGCCGGTTTATTGCGGTCGATGAGCAGGCGGTGGTCGTGTCGGGAAGGCTGCCCGACGTCGATGCAAGTGAAATCCTGCCCGTGGTCGATGATCTCGATGCCGCACTCGAACCGCTCCGCAAGGCGCACCCGGATTTCACGATCTCCGTAACGGGCCTGCCGGCAATTGCCGCGCGCAACAGCGCGCAGATGATCTTCGAACTCAATGTCGGTCTCGTCAGCGATATTCTGGTGGTGGTGGTGTTCCTCGGCCTCGCCTTTCGGTCCGTGTTCGCGAGTCTTGTCAGTGTTCTCCCTAGCCTGCTGCCCATCTTTGCTACCGGCGCGCTGCTCTGGATCACAGGCGAAGGGTTGCAATTTGCGAGCATCATCGCGCTGACCGTGGCCTTCGGCCTCGCGCTCGACAGCACGATCCACTTTCTCAACCGCTATTTTCTCGAGGAACGCGACGAGCAAGGCCGGCGGCGCGCGACACTGGACGCGCTCGCGCGCACGGCCCGGATCATCGGGCCTGTCCTGATTCTGACGACGATCGTCCTGGCGCTCGGACTCGGCGTGACGATTTTCTCCGACCTGCCGTCGCTTCGGGTGTTCGGGCAGTTGAGCGGAGCGACCTTGTTTGCGGCACTCGTGGCACAGCTCATCGTGTTGCCGGCCTCGATCGCGTTTCTGCGGCGCCGATGGCCGGTGAAACGCGAGACAACCGCGCGGGCCTGACTGAAAGGGCTCCAGCCCTACTGTTTCAGGCTTTTGATGTATGCAACGAGGTCGGTGATCTGGTCGCGCGAAAGGCTGAAGTTTGGCATGACCGGATGGGGGTCGAGCAGAAAGAAGGCGAGGCGATCCAGGTCCTCATCGGTCCGTTCGGCGATGGACGCGAACGGCGGCGCGTCGGCGCTGGCCTTGGCCTGATCGGGCGAGACGAGGTGGCAGGAGGAACACCATTTCTCCGCAAGCGTTTTGCCGTTTGCCGCCTCGAATGCGGCACCGGCCGTTGTGCCCGGCAAGATGAACAGGGCGCCAAGCAGGACCGCGGTCAGACCGAAATTTCTTTTCATGCAGATGATTCCTCCAACCAAACGAATGCCGACATACTGGCAGAGTGACCACGGCGAGAACAGTACGAATTGACGCAGATCAATGAGCCGTGCCGCGCGCCGTGCAAGGTCTAGACGTCCACCTCCTCGCGGGAATTGGATTGTCTTTTTCATGACCGAAAGCGGCAAGCAAGACGAGCTCGAACCGGAAGGGCTGCTCGCCCAGATCGAAAAAGAGCATTTGCAGGAACAGAACCTGTGCGACCGGCTTGAACAGATCGCCGATGATTTGCTCGAGCCGCTTGATCCGGTGCTTGCCCGCACAAGTGTCGTCGAGCTCAGGCAGTGTGTTCGCCGTCATCTGGTGCTGGAGGAGGGATACCTTTATCCCGTTCTGACGAAGAGGCTGCGGCGCGGCGAGCTGGAAACGGATTTGCTGAATCAGATCCGTGAAGAGCACGCGAACGACGAGTGTCTGGCTTATGATACGGCGGACCAGCTGGAACGGGCGCTTGAGCGCGGACGGGCCGAAAATCCCGAGATGCTCGGCTACATGCTTCATGGGTTTTTCGAGTGTCGGCGCCGCCACATTGCGTGGGAAGATGCCGTGGTTCTGCCTCTGGCGCGCTCCAGGCTGTCGGCGAAAGACTTCAGGGCGTTCTCGGTCGTGGAATTCGAACAATCGCTGACGACCGGCACACTGACGTTCACACGGCTCTAGAACCCTATCAATCAATTCCGAAACAACACTGGACGCTCGATAGGGCTGAGCAATCCGCCGGCTCAGCAACTCTAGTTGCCGGCCACGTCCTCGAGGATGTCGACGTCCGGCACGATGATCTCGCGGTTGTCGACGAGTTCAATCACGCCTTCCTTCTTCAGATTCGTGATCTGGCGGCTCACTGTTTCGAGCGTCAGGCCGAGATAGTCGGCGAGATCGGCGCGGGTGAGCGGCAGCGAGAACCGTGAAAACCTGATCTCGGGCGTGTGGGTGCAACCGACGTCCGGCGCGCGCCGGGCAATCATCAGCAGCAGGCTTGCCACGCGTTCGCGCGCGGTCTTGCGCCCCAGAAGCAGCATCCATTCACGGGCGCTGTCCAGTTCGTCCAGCGTGTTCTCGAACAGCCGGTGTTCAAGGTCCGGATACTGCCGCAACATGCGCTCAAAACCGTCCTTCGGGAAGGCGCATAGTTCGACGTCCGTCGCCGCCTCGGCAAAGTAGGGGGACTCTTTGGCATAGATCCGTCCCAGGAAATCGGGCGGAAACTGCAACCCGACGATCTGCTGGCGGCCGTCGGAGAGAGTCTTGGTGAGTTTTACGACCCCGTCGAGAATATTGGCGAACACGATATCGGAATCGGCGGCGATCACCTGTCCGGTCGGGATTCGCCGCTGGCGGGCGATCCGGTTGAGGTCCTTCAACTCGTTTTCGGAGAGTGCTCCGCAGATCGCCTTGTGACGAACGACGCACCGGTCGCATTTCGCCGGCAGCTCGAATGCCATGTCACCTGCCATAACGCGGCTTGGTCCCTCAAACCCCAAAACGTTAGATCGCCGTGCAGCTTAGCCGACGCAACGCGCCATGCCCAGTCGCGCATTTGATACAAGTCAATGATTACACCACTACCCCGTGGCACGGAAGGAGGTCCTCATCTAGAATACCGGTGTGAGGGGCGACCGGGGAGAAAGCGCAAATGGCTACGGCACAGATATCGACGATTGAAGTTCACAAGGTGAACAAGGTTCCTTTTGACGCGCCGTGGAAATGGCTCGCCGCCGGTTCGCGCGACATCATGCGTGCGCCTCAGGTCAGCTTAGCCTATGGCGCTGTATTTACTGCCATTTCTCTGCTGATTGCATTCGCCCTTTACGTCAGCGGCGCCTTGTACCTTGTGCTTCCGCTGGCGGGGGGATTCTTTTTGCTTGGCCCGATGGTCGCGGTTGGCCTTTACGAGACGTCGCGACGGCTGGAGGAAGGAGAAACGGTCAAATTTTCCGATATGCTGAAGTTTGGCGTGCGCTCGCCGGGGCAATTGGCGTTCATGGGCGCTTTTCTGCTGATTATCTATTTTATCTGGATGGATCTGGCCTTCCTGTTGTTCATGCTGTTTCTGGGCCCGTATACGCTCGTCCAGGTCGATACCATCATTCCGACCCTGCTGTTCACGGCGAACGGCCTCGGATTGCTGATTGTCGGCACATTGGTCGGGTCGGTCCTCGCGGCCCTTGTGTTCGCGGCCACAGCGGTGTCCATCCCGCTCCTGATGCGCCGCAAGGTCGATGCGGTCACCGCGGCGGTCACGAGCTTTCAGGCGGTCGCGCTGAATCCCGCGCCGATGTTCCTTTGGGGCGTTCTGATCGTCGGCATGATGGCTGTTGCGTTCGCCACGCTGTTCATCGGCATGATCATCATCTTTCCGCTGATCGGCCATGCAACATGGCACGCCTACAGGAGCCTGGTTGCTCCGGTGCCGGCCAAGAACAAGAAAAGCAAGAGCTAGAGCCTATTCGGCTAAATCCGAGTCAATTCTGTTTCTCGATTGGCGTGTGCGATCCGTCGCTGAAGCGGTCGCAGCGCGATGCAGCGCATCGGGCAAGGCCGTTTCGCCGGCGGGCGTCCGCCAATCGGAAACCCTTTCGGGACGGGCGGTTTTGCGCCAATCCCGGCGCAAAGCCCCTTGCCCGTACGCTTGGGTACGCGCCACGGGCCTTTGCTTGATCTTGTCACAAAATCGCTCCGTCAGAATGGCTCCGATTTAGCCGAATAGGCTCTAGTCTTTCGGTTCCTCGTCGTCCTCCAGGGCGCGCCACGCCGCGCCCTCCAGATCGTCGAACTGTCCGCTGCGCAGCGACCAGAGAAACGCCGCCAGACCGAGCAGCCCGAGAAACAGGGCGGCCGGAATAAGCCATGCGAGAGACGTCATGTTCGCTCTCCCGTGTTGAAGCCTGCGAGCCGGACCGCGTTGGCCGTCACCAGGATTGACGATGTGGACATGGCAATCGCCGCGACCAGAGGCGTCACGTATCCTGCCACGGCCAATGGAACACACACCGTGTTGTAGGCCAGTGCGATGGCAAAGTTCTGCAGGGCAAACGAACGGGCTTTCACCGCAATCCGAATGGCTTCGACAACGGCGCCGAGTTTTTCTCCCTGAAACACGAAGTCCGCGGCGCGCTGGGTGATGTCGGCGGAACTTGCCGGCGATATGGATACATGTGCCTCCGCCAGGGCGGGTGCGTCATTGAGGCCGTCGCCGACCATCAACACCTTGTGGCCCAGCGCCCTGTCTTTCAGATAGGCGATCTTCTGTGCCGGATCGACCGGTCCGTGCCAGTCCTCTATCCCGGCGGTCTCGGCCATCGTCCTGACGGCTTGCGCACGGTCTCCGGAAAGAAGCGTCACGCCAAAACCGAGGTCCTCAAGTGAGTGAACGGTCTCCGCCGCGTCCGGACGCAACGCCTCGCTGAAACGAAACGCTGTCTTGTCGCCCTTTGGCGCCCGATACCACAGCGAGGCGGATGTGTTGTCATCGGCCCCGCACCATTTCGGAGATCCAAGCCGTTCTTCGCCTTCGGAGGTTTCCCGCTTGAGGCCGTCGCCGGGCACTTCCTCGACACCATTCACGACCGCGACATGACCAAGACGCGCCTGTGCGGCCTCGACGACGGCTTTTGCGTAAGGGTGCGAACTGGCGGATGCGAGCGCGGCCGCAGCACGCAGTTGCTCGTCGGAGATCTCAGCACCGTTGAGGAGAACCGGATGGCCGAGCGTGAGCGTGCCGGTCTTGTCGAACACCACCCAATTGGCTTCGGCCAGCCGTTCGAGCGCGTCGGCGGTCTTGAGAATGATGCCGTTTCGAAACAGCCTGCTGGCGGCAGCAATCTGTACCGCCGGCACCGCAAGCGCGAGCGCGCACGGGCAGGTGATGATGAGCACCGCAATGGCGTAGGTCAGCGACACCTCCCAACCCGCTCCCGCGGCGAGCCAGCCGATGAACGTCGCCGCGCCGAGGATGTGGACGGCTGGCGCATAGACGCGCGCTGCCCGGTCGGCCATGCGCTGATAGGCGGCCCGTCCCTGTTCCGCATTCGACATCAGCCGGCTGATTTCCGACAGCAGCGTCATGTCGTCTGCAGCCGTCACGCGCATGGTCAGCGGTCCCGCGAGATTGAGCGTGCCCGCATAGACCACGTCCCCCTTGCGCACGCTGACATGGGCGCTCTCACCGGTGATCAGGCTCTGGTCCACATCGCTCTTGCCCGACAGAACGGTGCCGTCCGCCGGCACGCGTTCACCCGCCGGTATCAGCACCCGGTCTCCCGCCTCCAGCGTGTGCGCGGGAACGCGCCTGTGGGCGCCCTTGGCCTCGATGACCGTGGCTAGACCGTTCTGCAGGCTCAGAAGGTTCTGCGCCTCACCTTGAGCCCGCGTCCGCAGGCGCTGATCCAGCCAGCGTCCGATCAGCAGAAAGAACAAAAGGGTGACCGCCGCCTCGAAATAGACCTGCTCGGAATTGTTGAACATCTGGAAGCAGCTCATTGCCGTCGCAAGGATGACCCCGAGCGAGATCGGGACATCCATGTTGAGCCTTCGGGCCTGGAGCGCGCCGAGGGCGGACCGGAAGAACGGCTGGCCCGCATAGGCCACCGTGGGCAGGGCGATCAGCGCGGCAATACGGTGAAAGAAGCTCTTGGTCGTCTCGTCCATATCGCCGCCGCCGCCGCCGGACCAGACGGAAACGGAGAGAAGCATGATGTTGGCCGCGCCAAATCCCGCAACGGCAAGGCGTTTGAGGTAATCACGGTCGATGTCTTCCTTGCCGGTATCGGCCTGCTCGGCCAGGGGCGCCGCCTTGAAACCGGCTTTCGCGAGCGCGTCGATTATGTTCTCGATGTCGCATTGCGCGGGGTCGCAACGCACGTTGACGCGTTTTGCCGAGAGGTTGGCCCGTGCATGCGTGACGCCCGGGACGGCATGAAGCGCCTTCTCCACGCTGCGCAGACAGCCGCCGCAGTGCATGTTCTCGACCGCAAGGGAGACATTCCGTTCTTCGGAAGTTTCCGGCCCTTGGGCGTCCGAGAGGCGGGCATCGGGTATGGCAGCCTCAAGGCTCATTGGGTCTCCTTGACCCACACCCGCTTCTTGAGTCGGAAGGCCGGCTCGCCGGCGGAACCGGGTTCGTGCATCTCGACCGACAGTACCCACTGTCCTGCCGTGAGCTTTGCCGGCGCCACATAACGCGCCGGCGAAATTTCGCGGAAGCTGACGGTTTGGTCCTCTCTGTCGGTGGCGGGGCGCCGAACCTCTCCCGAGATCGTAAGGCCGGCCAGGTCCGATCCGCCGCGGTCGCGCACTTCGAGGATGAGTTCGCCGGCTCCACCGTCGTGGTGCGCCATTGCCTTCCAACCGCGTGCAGCCTGTGCTTCGTCCGCGGCGATGCGGGTGTTGTAGGTCAGTCCGCGCTGGTACGCGTTCTTTGTCTCAAACCCGTTGAACGTGCCGAGGGCGTAATAGAGAAAAAAACCGTTCGCGATCAGCATGACGCCGAAGAACGCGAACAATCCATACAGCACATGCCGGCCGGTGAGTTCTTTTGGATTGCGCTGTGCCTGGCTCATTTTTCAGGGCTCCTGAACGTGGTGTCGTTGCGGACCGTCGATCCGTCGTTGAGATCGGTTACCGTGAATTCGAAGTCTGTCACGGGGCCTGTGAGTTTGGCTATGGATTCCCGCGGAACAGTGACGAAAACGCGCAGCGCACGCAGGTCATCCGGAAGCACGGAGATGGCCGGGTTTGCCGCTTGCTCGAAGCCGACGATCTTCAGTGACGCGTCCGGCAGGCCCTCGAGCCCGAGCTGGAATTTGCCCGGTTCGTGAAGCTTGTTGAGAATCTTGACCGTGTAGCCGTTGCGCACGCCGCCATCGGACAATTCCACGAAAATCGGGTTGCGATCTCGCAGGATATTCACTTCAAGAACGGTCCGGTTCAGCAGGGCGATCAGCATGATGAGCGAGACCAGTACAATCAGGCCCGCGTAGAGCAGAACGCGCGGGCGAAGCAGTTTCAGCTTGGTCGGTTTGCCCTCGGCCTCCGCTTCCAGATTGTCGATCGTGTCATAGTCGATCAGGCCGCGCGGCCGGCCGATCCTGTCCATGATTGTATTGCACGCATCGATGCAGAGCGCGCATTGGATACACTCAAGCTGTGCCCCGTCGCGGATATCGATGCCGGTGGGACAGACAGCGACGCATTGCTTGCAGTCGATACAGTCGCCACGGTTGTCCCAGCTCTCGCCCTTCTTGTGCGGTCCACGCGGCTCGCCGCGCCACTCGCGATAACTAACGAGAAGTGAGTACTGATCGAACATCGCGCCCTGGATGCGCGGCCATGGGCACATGTAGATGCACACCTGCTCCCGGGCAATGGCCCCGAGCAGATAGGTTGTCGCGGTGAAGATGCCGACGAATATGTATGCAATGGCCGGTGCGCTGAAGGTGAGGAACTCGCCCATCAACGTCGGGGCGTCGCGGAAATAGAAGACGAAGGCGCCGCCGGTCGCCACGGAAATCGCCAGCCATGTGATATGGGTCGCGCTCTTGAGCCAAATCTTGTGCAGCGACCATGGTGCCTTGTCGAGGCGCATGCGCGCGTTGCGGTCGCCCTGCCAGAACCGTTCGACAGCGATCATAAGATCGGTCCAAACGGTTTGCGGGCAGGTGTAGCCACACCACACACGTCCGGCGAGAGCCGTTACCAGGAAGAGGGCCAGCGAAGCGAGGATCAGAAGCCCGGTGACGAAATAGAATTCCTGCGGCCAGATTTCGAGAAAGAAGAAAAGGAACCGGCGGTCGGGAAAGTCGATCAGAACGGCCTGATCCGGCAGATACGGCCCGCGGTCCCAGCGCAGCCACGGCAACAGATAGTAGATGCCGAGCGTGACCGCCATCACGATCCACTTGACCGTGCGGTAGGTGCCGTAGGCGCGCTTCGCGTAGATCTTCTCGCGCACCGCGTATAGCGGGCGCGTTTCCGCGGCATTGACGGCAGCGACATCAAGCTGCTCAACGCCGGGCGCGGCCTCAGCCGGCGCCTTCTTGGCGCGTTCTGTTGCGGTTACGTCCATGAACTCGTCGGGTCGTGTTCGCGCCCGCTTAGTTTACTCCGGCGCGTAGTCGTCGCCTACTGGCCGCCTCCGAGCGAATGAACGAACACGGCAAGCTGCTTGATCGTCTCCGGTGACAGCCGGCCATCCCAGGCGGGCATCACGCCGGAACGCGAGTTGCGGATCACATCGGTGATGTCGTCGCGCGTGCCGCCGTAAAGCCAGATCCCGTCCGTCAGATTCGGCGATCCGAGTTCAGTATCGCCCTTTCCGTCTTCACCATGACATGCGGCACATTGCTCCGCGAATATCTCCTTGCCGCGTTCGGCGGCTTCGGTGTTGGCGTCCAGGCCGGCCAGCGAAAGTACGTAATCGGTGACGTCTGAGATCTGCGCCGGCTCGAGCAGCTCGTCCCGGCCGAAAGCAGGCATGGCGTTGTCCCGGGTGTCCGGGTGTCCCGAGCGGATCCCGACATTCAGTGTGTGATGAATGTCATCCAGTGTCCCGCCCCACAACCATGCATCGTCGTTCAGGTTGGGATAGCCGACCGCGCCCTGCGCACCGCGGCCGTGACACGGCGCGCAGTTGTCGCCGAAGGCGGCCTGGCCGCCCGCCAGCGCAAACTGGAGCAAGTCGGGGTCGGCCTTGATGCCGGCCAGGTCGGTGGCGGCGATGCGATCGAGATACTGGGACTGGGCGGCGCGGGCGTTGGCAATCGAATTGGCGACGACCGCTCGCTGACTGTAGCCGAGAAGGCCCTTCGTGTAGTCGGCGACAAGGGGCCATGACGGCATCGCGATCCAGTACGCGACGGACCAGATGATCGTGGCATAGAGAACCCAGAGCCACCACTTTGGCAGCGGCTTGTTGAGTTCCTTGATTCCGTCCCACTCGTGGCCGGTTGTCTCAACGCCCGTGACGTCATCAATCTCCGGTCTGGACATTCTCAACCTCTTCCATTGCCGGCGTCCGGCTCGTCGCTCTCAAACGGCAAGCGGGACGCCTCGTCGAATTTCTTTTTGTTGCCGGGCCAGAACACGTAGATCACGATCACCGCAAACAGGCCGAAAAAGAACAGCAGGGCGACGATCTGGGTAATCTGGACAACTGTCTCGTATTCCATGGAAACCTGCCTTGGTTATCTCAGGTTTGGACCCGACGCATCGAACGACGCGAAATCGACCAACGTGCCGAGCATCTGCAAATAGGCCACCATCGCATCCATTTCCGAGATGTACTCCGGATTGTTATCGAACTGGCGCACCTGCGACTTCGGATATCGCTCCTGTAATGCCTCCGCCCCGTCACCGTCCGGGTCGACCTGGGCTTTGAGGTCCGCTTCGGCATTTTCGACCATTTCTTCGGTATACGGAACGCCAATCGCTCGCAGGGTTGCAAGGTTGCCTTTGATGTCCTTGAAGTCGAGCCTGCGTTCCGCGAGCCAGGGATAACCGGGCATGATCGATTCAGGCACTACCGCACGTGGATTCTTCAGGTGCAGAACGTGCCACTCGTCGGAGTACTTGCCCCCGACGCGCGCCAGGTCCGGTCCGGTCCGCTTGGAGCCCCACTGGAAGGGATGGTCGTAGATGCTCTCCGCCGCGAGTGAATAGTGCCCGTAACGCTCGACCTCGTCGCGCAGCGACCGGATCATCTGACTGTGGCACAGATAGCACCCCTCGCGGACATAGATGTTGCGGCCGGCCAGCTCCAGCGGCGTGTAGGGTCGCATCCCCTGCACCTTCTCCACTGTCGATTTGAGCCAGAACAGCGGTGCAATCTCCACAATCCCGCCGATGGACACGACGACGAGAATGCCGACGAGCAGGACCATCGAATTGGTCTCGAAAATTTTATGCTTTGCCCAGGACATTGTCTGCGTCTCCTATTCGGCCGGTGCGGGCTGCGCCGAGCCGGGTGATCCACGCAGCTCGGGAGCTGCGGCTATGCGTGGCTGATCCTTCATGTCGACAGATTCGTCGCTGCGCACCGTCCGCCAGAGGTTGTAGGCCATCAACAGCGAGCCGATGACGAACAGCAATCCGCCAATGGCACGGATGATGTAGAAGGGGTGCATCGCTTCCACGGTTTCCACGAAGGAGTACTCCAGGAACCCGAGCGAGTCGTATGCGCGCCACATCAGGCCCTGCAGAATGCCGGACACCCACATCGACGTGATGTAAAGCAGGATGCCGAGCGTCGAGATCCAGAAGTGCCACTCGACGAGCCGCTGTGAGTAAAGACCCTTGCGCCCCCAAAGCCACGGGACGAGGCAGTAGACCGCGCCGAAGCTCACGAACCCGACCCAGCCGAGCGCGCCGGAATGGACGTGGCCGATGGTCCAGTCGGTATAGTGCGAGAGTGAGTTGACGGCCTTCACGCTCATTAACGGACCCTCGAATGTCGACATCCCATAGAAGGCGACCGAGACGACCAGCATGCGGATGACCGGATCCGTGCGCAGCTTGTCCCATGCGCCCGACAGCGTCATCAGGCCGTTGATCATGCCGCCCCAGGA